>JAKOSR010000130.1 GCA_029777225.1 Chloroflexota bacterium
AAAAGCTGGCGGAGACGTCCAAAGAATCCTCCCTGGCAGAAGATTTGTTTGGCCACCTGGCCATTGCGCCCACGGTGCTGCCTGAAGTGCCCGACAAACCTGAACCCGAAGTGTCAGCTGAGGCACCAGAGGCGGAAATTCCCTCACAGGAGCTCGAAAAGGCACCAGAGCCTTCATTGGACAAAGACGAGGAAGAAATGGAAGCAGTGGCGTTGCCTGGCCAACCTGAAGCCGTGGTCGCAGCCATCCAACCTGAAGAGGCCGCAGCTGAAAGCCTCGAACCAGTCGTGCGGGAGACGAAACCCAAGGCTTCCATCCCAGTGGAGCAGATAAAACAAACCGCTTATAATGGCGTGGCTCGCAGCGCGGGCTGGCTTAAGAAAATGGAAGACAAGGCCGCTTTGGCAATGGGGGAGGGGTCGGCCGCGCCAATGGAGACGGTGACCCCGGCTGCCCAACTGCCAGCCAGTGTGAAATTCCTGATTGCAATCCTGGTGCCCATTGTGGTGGTCGCGCTGGCCGCCATGCTCTTTAATGCCCGGGGACTGGAAGACCAGTATCAATACTTTTTGGCCCAGGCCCAGGCAGCCGCTGGCAATGCCGTTCAAATGAATACGGCCGAATCGCAACGCGAAGGCTGGAACCAAACGCTGGCCTGGCTGGATAAGGCTGCGGCTTACCGGGTTTCTGACGAGGTCACCACCTTGCGCGCGCGGGCGCAGGCAGGGTTGGATGGACTGGACGGTGCTGTGCGCCTGGTGTACAAGCCGGCCTTCGACCCAGCGCTTTACCCCGGGCTTTCCATTCAATCCATCATCCCTATCAACAACGATATTTACCTGCTGGATGGCAAAAGTGGTAAGGTGTTGCACATGGGTCTCAAAAGTGGGACATACGAGCAGGACACCAGCTTTGTTTGCGGACCAGGCACCTATGAAGGCGTGTCGGTTGGCGCCTTGGTGGACGTCGCGGTCATCCCGATTAACAACCCGGCCAAGGCCCCCATCCTGGGGATTGACGCGAACGGGAACATCCTGTACTGCGCGATTGGCAGGACCCCCGTGGGGGTAAGCCTGATTGCGCCGGCAGCCGGCTGGGGAAAAATCCGGGGCATTTCCTTCGACAGTGGCCGCCTCTTCGTGATGGACCCAATCAATAATGTCGTCTGGATTTACCGCGGGTTTTCGACCCAATTCGACAGGGAGCCAGACTCGTATTTCGGGGACGTCCCAACCCGCCTGGGTACCGCCATTGGGCTGGCCGCGGGTGGCGACGAACTCTTCATCCTGTATGAAGACGGCCACACCTCCCATTGCCTGGCCTCCAACGTGACTGGAGAGCTGGAATGCCAGGACCCCTACCTGTTCCAGGATGGACGGCAGGGTGTGCCGGCCCTGGATTTTACCGATTTGCGCTTCAGCAGGCTTTCCTATTCACCCCCTCCGGACCCCTCCATCTACTTCCTGGAACCTGCGAAGGCCGAGCTCTACCAGTTTAGCCTGCGCCTCAACCTGAACCGGATATTACGCGCATCCGGTGGCAGCACGCTGCTCCCCAGCAGACCGGTCACCGCTTTTTCCGTTAGTGCCAACCGGGTTGTGTTCCTGGCCTACGAAAACGCGCTCTACTCGGCGGTACTGCCGTAAAGCAGCCTGGCTGTTTGTAACGGATGAGGAATTGGTCCCATTTGTAAATTATTCTTGGGGTCGGAGAATCAACCTTGTTTGATTAAGAATTGTTAACAAGGCGGCCGCCGGTCTTTCCACATTGATTTATAATTTCCCTCATCTACATCATGGACAGTGGAGGAATCATGGAAATTAATGACAAAGAGTTTTTTTTCGGTCGCGCTTACGACCTGCAATCCAAGCAGGCCGATCCGGAAAAGCCCGTTTTTTACGACCCCGCGGACCTGACCACGCACGGCGTCATCACCGGTATGACCGGCTCAGGCAAAACCGGCATGGGCATTGTCCTGCTTGAGGAAGCCGCGTTGCAGGGCATCCCGGCCATCCTGATTGACCCCAAGGGAGACCTGACCAATCACCTGCTCCATTTCCCCGATTTACTCCCAGCCGACTTTGCTGCATGGGTGGATGAGGATGCCGCTCGGCGCGACGGCAAGACGGCGCAGCAGGCCGGCGAAGAAGCCGCCGCAAGCTGGCAAAAAGGCCTGGCAGATTGGGGCATCGACAAGGCCCGCATTGAAAGACTGGCAAACGCGGTTGATTACGCAGTTTATACCCCTGGTTCCGATTCAGCCATCCCGGTCAGCATCCTCTCTTCGTTGAAGGCTCCGGCCGTCAGCTGGGAGGAAAACAAGGAAATGCTGCGGGAAAATATCAGCAGCACCGTCACCGCCCTGCTTGGCCTGGTGGGATTCAAGGACCTTGACCCGGTACGCTCACGGGAACATATCCTGCTTTCCAATATCTTTGAAAACGCCTGGAGCAAGGGACAGGATTTGGACCTTGAAAACCTGATTCTCCAGACCCAGAACCCACCCTTTGAGAAACTTGGGGTTTTGCCGGTCTCGAAGTTTTACCCGGAGAAGGACCGTTTTGAACTGTCCATGCTCCTAAACAACTTCATGGCCGCGCCGGCCTTCCAAAGCTGGTTGCAGGGCAAGCCGCTGGATGTGGGCTCCTTCCTGTATTCCCCAGACGGGAAACCGCGCCACAGTATCTTCTACCTGGCTCACCTGGCGGACGCCGAGCGCATGTTCTTCATCACCCTGCTCTACTCCGCGGTGGAAACCTGGATGCGCAATCAGTCCGGCACGCAAAACCTGCGCGCGTTGGTCTACTTTGATGAAATCGTGGGTTACCTGCCCCCCATCGCCAATCCCCCCAGCAAGCCCATCATCCTGCGTATGCTGAAACAGGCGCGTGCCTTTGGCGTGGGTTTGGTGGTGGCCACTCAAAACCCAATTGACCTGGATTACAAAGCCCTTTCCAACACCGGCACCTGGATTATCGGCAAGTTGCAGACTGACCAGGACAAACAGCGCCTGTTGGACGGGCTCGATAGCGTGGCCGGTAACCTGGACCGTGCCTACTTCGACAAAACCATTTCCGCGCTCGGAAAACGCGTGTTCCTGCTCCATAATGTGCACGCCAAGGCCCCCGTCATTTTCACCACCCGCTGGGCGATGAACTACCTGCCAGGGCCAATTACGCGCAACCGGCTGGACGAGCTAAACAAGCTTGTGGATGCCGAGGGCAAGCTCGCTTCAAGCGCTGCCGTTTTGCCCTCTGGCGCGGCGTCTGTCAGCGCGGCCGAAGTCCGCGGAGGTGGCAACGGCAACCTGCCCGGTGTGCAAACCGAGCCCACGCTTGGTTCGCAGGTCAACGTGCTCTACCTGCCGGTCAACCGGAACATCTCCGAAGCGATGGGCGAGGCTTCCCAGAATGGTGTCTCCAACCCGGGCAACCCGCTCTATCATTACGAGCCCTCCCTGTTTGGGCAGGCAACAATTTATTTTGCCAACCGCACCTATAACCTGGATACACAATCCAAGGTGGCCGTCCGCCTACCCAGGCTGGAGGGACGTGGTCTTGTACGCTGGCAGGATTACATCATCGACCCGTTGGATACAACCCGCCTGGAAAGCCGGCCTCTACCAAACGCGACCTTCGGGACCCTGGCTTATCCTTTTGATGATGAGAAAAACTTCGCGGACCTCTCCAAGGACTTCGCTGAGTGGATTTACCGTAGCAATACCCTGACCCTGTATACCAATGACTCCCTCAAGCTGACTTCCAAACCAGGCGAGACACGGGAAGACTTTGAAGCGCGCTGCGCGAAAGAGGGCTCCGGTGCTTCTTCCGAGGCGGTAAAAAAGATTCAAGATAAGTACGAAAAGCTCAAGCAGGCCATCGAAGTCAAGAAGATGAAGGAAGAGATGGAGCTGGAAAAGGATAAGAAGACCCTGAACCAGCGCCGCATGGAGGAAGCCGGCACCGGCCTTTCCACGGTGATTGGGCTGTTCTCCGGCCGCAAGAAGAGCATAAACAGCTCCCTGACCAAGCGCCGCCTGACCTCGACCGCTAAATCCAACGTGGATGAGTCGGAACAGATGATTAAGCTCTACGATGAACAAGTGGCCGAGCTTGACCAGAAAATGCAGGAAGAATTGGCCGCTCTGAAAGAAAAGAGCACCTCCACCGCCGGCACCATCCGGGAGGTGACCGTCACCCCGCTCAAGAAGGATATCGTGGTTGAGCTGTTCGGGCTCGCCTGGTCACCTGTCTATGCGTTCAAACACGCGGACGGTTGGCTCAAGGTGGCCGGTTTCAAGTAAATCGATTAATGGAAAGCAAACAAAAAGCGCCGAAGCAGGCGCTTTTTGTTTGCCTCAGAAGGATGCAGTCAGTTGGCGGGTTCCGCGCTACTCACACTGCCAAAGTTGTTCACCTCAATCGTCCAATCGCTGCCGGGATAAGCCTGCTGAAATAAAGCCAGATCGCTGGTGGTGAGGGAATAGGTTTGGCCATCGGCATCAAACCAGATGGTGTAACGCGCGGTCTGGTCGCCGAAGCGCTGCGTGTTGGACAGGTTGGCAGTCGGCCAGGCTGGGTTAAGGTCATAGCCCGAAAGGCTGAGGGTATCCACGGTAGTCCAGGCCATCATGTTGTAGCGACAGTAATCCTCGTAGACCTGGTAATAGCAATCCTGCACCACTTCCCCAAAGCCGGTGCCGGTATCGACCGTGTAGGGCGTCCCGCAAACCTCGGTCGAATTGGGCTTGTACGTGTCCGAGTTGTAGCGGAATTGGGATTGGCAGTCAATGATGTCCGCGTCGCCAGGAAGGTCGCTCATCCAGCCACTGCCTTCCACCTGCTGCCAGGCTTCCACCACGATGGCACGTTCCCACTTCACAGAGCTGACTGTCGCGTTTAGCGCGCTGGTTTTGAAGAGTTGGCTGAGCACCACGAACATAAGCGCGCACAAACCCAGTACCAAAACCACGATCAGTATCAGCATACCTTTGGATATTTTCGGCCTGGCTGAGGTGGTTGGAGGAGGGGTTATCGCGGGAGTTTGGCCGGCGAGTTCCACCACTTCCCCGGTTGGCCGCGAGGTGGCCCCCACGGTCAAATCCCCACCGCATTCAACACAAGTGGTCGCTGAGGCCAGGTTGCGCGTGCCGCAGAACGGACAATGCTTATCCGGCCCGGATTTTGCCATACGCAACAGCGCTTCATCCTTCACCAGGTTGAAGGTCTCCGGGTCCACTTTTTCAAACCGCACATTGATGGGTTGGGGAGCGCCGCAGCTGGTACAGGATTTAATCGCGCCGGGGTTCTTCGTCTGGCAGCTATCGCAGATCCAAACCAATTCGATGTAGCCCAAACTTTTTCTGGCCATAAATGCTCCTGTGGTGCTCGATAGCACTGGTCTGCACTTGATTATAGTATATTGGCTCCCTGATTCAACTGAAAAAGGAGCGCGCGCGTTCTACAAAACCTCGGAAATCACGCAAGCACGTGGAAGGCCACGCGCGGGCGTCAGGCCTTGAGGGTGCGCTGGATGCTCATCAGTCCCAGCAACGCCAGCAGCGATTCCGCCCCAAAAAAGAGGGGGATGAAATAACGCGCTGAAAGGAACAACAGCACCAGCACTGGAATGGAGATGAGGGTCACGTAAAGCGGATGGCTGACCATCACCGCGAAGCCGTTTTTCCAGGCGAGTTTGAGCGAGCGTTCCTCCTGCAGGAACAGGCAGGCAAGGCTGAAAAATTGCCAACTTAACCAGAACACCCCGAGCAGGATTGAGAAACCGGTCAGTGCCGGGGCAAAGCTGTATTGGGTGTTGGCATAAAACCAGATGTTGAGACCTAATAGCGCCAGCACAACCGTGTTCACCATCCCCCAAACCAGATTGTTGCGAAAATCGGTCTTGAAGCCTTTCCAAAAGCCGGCCAGGCCGGTGCGCAGGCCATGCGTCAGGTCGCGGGCTTCATGAAAGACCCCAAACAGGGCCGCGGGGTACAAAACGATGGTGAGGCTCAGCAGGATGGCAGCCAGGCAGACCAACGCCTGGTTGGACCAATCCTGCCACCAGGTTTTGGCCGCGTCCACAATCACTTGCCAGCCTTCCGCGATACCTAACATGTCTGTCTCCTCGCCTGATTATAATATAGCCATATAGAAGAACGCGGGAGGCGGCATGTTGGAAATTAAGAAAACGGTGCTGATGGTCATTGATGCCCAGGGCAGGTTGGCGCGCGTGGTCTCGCAGAGCGAACTTGCCTGCCGGCAGGTGGTCCGCATGGTTACTGCCGCGGATCTGCTATCCATCCCCGTGTTGTTAACCGCCCAGGCACCCGAAAAAATTGGCCACACCATCCCGGAAATCGCGGCCTTGTTAGCCGGGCAGTTGGAATATCCGCGGGTCACATTCAGCGCGATGGGCGCGCCTGCCCTGGTGTCCGCGCTAGAAGAGTTGGCCCGCACGAGGTGCTGCTGTGTGGTTTTGAGACCCACATTTGCCTCTACCAGGCCGCCATTGACCTGCTGGATGCTGGTTACGAACCCTGGCTGCTCACGGACGCCACCTCCTCCCGCAACCCGGCGGACAAGGAAACCGCGCTGCTGGAAATGTCCCGCTGTGGCGTGCATCTGACCACGGTGGAAATGGCTTTGTTTTCCCTGTTACGCGCCGCTGACCATCCTGCCTTCAAACAAATTTCAGCCTTAATCAAGTAATCCTTTTATGAAGCTGAATAGCAGGCGTTTTGCTGAAGGTTTCTAATGAAAAACCAACAGGAAGATGCTATAGTATTTACTTGCATTCCTGGAGGCAACATGACAACTCAACCAACCACAAAAAAACACGGCAAAGCCGGTAGAATCATTCTGACCCTGGT
>JAKOSR010000131.1 GCA_029777225.1 Chloroflexota bacterium
AATATGCCAGTTGGCGCTGCAATTGAAACAGAGCAAGCCTTTGTGGTCAATGTCACTACCGTCCCCGGCGCTTACCCCCTGAAAGTCTCCCTGGTGTATACAACCCCAGGTGGAACGCGCGCAGTAGATGACCAGCTCATCACCCTGTTGGTTTTTGCCCTCCCCCAACTGGAAACGGTTTTTTACCGGGACGCGGGCATCATCTATAAAGACCAGCAAACAACACTCCCTATCCAGATTACCAACCTATCCCGGAAGAGCGTAGTGCTTGGGAATATGACAGTCAGCACCGATTCTGGCGACCTGCAAAACAACACCAGTTTAGTAGGCTCCCTGGACCCGGGCGGTTACTTTACTTTGGACGTCATGTATACACCCCATACAGAAGGACCAGCCAAGGTCAATGTGAGCATCAGTTACACCGATGATTTCAATCAGCTGCGTGTGTATCAATCCACATTGGATATTGAGGTACAGCCAGCGATGGAGCTCCCACAGGAACCAATCCCCGGTGAAGGCGGGGTGCCGCCTGTCGCTCCGGAACAGCCGGTCGGCTTTTGGGCCAAGCTTTGGTCCGCGATCAAAGGCTTTTTAGGAATCGGCACAGGCAGCCAAATTGACCAACCCACCGAAATGCCGATTCATGGAGGGCAGGGGCGCCTCTTCGACCATCGGGGTGCCTGATAAGGATTTCTATGCGATTTAGCGACCTGGTTGAATTAATCGTCGCCAACCTTTCACGTCGGAAGGGAAGAGTGCTTCTGACCGCAATTGGCGTGGTGATTGGCACCGCCGCGGTGGTAACGCTGGTCTCGCTAGGCGCGGGCTTGCAAAAGAATGCCACCGAATCTTTATGGGGTATCAGCGACTTATCGAATATTACCGTTTACCCGGGTTATCCGAGCGAAACATCCGGTATGATTCGGGGCGGTGGCGGTGGTGGCGGCGGTGGAGGCAGTGATATGCAGAACCTTGTGCTGATTACCCCCTCCGTGATAGATCAAATCAAAGCCATTCCTGGCGTCAAACGCGTGATTATTCAGGACTATGCCAGCATCGGCACAGAAATCAGCCTGAAAAAGCTCAGCGCCTGGGGTTCATTCCAGGGTGTGGACATATCAGACCTGGCGGATATGAACCTGGAAGCCGCCCAGGGAACCACTGAACTTGGCAGGGGCAAGCTCGTTGTTGGAGCATATGTCAACCGCAACTTTTACGACCCCAACCCCAGACCCAACGCGGAACCCATCGATCCGCCGGATTTATTGGGCCAGGTGTTAAAAGTGACTCTTGTGAAATCGAATCAGGACGGCACAGTGACCCGCCGCTCGTATAACATGGAAGTGGTTGGCGTGCTTAAGGAAAGCAAAGGTGAGTCTGATTACAACATGTATATGACGTTGGATGAACTCACCCATTGGAACGAATGGGGGCTCGGCAAAAAAATCAACCGCGAGAAAGACGGCTATGGCCAGATCCTGGTAAAAGCGGAAAGCCCGAAAGAAGTCGTCGCCATCAGCGAACAGATTATCAACCTGGGTTTACAGGCGTATACGCCCCAATCCATGGTGCAGGGGATAAACTCGTTTTTCACGATTATGCAAATCATCTTTGGCGGCGTAGGCGCGATCGCGCTGCTGGTGGCTGCTATTGGCATCGCGAACACGATGACCATGTCCATCCTGGAGCGCACCCGCGAAATTGGCATTATGAAAGCCATCGGCGCGACCAACAACAACATTCTGACCATATTTCTGGGCGAGGCGGCTGGTATTGGCTTTGTCGGCGGGCTGGGCGGGGCAGCGCTGGGTTGGATTATCAGCGCGGTAATAAATGTGTTTGCCAGCTCTTACCTTGCCAGCCAGGCATCCAGCAATGGATACATGAGTTCAGCTCCTA
>JAKOSR010000132.1 GCA_029777225.1 Chloroflexota bacterium
CAGTTCAAAGATCCGGGAACGGGAAACGAGCGCCTTGATGACGTCAAAATAGGGGTTTTGCGTGGTCGCGCCAATCAGCGTCACCATGCCGTTTTCCACGTGTGGAAGCAGCGCGTCCTGCTGGGCGCGATTCCAGCGGTGCACTTCATCCACAAACAGGATGGTGCGCTGGCGATGGAGCCGCCGTCTTTCCGCCGCCTCATCAATCACCCGGCGCAAATCCGCCACGCCGGCTAACACCGCGCTGAGGCTTTCAAAATGGGCTTTGGTTACGTTGGAAATGACCCGCGCGAGCGTGGTCTTTCCCGTTCCAGGCGGCCCATACAGGATGATGGATGAGAAAAGCCGGTCCGCCTGGATGGCCCGCCTCAGCAGCGACCCCGGCCCAATGATATGGTCCTGCCCGACGACCTCATCCAGTGTGCGCGGCCGCATGCGCGCGGCCAGGGGAGCCTGTTCGCGCATTTGTTGGTCCATGGAATAATCAAAAAGGTCCATGGGCAAATTATATCGCGAGCCAGTAAACACCTGCTTGTGGTGATGGATTTTATCCTGTACTATTTACTTAAGGCCACCAATAGAAAGTGCCCTGATTAGTCCATCGTATCATCACAAAAATAAAGTTCAGCAGGTAACTCACGAAGTTTGTGAGATTTCATCCAAATGACCAGTGTGAGGTGCATCCATGCTGGACCAGTACACGCCAAAATGACCGTGATTCTGTCTCCAAACGCTTCGCCTATGCAGGCGTCCTGGTGGACCTCATCGCAGCCTTCTGTTTGACGTTCTTTTATATCTTGAGAAATAAGAGGCCGGGCATGAACAGAAAAATTCTTTTTTTGATAATCTTAGGTTTGCTGTTAGGCTGCAAGGGAGAAGTGGGTCAAAAATGCCAAAAAGGTGATCGGTGTAAAGACAATTATTCGTATTGTAACGACACCGGCGTTTGTGAACGATGTGGTTATTTGAACCAACCGTGTTGCCCGACGAGTGGTTGCTTTTCGGATAATCAGAAATGTGAGTCGGGGGTGTGTATTGAATGCGGCAAAGAAGGGCAGCCCTGCTGTTCTGGTGAGGAACCCTGTGGGTCCCAGGGAATGAATTACTGTAATGCTGGCGTTTGTGAACGCTGCGGTACCACAGGGGAGGTATGCTGCCCGGGGGAGAACCCCTGCTTTCTACCAGAGTACGATGTTTGCAAAGCCGGTATTTGTGAGAGCTGTGGGGGATATAACGATCCTTGTTGCGCCGGTAGTCTTTGTAGGGAAGGTTACAACTGCATGCCTGATAATTCCTGTGTCAGTTGCGGTGGATGGGATGAAAACGCTTGCCTGGTTGGGACGAGCTGCCAGAGTTGGCTCGCCCCGATTGACGGCGTTTGTGGCAGCCCCTTTAAAGCCAATCCAGGTACGGATGCAGACCTCTGCCTGTCTGCCAAAATAGAAGACACATCTTATGGGAAAGATTGGTGTTACTGGCACGCGGCCTATTTCAAACAGGATTTATCTTTATGTGACCAAATCCTCTGGGGAGACGCAAGGGATAAGTGTAGCCAGAATGAAAACCCGGAGGATTATTACATTTGGACTACTTTTAACTAGCGGGGTTATCTTCGGCAGTTCGGCTGAACATACCGCGTGCGCTATTAATTCATACGCGAAATATCAATACCCGATTTCCGCGTCCACCACGTTATAGAGGGGGTCGCCGGCGACATAACGCCGCAAATTTTCTGCGAACAAGGCCACGACATCATCCACCAGGTGAGTGGAAGCGCCTGAGGTATGCGGCGTGATAATGACCTGTGGCAGGTCCCAAAGCGGGCTTTCCGTAGGCAACGGCTCCTGGGAAAAGACATCCAGCACCGCCCCACCGACCTGACCCAGGTTAATCGCCTGGACCAACGCGTTTTCATCAATCAAATCTCCGCGCGATACGTTCACAAGGAACGCGCCCGGCTTGAAATGCGTGAACATTTCCGCGTTGAATAAATAGCGCGTCTCAGGCGTCAGCGGCAGCGATACGACCACGAAGTCACACTCGGGGAGCATCCCTTTGAGCGCCTCAATCGGGTAAAGGCGCTTGAAATAGTTGCCCATAGGGTCGCCCAGGCCGGCCGGCGTGAAACCCGTATCCTGGAGCGCCATCATATCCCGTTTACAGGCCAGCACATTCGCGCCCATGGGGTAAAGCAGGCGCGCCACTTCCCGGCCAATCGAGCCATAGCCCACAATCCCAACCGTGCTGCCACGTAATTCCCTGGGCTGCAGGGATTTGGAAAGGTTACTGCCCCATTTGCGCGCTTTTTGCAGGGTAATGGTTTCAGGGAGTTTGTGCCCCAGCATCAGGAGCGCCATCAGCACGTATTCCCCCATCTGGCTGACCATCACACCACTGGCGGAGGTCGTTTGGATGCCGGGTTCATGCACAATGGGCGCGCTGAGCGCGGGGTCAATGCCCGCGTAGGTCACCTGTATCCAGCGCAGGTTGGGCACCTGGTCAGGCGCGGGCAATTGCCGGCCACTTGAAAGCAGCACTTCCGCTTTTTGCCAGTTTTCAGGGGTGACCTCAGCCACGTCCTTGGCGCTGTAAACCACAAGGTGGATGTTCCGGTGGGCGGCTTTGATGAGTTCAATCTGGTGTTCAGTTAAGTTGATGGTGCTCAATACTTCCAGGGGCTTTTTTTCGGTCATGTCTTGCCTTGTTTTGTTGTCTCTACGGGATGGTTATTGCCGGGATACCCAGGACTTGTGCTCTTTGCGGTTCTTCTTGCTGGGGGGTGTCAGAGAGCCAGCCGAACCGCCCTCAAGCGGTTCCCGCGGTCGGCGCGAAAGGGCCATTCCCAGCAGCAACACCAACACCCCAAAGAGAAGCGTGGTGGAAATGGGTTTGTCGGTCCACCAATCATAGATCAGCACACCAGTGCAAATGGCCCCAATGATGGTGAGCAAAACGCCAAGTTTCCGCAACATTTACCCGTTCACCCAAATAGTCTGCTTCCAGGCAGGCCATCTGCCTCCCTGGAAGCAAGCTTATAAAAGTAACTACATCCTCCGCACCCGCGTGCGGTTTTGTTCGTGCATGTAAAACGGCAGGTAGTAATACCCACCGCCGTTCTTACCCGTGGAACCAGACCCCTTCCATCCGCCAAAGGGCTGGAACCCCGGCCAGGCACCCGTTGTGGCGCCCTGGGGACGATTCGTGTACACAGTCCCCGCCTCGATATGGTCAAGGAACCACTCCGCTTCATCCGGGCTGCCAAAGAAGCCGGCGGTCAAACCATAATCCACGTCATTGGCGTACTTCATGGCCTCTTCGAGGCTGTCCACGGCCGTCACCATCAGGATGGGCAGGAACATTTCCTCTCTCCACAGGCGCTGGCTCAGGGGCACGTCGGCCACGAGCGTCGGCGCGCAATAATACCCGTTCGCCAGCTC
>JAKOSR010000133.1 GCA_029777225.1 Chloroflexota bacterium
ACAGCGACGCCGCCATCCCCTGTATAGGCGACACAAAGGAAGTCGGCTCCTACCCGGATGGCGTCAGCCCGTATGGCGCGCTGGACCTGGCCGGCAACGTTTGGGAATGGACCAGCGACTGGTACGACGAGGATTATTACAAGGCCTCCGCTTACGTGAACCCGTTGGGCCCCGACCAGGGCAGTATGAAGTCTATCCGCGGGGGTGGCTGGGCTAACAGCTGGACCTACCTGCGCACTGCCAGCCGTGGTTACAACCTGACCTTTGATGAAAGCAAAGACCTTGGTTTTCGGTGCGTCTATTCCGCGCCCGCGGTCAAGGATTCCGATTCGGCTGTTCTGTGGCCTTGAACTTGGCAAACCAGTCTCAGACCTGGCGAGCCAAATTTGGCTATCCATTTCAGCGCGAGGGACGAGTCAGCTGGGTGTTTTTCCTCGGCCATGCCTGTCTTATCTTTTCCTTGCGTCCTGTCCCAATCCTGATATAATGTGGGCATTGACTGGTCCGGTTATGCGGTCTTAATTAAGGCTGCCAACCAGGAGACCTGCAAAATAAATTTAGGAGCAGACGTCATGTCTTTAAACCCAACTGAAAAAAATGAGATTATCAAGAAATACGAGCGTCAGCCCGGAGATACTGGCTCACCTGAAGTACAGATTGCCATCCTGACCACCCGTATCAACCAACTCACCACTCATCTGCGCGTCAACCGCCACGATGAAAGTTCCCGGCGCGGGCTGCTGAAGCTTGTTGGCCAGCGGCGAAGATTGCTGGCTTACCTGCGCCAAAAGGATTATGACCGTTTTCTTGCCATTACTGAGTCACTCAATATCCGTAAGAAGTAATCCTATTAAGCTTTGCTTTCAACCGCGGGTGAAACCTTTGACGGCAGCCCATCCTGTCTGCACGAGGTTCTCCCGCGGTTTTAAGCGTTAACAACCAATTTTTTTTGGCGCCAGTCGGGTATTGAAAGGCGTTGATCAGGCAAATTGCTCTCCCTGGTCCGTGGCTTTCAGTCCCTGAACTGGTGCCACCAGTGAAAGGACACAATGAAACCAGAAGCTAAGTATTATTCGACCATGCTTGGAGACAAGCAGGTCACATTTGAAACCGGCCGGCTCGCGCGCCAGGCTGGCGGCTCCGTCATCCTCCGCCAGGGTGACAGCATGATGTTCGCGGCAGCCACGATGGGTGGTATCCGCGAAGGCACCGACTTTTTCCCGCTGACCGTTGACTACGAAGAACGCATGTACGCCGGCGGCCGCATCCCCGGTTCGTTCTTCCGCCGCGAAGGCCGCCCCTCCACCGACGCCACCCTTGTGGCTCGTCTCACTGACCGCCCGCTGCGCCCGCTCTTCCCCGAAGGCATGCGCAACGAGGTGCAGGTTGTGCTGATGTCCCTCTCCGCGGACAACGAAAACCCGCTGGACATGCTGGCCATCAACGCCGCCTCCGCCGCTCTGATGATTTCTGATATTCCCTTCGGTGGCCCTGTTGGCGCTGTGCGTATCGGTTTCGTGGACGGCAAATTGGTCGTGAACCCCACCATCCAGCAGATGGAAGTCTCCACGTTGGATTTGCGCGTGGCCGGCACCAAGGACGCTATCCTGATGGTCGAAGCTGGCGCCAACGAGGTCACGGAAGTATTGATGGTTGAAGCTCTTCAGCTTGCCCATCAATCCATCCAACCCATTATTGCCGTGCAGGAACAAATGGCCGCCGAACTTGGCAAAGCCAAGAAACAGGTGGAATTAGCCACACCCAATACCGAACGCTTTGAACAGGCGAAAGCCGCTGTTCAGAATAGAGTGCGCGCCCTGTTGGACCTGCCCTATAGCAAAGAGAACCTCTACGGCGGCATGGACGAAATCAAGGCTGCCTACCTCCTGGAAGTTGCCAACGGCGTGGAACTCACGCCCGAGCAGGCCAAGGAAGCCAGCGCCGCTTTTGATGAAGCCGAGCGCATGATTGTCCGCGAGCGCATCCTCAACGATGGCAAACGCCCCGATAACCGCAAGCTGGACGAAGTTCGCGAGATTACCTGCGAGGTGGATATCAGCCCCCGTGCGCATGGTTCGGGTCTTTTCACCCGTGGTGAAACCCAGGTTCTGACGCTTGCCACGCTTGGCACCCCCAAGGAAGCGCAGGAGTTGGACAACCTGAACGGCATGGACTCCAAGCGCTACATGCACCACTACAATTTCCCGCCCTACTGCACTGGTGAGGTCAAGCGCCTCGGCGGTCAGTCCCGGCGTGAAATAGGACATGGCGCTCTGGCGGAACGCGCCCTTGTGCCGGTCATCCCCGATGAAAAAACCTTCCCTTACACCCTGCGTCTGGTCTCGGAAGTGATGGCCTCCAATGGCTCTTCCTCCATGGCTTCTGTTTGTGGCTCCACCCTGGCCCTGATGGACTGCGGTGTGCCGATTACAGCCCCGGTTTCAGGTGTGGCCATGGGTTTGATTAAGGAAGGCGATAAATACGCCATCCTGACCGACATCCTCGGCGCTGAGGACCACCTTGGCGATATGGATTTCAAGGTGACTGGCACCCGCAACGGCATCACCGCCCTGCAGATGGACATTAAAATTTCTGGTATTACCCCCGAAATTATGGCCGAAGCGCTCGAACGCGCCAAGGTTGCCCGGTTCCACATCCTCAACCTGATGCTCGAGACCCTGCCCGCGCCACGCCCGAGCCTGAAGCCCCACGCGCCTCGCATTGAGACCGTGAAAGTGCCGATTGACAAGATTGGCGCCATCATCGGCCCCGGTGGCAAGAACATCCGCGCCCTGCAGGAAGAAACCAACACCAAGATTGACATCGACGACGACGGCACGGTATACATCGCCTCCACCGATGGCGTCGGTTTTGAAGAAGCCAGGGAACGCATCCTTGGCCTCACCGAAACCCCCGTCATTGGCCGCATCTACACCGGCAAGTGCGTCCGCATCACCGATTTTGGTGCCTTCATCGAGATTCTGCCCGGCATCGATGGCATGGTTCACATCTCCCAGCTCGCCAGCGAGCGGGTTGAGCGGGTTGAAGACGTTGTCAACCTCGGCGAGGAACTGACCGTGATGGTGACCGATATCAGCCCTGAAGGCAAGGTCCGGCTTTCCCGCCAGGCCGTCCTCGAAGATTGGACACCTGAAGAAGCCCGTGAACATGACAAACCCAAGCCTTCCCGCTCTGGTGGGCAGGGTGGCCGTTCCGGCGGCGATCGCCGGGGCGGAGACCGCGGTGGAGACCGTGGTGGCAGAAGTGGCGATCGCGGCAGTTTCCACAAGGACCGTCGCTAAGTTTTCCTTTCTCTCAATTTACAGGCGCCCTCCCCGGGGCGCCTGTTCCTTAAGTTACAGCGCCACAGTTTTCCAGGTCAGGCTGGTGTTCGGTCGTCTTGTTGGGCTTGGGTCCTTTCCTTAAAATGTCTTATACTTAATTCATGGAAAACCTGTTCTTAATCAAGAAATATCGCCTGGGCGCGCTTTTTGGGTTGATTGCCGGCTTGGGTTTTGCCCTCACCTGCTGGGGAATTGATTCCCTGATTCTTTCCAACGCGCACGCAGCCAATCCCTTCATCCATTTTGTTCCGGGCCTGGTCCTATCCATCCTGGTGGGTACCCTGGTTGGTTGGCTGACGGTGCGGGTGAAACACGGTTGGATGGGTATCTTCTTCTGGCTGGCCTTCGCGATTTTTTGCACCTGGCTGACGCTTTGGCTGCCAGTGCGGGGTACGCCCCTGCTCCTCCGTACGGTCGACCCGGGTACGGCCTCGATGTTGCGCTTCCCGGCGCTTGAATCTGAGGGCATCCTGTGGTTTTTTGGGCTGTTTGTGAGCATCCTGTGCTGCCTCGTCTGCGGTTTATTGGAAGGCAACCTCGTTGAAGGTGCCCTGGCCTCCTCTTCCCGGGTCGCGTTTCTCCCAACTTTGCTGATTGCCGTCTTCCTTTTGGGCATATCTGGTTTTGCGGCGGACCACCTGGTGACTGCGCATTTCCGTGAAGCGCTCACCACCACGGATGAACTTATCCAGTTCGCTGCCCAGCACTATGGCGAGGAAGTGGACAAGGTCACCGCCCGTAAGATGCACCTAAGTGCCCTAAAGGAAGTTGGGGACCTGGTTTTACAACCTTACACGCTCACGCTCATCGAGTACGAAGGGAACCTGGGTAAGATGGAAGTGTTGGTCAACTTCAACGGCCAGAAGGCGAAATGCACGGTGCTCTACTCTCAGCCCGTCCGCTGCGTACTCCTGGAAGGCATCAGCGTGCTCATCACATCCCGACCAGCCCGGCCTTACTCGCTTTAACCCCCCAAAAATCCTTTTCCACCACTAAAAAAGTGGTGATATAATCGCAAAAGTACCTATTTCTACGTAATTTGACAATTAATGCATAACAACCGCCTTTACTGATTATTGATAAGAATCTACATCCTGGATTAAGGACGATTTGATGGCGAATGAATTATTGAATGTTCAAGGACTTGAAACGCAGTTTAAGACACCTGAAGGTATTGTGCATGCGGTCAATGGCGTGTCTTTCACACTCAACGAGGGGGAAACCATGGGTGTGGTGGGCGAAAGCGGCTGCGGTAAAAGCGTCACCATGCTTTCCTGCCTGAGGCTAATCCCCCAACCTCCGGGCAAGATTGTGGCTGGCAAGGCCCTGTTTAAAGGCCAGGACCTGCTCGCGATGAGCTCTGAAGATATCAGGCATGTGCGTGGCGCTCAAATCGCCATGGTTTTCCAGGACCCGATGACTTCTCTCAACCCGGTGATGACCATCGGTAAGCAAATGGAAGAGCCGCTCAAGCTCCATTTGGGTTTTACGCCCCAACAGGCGCGCAGCCGTTCCATCGAGCTGCTTGAACAGGTGGGCATTCCCCGTGCCGCCGACCGCCTCAAGGATTATCCCCATCAATACTCAGGTGGCATGCGCCAGCGCGTCATGATTGCCATGGCATTGGCCTGCGCCCCACAAATCCTGATTGCGGACGAACCCACGACGGCCCTGGACGTAACCATCCAGGCACAAATCGTGGAGCTGGTTATTCGCCTGCGCGAAGAATTGGGCATGGCCATTATCTGGATTACCCACGACCTCGGCGTGGTGGCCAGCATCGCCCATCGCGTCGCGGTGATGTACGGTGGCTTCATCATTGAAGAGGCGCAAATCCGCGATCTCTATGCCAATCCCCGGCATCCCTACACCATCGGGTTGCTCGGCAGCCTGCCCCAAATCCAGGAGCAAGGACGTAAACGTTTGTACTCCATTGAAGGCATGCCTCCCATGCTCTACCAGAAACCCCATAGCTGCCCATTCTCCCCGCGCTGTCGCTGGGTTACGGACCGCTGCCGCATGGAAAATCCTCTTCTTGAACCGGTGGGCGAGAATCATCGTGTAGCTTGCTGGGTCGATACCACCACCGGAAGAGAGCGCTAATGACGAACGACAACGCCGTATTAATCAAAGTTGAAGACCTCAAGATGCACTTCCCGATTTATCGGGGCGTTATCCGCCGCCAGGTTGGTTCCGTAAGGGCCGTGGATGGCGTCAGCTTTCAAATTCATAGCGGTGAGACGCTGGGCCTGGTGGGGGAATCCGGCTGTGGCAAGTCCACAACCGGGCGAACCATCCTGCAGCTTTACAAACCAACCGCTGGCAAGGTCTTCTATGAAGATGTGGAACTGACCGCGCTGCACTCCGAGCCCATGCGCATGATGCGCAAGAATATCCAGATGATTTTCCAGGATCCTTACGCCAGCCTGAACCCTCGCATGACCATCCGCGATATTATCGCCGAACCCCTGGTGGCTTTTGGCACGGCCAGTGGCAAGGAAATCGATGACCGCGTGCGCAAACTGATGGGCCTGGTCAAGCTCGACCCTGACTTTATGCTGCGCTATCCCCACGAGTTTTCTGGTGGTCAGCGCCAACGCATTGGCATTGCCCGGGCCATGGCGAACAACCCGACCTTCGTGGTTTGCGATGAGCCCATCTCCGCCCTGGATGTGTCCATCCAGGCCCAGGTCATCAACCTGTTTGAAGATCTGCAAAAAGAGCTGAACCTGACGTACCTTTTCATCGCGCATGATCTTTCGATGGTACGCCATATCAGCGACCGTGTAGCCGTGATGTACCTCGGCATTATTGTCGAGCTGGCGGATAGAAATGAAATTTACGCCAATCCGGTGCATCCCTACACCAAAGCCCTGCTTTCTGCCATCCCCGTTGCGGACCCCGAGTTTTATGAGACCCGCAAACGTATCGTGTTGGAAGGCGATGTGCCTTCCCCCGTCAATCCACCCTCAGGCTGCCGTTTTAGAACACGCTGCCCTATTGCTGAAGATTTTTGCGCGCAATCGCGGCCTGAATTCAAGGAGATTGCCCCTGGGCATTTTGTTGAGTGCTTCAAGTGGGATCATCCGGATAACCAAAGGAGGTAGACCGATAACAAGCAAAACAGACCACCGTTTGCAGTTAGTCAATCCCATTAGAAAATTCTCTCAAGGAGGAGAAAACAATGCGTAAGTTACAACTGTTTGTTGCTGTCCTGTTAGCTTTGACGCTCGTACTCGGCGCTTGCACCACGCAGGCCCCTGTCACTGAAGCCCCAGTTGAGGAACCCACCGAGGCCCCAGTGGTCGCGCCAGTGGAAACCGAAGCGCCAACTGAAGCCCCCACGGAAGCGCCTGTCGCTGAAGAGCCTATTGCTTTGAACCCATACCTGGGTTCTAACAAGCTCGATGGCAACGGTGCCCCCGCGACCTTCTTCGACGACGTGCACATCCGCAAGGGCTTCTCGTATGCCTTTGACTGGCAAACCGTCGTGGACGAAATCTACCAGGGCGAAGCTGTTCAATCCAAGGTGCTGGCCCTCGTTGGCATGCCCGGTTACGATCCCGAAGCTCCTTACTACACCTTTGACCTCGAAAAGGCCGCGGAAGAGTTCAAACTGGCTGATGTCGACAAAGACGGCATCCCTGCTGGTGAGGACCCCGATGACGTCTGGGAGACGGGTTTCCGTCTTCAGATGGCCTATAACACCGGCAACACCACCCGGCAGATTTATGCCGAAATCATGCAGGCCAACCTGGCCGCTGTGAACGAAAAATTCGTGGTTGAGGTTCTTGGTCTGCCCTGGCCGGCTTACCTGGCTGCCCAGCGCGCCCACAAAATCCCGATTATGACCGCCGGATGGCAGGAAGATATCCATGATGCCCACAACTGGTATCAGCCCTACACCACCGGTACCTATGGTGCCCGCCAGAACCTGCCCGCTGACATCAAAGCCCAATTCAAAGCCCTCTTGGATAAAGGCGTCTCTCTCGTGGACCCCGCCGCCCGCCACGCAGTTTACCAGCAGTTCAACCAGCTCTATTACGACCTGGCTGTTGGTATTCCCGTGGTTTTGGCGACCTCCCATGGTTACGAGCAAAAATGGATTGAAAACCGCGTCTTGAATCCCATCTTCTCCGGCGAATACTACGCCCCGATGGAGAAGACCGGCGGCGCCGATCCAACCACAATCGTGAACGCCTCCATGGGTGACACCGATACCCTCGACCCGGCCCTGGCCTACGATACCGCCAGCGGTGAGATCATCCAGAACGTCTATGAAACCCTGGTGTTCTATGATGGCATCGCCACTGACAAGTTCCTGCCCCAACTGGCCGATTCCTGGACTGTTTCCGATGACGGCACCGTGTGGACCTTCCACATCCGCGAGGGTGTCAAATTCCACGCTGGTGGCGACTTAACCCCGTCTGATGTGGCTTATTCATTCGAACGTGGTCTGCTGCAGGGTGGTTATTCTTCACCCCAGTGGCTGCTTGCTGAACCTTTCTTTGGTGTCGGTATGGATGACATTACCGGTTTGGTGGATGAATTCGCTTCCGCCGATAGCCGCGAAACTCTCATCGCCAATCCCGCTGATAAACTCGTGGCCGCCTGCGAAACTGTGAAATCCAAGTTCGTGGTTGATGATGCCGCTGGCACCGTCACCATGACCCTCGCCCAGCCTTGGGGACCTTTCCTGGCCACCATCGCCCAGAGCTGGGGTTCCATCATGGACGAGCAGTGGGTTGCTGAGAACGGTGGTTGGGATGGCAGCTGCGATACCTGGCAGAATTACTACGCCATGGTTTCCGCTGATAATCCCTTCAGCCCAATCGCCAACGGCACCGGTCCCTACATGCTCGATCACTGGACTCCTGGTGAGGAAACCGTCCTGACCCGTTTCGATGGGTATTGGGGCACCCCTGCCAAGACCGAACGTGTTGCCATCAAGATTATCTCTGAATTCGGCACCCGCTTCGCGATGCTGCAGGCTGGTGAAGCTGACTTCATCGATGTTCCTGTAGAGCAGCGTCCCCAGGTTGACGAGATGGTTGGTGAAATCGCGATTTACGATCCTGAGACCAATATGTACAAGGCTCCCGTGCCGGTGTGCTCCGTGAATGTGGATTTGCTTGGCCTCGATCGGTTCGAAATCTGTGATACCCCCAATGACATGCCTCTGACCCTGTACTACGGTCGCCCAGGCTTGAGCCAGGATGTCTTGATTTACAACTTCCTGGTTGAGTAATCTGTTTGGATAATGTTAGGTGCGGGAACCATCCCGGTTCCCGCACCACCTCATTTTGAGTTTCGGACTGCCTGGAACGTCCCAGTTTCAGGTGGTGCGAAAGGCAAAATGAAGTGAGAGGAAAAGCATGATTAATTACATCATTCGACGTCTGCTCATGGTGCCACTCCTGCTGCTTGGGGTTACTCTGATTATTTTCGGAATGCTCCAGCTTTTGGGTCCTGTTGAGCGTTCTGCGCTGTACATCAAGGACTTCCCAAAGAATGAAAAGCAAGTTGAAGGCATCATCCGGCAGTACGGATTGGACCGGCCTTTTTTGGAACAATATTTCCGCTGGCTTACTGGCTTCAAGAACCCCGTGACAGGTGAGCGTGAAGGCGGCATCTTATTTGGTGATTTCGGTTATTCCCGCACCGCCTCCCAGGATGTCGTGGATATCATTACCAACCGGTTCCCGAATACCGTGGACCTGGCCCTATGGACGGTTTTTCCGATGCTCTCGGTGGGCATTTGGATGGGCGTTAAGGCGGCCGTAAACCAAAACAAGTTCTTTGACCAGGCCGCGCGCGTGTATAGCATTATTGGCACCTCATTTCCGACTTTCGTGTTTGGTCTTTTGTTATTAATGCTCTTATACGCGAAAACGCAGTGGCTTTTGCCAGGCAAGATGTCAGACTGGGTCAGCCAGCTGGTTTTCAGCGGGTCCTTCAAGCAATACACGCACCTACTCAGCCTTGACGCCTTGTTGAACGGCCGGCTGGATATTTTTTGGGACGCACTGCGGCACATGGTTATGCCGATTATCACCCTCTCCTACATCAGCTGGGCCACCTTTGTGCGTGTAACTCGTTCCTCGATGCTTGAGACCCTGCGCATGGATTATGTGACCACCGCGCGAGCCAAAGGCCTCAAGGAGCAGGATGTCATCAATGATCACGCCCGCCCGAACGCGATGCTGCCTGTGGTTACGATGATGGGTTCCAGCATCGCTGGCCTGCTTGGCGGCGTTGTGATTACCGAAACCGTTTTCAACTACCCTGGGATTGGCAAAGCGGCCGCGGACGCGGCTGCCCAGTTGGATGTGGTCACCACGCTTGGCATGGCGATTTTCACTGGTCTGATCCTGATTATTTCCAACCTCGTGGTGGATGTGCTCTATGCGTTCATCGACCCGCGCGTTCGTCTGGCTTAAGGAGTAAGGCATGACTGAATCGACACCCACCCCAACCGGTGACAACAGGCTGCTCGCGGAAGCCACATCCGACCGCAAGATTAGTTGGTTCGAACGCACCCTGGGCCCCGATAACTATCGGATTGTTAAAGGCCTCTTTAAAACTCCAGCCTCGATTGTTGGTTTTATCCTGATTGTCCTCTTCATCTTGATTGCTGTTTTTGCGCCGGTGATTGCCCCGCCAGTGGGTAATGACCCCATGAAGATCCCCCGTGATGGTTTTGGCGGGAAACCGAAAGACCCTGGCACAGCATGGAAAAAGAACGTCCCCGAAGTGCCTTTCTGGTATGAGCCTCTGACCGGGAAAACAGAGTGGGTTCACCTGCTTGGTACCGCCCAGGGCCAGTACGACATCTTTTATGGCATTATCTGGGGCACGCGCACAGCCTTCCAGACCGGTATCCTGGTGGTGATGGCCACGGTCCTGATTGGGGTAATCCTGGGTTCCATCGCCGCGTATTACGGCGGTTGGGTGGATAACCTCATCATGCGTCTGACGGATATCTTTATGACCCTGCCGTACATCATGATGGCGCTCATCTTCTCAGCCGTGCTGACCCCCGTCCTGGGACGCAGCTTGCTACCACCACTGATTGCCATGATTAGCTTTGGGTGGATGGGTTACGCGCGTATCATTCGCTCGGATATCCTTTCCATCAAGGAACGCGATTTTGTGATGGCCGCGCACGTTTCAGGGGTCAAAAACGGTCGCATCCTGTTCAAGCACATCCTGCCCAACGCGATTTTCCCAACCCTTGTGCTGGCTTCACTGGGTATTGGCGATGTGGTGCTTGGCTTTGCCGCCCTGTCTTTCCTTGGGATTGGCACCGAAGTCGGGTACGCGGACTGGGGCCAGGTGCTCAGCTTTTCCCGCAACTGGATTACCAGCCTGGATAAATACTGGTATATCGTGGTCTTCCCTGGCATTACCCTGACCCTATTCGTGATGGGTTGGAACCTGGTTGGCGACGCGATGCGGGATGTGCTCGATCCGCGTATGCGTGGAAAAACATAATCGTCTATAGAATGACATAAGCGCCCTTACGGGCGCTTATTTTTTTTCCAATACCTGCTAAAAGGTTTCAGGCCAATATACGGCCAGCTTCCCTTCCAGTTACATCCCGGTGAGGCCTGGTCTTTGTTGAGGAATTAACTTAAGGCAATAGCCCATCCAGCGTACCAGATGAGACCAGCGTCAAACCAGATGACACTGGTGGGCATACTCCAGCTGGTTTCGATTATCCGTCTCAACCGGTACATAGCGTTCAATCAGCTGGCACGGAAAACGCCCGCACTCCGCGCAGGTATGTTCCACCTGGGCCATCGCGCAGCGGCGCACCTCGCAGGTTCGGCACATCCTGGAAACGTAGCGCTGGCTGTGGCAGCCAAAACAAACCATGTCCAGCGGTCCATAGAGCTGCGCTGGGGAGGAGTACTCCGACGCCAGCCAAATCTGATGGCTCGTATCGCTCGCCACGGTCGCCTGGTAGGCGGGGCATTCTTCGCAATTCAAACCACAATAAGCAAGTTCAGGCATGTTGCTCCTCTCCGAGCGCGTTTCCACAATGGATGTCGAAAGGCGCTTTCATCAATTTTCGCAACGGTTTTTCAAACTGGGCGAAATACTGCAGCGTAGCCGCATGGTACTGCTCCAGCGTGTCAAATTCCCAGAATGAATAGTACTTGACCACCTCCACCACCTTTTTGAGTGGGCGGGGAGGATCCTGGATGGTATCAAAAACGTAAAATCGCTTCAAATAGCGTATGGTGTGGCAGCCTGGGCAGGCTGATTGCGCTTTGGTCATCTGCGCTGCCAGCGCTTCAAAATCGTCCACCTTATCAGGGAGTACCTGGAAAACTTTGACCTCCGCGAACGACATGCCTGCCTCCAATTATTGTCAAATGGATATGCTATTGGTTACACTATCCATGCCAAATTCGTGGATGCGTGAAATATTCAGTTGTTGTAAAAGTATTGGGAGAAACCTAAAAATCCAGTGTCATAGGAGGGTGGATGGGATGCTGTTCCGCGAATCCGAGCGTCTCATAGAGATGCCGGCCATCCGGGGAGGCGTCCAGGTTGATGTAGGCGAGCCCAAGAGCGCGTGCCTGGGCGATAAGACGTTCCATGATTCCGCGCGCGAGCCCCTGCTTTCGGTAATCCGGACAGGTGAGCATGTTAATGATGCGTCCAAATTGCCCGGTATGAGCGTGGGGGTGGTACATGACTTCATACACCTGCAGGAAGCCCGCAGAAGCCAGCTCCTCATCCACGAAGGCCAGCCAGGCAAAAATCCGGGTGCCCAGATGGGCGGCCAGGAAGGTCTCAATTTGTTTTTGGGCAAAAGCCATGTCACTCTCCGGCGCTGCCTGCCCGAGGATCTGCAAAAAATCCAACCGGGCTTTGACCAAAAGCGGGATGTCGGAGGGTTCAGCAGGGCGGTAAAGCACGGCCATTGTTAAACATTCTCCTCGTTCAGGGATTTATTGCGGTAGGTGAGGTCTGGCCGGGTGGTCCAGCCCTGGGCCTCCCAAAACGCGTTGCCGTTTTCATTCTCCGCGAAAACGAGCAAACCAGCCCGGTTTATCCCTTCCGCTTTGAGCGCTTTTTCCGCCAGGCCCAACAGCGCCTTGCCAATCCCTCTACCACGAAACCTCTCGCGCACCACGGCGTGATAGATATATCCGCGCCGCCCATCGTGGCCGGCCAGGATGACGCCCACAATTGCATCAGGAGTCTCCGCGATGAAACACGTATTGGGGTTGCGCGCCAGGAATTTGGCGATACCCTCGCGGCTGTCGTCCAGGCTGCGCACACCCATGCCAGCCGTACCGCGCCAAAGCGCCAAAACTGGCTCGTAATCAGCGAGCGTCATCAGGCGATAGCCCACGTGGGGATTCGCGTCCAAAGTTGGGCACTGCTCCTGGCTAAACCATCCCATACCGGCTGAGCGCGGTGTTGAGAATCATGTTCACCAGCTCGGCATGTTCAATCCCATCCGCGGCTGCTTCAATCACCAGGTCAGAAATGACCGGTGAAAGCCCGGGCAGGGGATTGATTTCGAGGATGTAGGGTTTGAGGTTGTCGTTGATATCCAGCCGGAAGTCCACGCGCGCGCAGTCCAGGGCACCAGTAACACGGAACACTGCCGCGGCCAGCCAGTTGAGCTCATCCACCATGTCCTCATCCAGCGGCGCGGGGCAAAGGTAATCCAAATCCGCGGCCAGTGCGGTTTTTAGCCGGTTGGCATACACGCCATCGGTTAGCAGGTAGGGTTTCAAGTCCACTTCCATCGGCGGCAGGAAGTGAAGGCCGGCCTGGATCCGGTGGGCGTTCTCGTCCAACGGGATGCGCCGCGCTACGGGGCCGATCAGGTTGCCAACCATGCCTAGCGTCACCTCGCGCCCTTCGATGAACCTTTCCACCAGGGCGGTCTGCTTGTAGCGTCGGATGATAAAGGCGATTTGCTTGCGCAGCTCAGTCTCGTTGTGCACGATGGACTCGTAGCTGATGCCCATTCCCGTCCCCTCGCGGCTGGGCTTGACGAACAACGGGAATGTCATGCCCTCTTCCAGCGGCTCATCCACGCGCTCAAACGATTGGAATTCCGGCGTGGGCAGGCCATGCCAGGCCAAAATGCGCTTGGTCATCGGCTTGTCCAGCGTGAGCGCCAGGCTCAACACCTTGGAACCGGTGTAGGGAATCTGTAATTTTTCAAGGATGGCCGGAATTTGGGCTTCGCGTGAGTCACCAAAATGGCTTTCTGCGATATTGAAACAAATATCCGGTTTATAGTCCCGGACTGTGTCCATGATGGTATCATCGGCTTCCAGAAATTCCGCTTCATGTCCCGCGGAACGGATGGCGTCGCGGATGGCCAGGACTGTGGATTCGGAGTCCAGGTCATCCCACTGGTCTTCGCTCATGCCCTCAAAATGGGGCGCGTTTTTCTTCAGGTTTGCAAGCACCGCGACGCGGAAATTTTTCATCTTTTTCGTTTTTTCTCCTGGAATTCGAACATTATTTTCGCAGGTATTATAGCTGTTTCCCTCCCGCTGTAAAGCAATTTGAAAAGATTGTTATCCACCACTTTTTTGGCTATTTCCACTTTCCCTGGGATTCCCGCCTTCGCCTGCCTGGAACGTGGCTGACATGCTTAAAAACAAGCGCCCGGTCTCACCAGGCGCTTGAGTTATTCTCAGACATTTCCGCCAACACAAAGGTTGGCGCTAGCCCTTTTATTGCACGGCCACCATGCGCGCGTCTTCTTCCTGCGCGCGGCGTGTGCCGCGTTCGATATCCACCTTTTGCAACATCAGCATCCCAGCCACGAAGAACACCACCAGTGAAAGTATTCCAAGCCGGCCCTCGCCGGTCAGTTGGGTGACCACGGCCATGATGGCTGGTCCAATCACGGTGTTAAACTTCTCTGAGACGCTAAAAAAGCCGTAAAATTCCGCGCTCTTGCTCTTCGGCATCAGCTTGCCCACCAGCGACCGGCTCAACGCCTGGCTGCCACCCTGCACCATCGCGACCCCAAAACCGAGCAGGAAGAAATGCCATTCCTTGGTCATGAAGTACCCCACCACCGCCACGACTGTGTACACCAGCAAGCTGTAAGTGATGGCCCGCTTGATGCCCAGCTTCTTGGAGAGCGTGCCAAATAGCAGCGCGAAGGGGGCCGCCACAAACTGGACCATCAAAAACGTGCCCAGCACCGTGATGGTGCTAAAGCCCAGGTTGGTGGCAAATGCCGCCGCCATGGTGATGATGGTGCCAATCCCGTTCGCATACACGAAGAAGGTCAGCATGAACCAGAACAGGTCCTTGAATTCCCGGATTTCCTTGAAGGCTTTGATAAAGCGCTGCACGCCCACCTTGAGAACGCTTTGATTCAGCTCGCCTTCCTCGGCCATACGGGTCGGTTCATGAACGCGGCGGAAAATCGGGATGGAAAACACCGCCCACCAGATGGCCACGCTGGCGATGCTCAAGCGCATCCATAGCATGGTGGCTTCGCGTTCGCCCAGCTGCGGGGTGAGCTTGGGGCCGAAGAAAATCATTACGATGTTAACCAGCAACAACAGGCCGCCCCCAATGTAACCCATGGCATAACCCTTGGAAGACACCTGGTCCATCTCATCTTCTTTGGCCACGTGCGGCAGAAGCGAGTCATAAAAGACCAGCGACCCGGCAAAACCGATTGTCCCCAAGATGTAAAGAATACAGCACAGCAACCACTGCTCGGGCTTGTCAATGAAGAACAGCAGCGCGGTGCTGATAATCCCCAGCGCGGCGAAAGCGCCCAGAAATTTCTTCTTTGAAGCCTTAAAGTCCGCGATGGCCCCCAGAATGGGTGAAATCAAAGCCGCCAGCAGGCTACCAATCGCGACCGTGTACCCCCACAGGGTGACGTTGTTTCCGCTGGCGATGTACGCCCCAAAATAATTGGGCAGGATGGCGCCCATGACGGATGTGGCAAAGGATGAATTTGCCCAATCATATAATGTCCAGGCTGTGATTGACCGTTTGTGGTCCAG
>JAKOSR010000017.1 GCA_029777225.1 Chloroflexota bacterium
AATAGATGGAGACATCCACGGCTGGATTCATCTGCTTGACCAGGATAGCATTCTTAATCGCGTACATGCAGCAGAAGTTGGAACAACTTTCGTTGAAACGTTTGTCCCTTGAGCCGACGCAATTAATGAATGCCAGGTTTTGCGGTTTTTTGCCGTCGCTTGGGCGGATAAGGCTGCCCGCGGTGGGTCCGGCTGAATTGTTTAACCTTTCCATTTCCATGGAAGTGATGACGTTCGGATAGCGATTGTACCCATACTCTTCCATCGGGCTTGGGTCGAAATGGCCGAAACCCGTGGCGACGATAATCGCGCCGATTTCCTCATCCACGAACTCATCCTTCATGCTGAAGTCAATGGCTTCCAACGGGCCGCAGGCTTCCACGCACTTGTAGCAATGGATGCAGGTGTCCATATCGATGTTGTAGACCAGCGGCACGGATTGACTCATGGGGATGTAGGCCGCCTTGCGGGGGGCGAGATTCATCTCGAAATAGTTAGGCACCTCAATTGGGCAAACCTTGGCGCATGCCCCGCAACCGTTACAACGGTCAGCGCGGACATACTTGGCCTTTTCGCGCAGGGTAACCTTGAAGTTCCCTACGAACCCTTCAACTTTTTCAACTTCTGTGTAAGCTTTTACTTCAATCAGGGGCTGACGCGCCGCGTCAACCATTTTGGGCGCGAGAATTCATATACTGCAGTCCATCGTTGGAAAGGTCTTGTTGAGCTGCGCCATGACCCCTCCAATCGTTGGTTCTTTTTCCACCAGGACAACAGGAATATTCTGTTCAGCCAGGTCCAACGCGGCTGAGATACCTGCCACGCCACCGCCAATCACCATGGCCTTTTTTGAGACGGGCACCTTCAGCATGTCCAGGGGCTGAAGGAAGGAGACCTTGGCAATCGCGGAAGCGGTCAGGTCCTTGGCTTTCTCCAACGCGCCCTCGCGGTCATGCCCATGCGCCCAGGTGCATTGCTCCCGGATGTTTGCCATTTCCATCAGGAAGGGGTTCATGCCGGCTTCTGCGACCGCGCCTCTAAAGGTGGGTTCATGCATTCGCACCGAACAGGCGGACACCACCACCCGGTTCAGGTTGTATTTCTTGATGTCGTCTTTAATCAGGCGTTGACCACTGTCGGCGCAGGCGTACATCGTATCGGTCGCCCGGACGACGCCAGGTAATTCGGCGGCAAAGTCCACCACGTCTTTGGGAGGAATGACGCCGGCAATATTGCTGCCACAGTGGCAGACATAGACGCCGATGCGTAAATCCTCGTCTTTTTTCTCGGGTTGATCTGTCATTGAGGATCCTTGGCTTTGGTTGGCATTTCAAGGCTTTCCGCGATGAGCGCGCGGCGAGTCTTTTGAGCACGCCGCTCAGGCGTGGTCAACTCAAGCGCTTCCTTGGGGCACCAACGCACACATTGCGGCCCACCTTCAACAGTTTCGCATTGGTCACAGATTTCGGCCAGCCGTGTGGTGGGGTTGATGGAGATGGCTCCAAAATCGCAAGCCTCGATACACCACGCGCAGCCATCACAACGGGTTCCGTCAATGTGAATAATACCGGTCAGCGGGTCCTGCGTCAGCGCGTCACGTGGGCAAACAACCACGCAGGGCGCGTTTTCACAGGTCCGGCAGGCAATCGCGGTGATGAGCACTTCGTCCACGCGTACAGTTCTAATCCTGCTCCGATATGAGTTGTATTCAGCCGTCTTGGTGAATGAACACACATATTCACACAGTTGGCAACCGACGCATTTAACCGGGTCACAATCAATATAGGCATGTTTTGAGGTGGATGTTGTCATGTCGTTCCTTACACTCCAATCTGCTCAGCAACATCGGGCATACCGAGCTCGATAAGTTTTGTCTTTGGGATCAACCCTTCCGGGGTCCAACCCTTCGCCTTATAGTAGAGCTTTTTCATGTATTCAAGTTCTTCGTCCGTTACGAATACACCGGCTCCAGGTCCCTTTGTCATCGCTTCATGTTTCCATCGCCATGGCAATTCGTCATCAGCCTGGGTCCAACCTTCCCGTATATTGAAAGCTTTTTTAATGGTGTGAGCCCGAATGCCGATCAGATCCACAGCATCGTAATCAAAATTCCAGCCGGTGGTGGCGTTGATGAGTTTGGCAATCGCAGGCCAGGCTCCCGCTCGGTCCGCTTTGCCCGTAAAGCTCCGCCGGATAAACTTGCACAATGGCAAAGTGTCATAAACTGCAGCGTATTCTTCAGATTCTGCAGCGACGCGGCCGCGGGTCTCATCCACGGTCAGGCGGTTGGTTTCACCTTTGATATCAGGGTCATAAGCGGCAGAGCGGTTATGGCAGCCCCCACGCGTGCCAACTGCCAGCCCAACCGCGAAAGTCTTGAGGGAGCGGGAGTCGTAGCCGGCTGGTTCCAGACCTTTAATGTGCATGGCCCATTTCCAACTTTCTGTCCCTCTTTCCTCGTCAATTTTCTTGGAGCTGATCCGCACGCCTTCCGCCAACAGATCGCCAATGCCTTCCCTGTCGCGGATCATCTCAGCCAGTTTTACTGCGGATTCTCCATCGCCAAACCTAAGCGTGAAACCTTCCGGGTGGGACGGGCAGGCGAAATCTTTATCGGTCAGAACGCCTCTTTCGTAGCATTCCATCGCATAACCAATTGTCACGCCCATGCTGATGGAGTCCATCCCGTCGTGGTCAGAGATTGTGATCAGCTTGATGGCGGCGCGGATGTCCGAAACGCCAAGGTTGGAGCTGTTCGCGAACAAGCTTTCATACTCAATTCCTGTCATGGCGCCGGCGAAAGGTCCGGTTTTGACAATGGACATCTGCTCACACGCGATGGGGCATTGCGCGCAAGCAATTACTTTGACCTTGTGGTGTTCATCCAGAAATTCGCCACTGACCTCGTTCGCGTGTTCGAACACACCCTCTGTAAAGTTACGCGTGGGCAGAACGCCCGCCTTGTTCTGACTGAGCAGACCAGTAGCGGTTCCGTAAACACGATATTTTTCAGTGTCTTTGCCTTGCGCGGTTTTGGAGATGTCAAAAGAGAGCTGATTTAACGTAGCTGGGTCGAATACCTTGACGCCTTTCGTGCCTCGCACGGAAACTGCTTTAAGTTTCTTATGACCCCAGATCATTCCGTGACCTGTGCGGCCAGCCTGCCTGCCGTCGTTGGTCACATTGGCATAACGTACCAGGTGCTCTCCACAGATGCCGATAGTGCAGGAGCGAACTTGGTCGTCTCCCATCTTCTTGCGGATGGCTTCTTCGGTTTCGAAGGTGCCTTTTCCAAGCAGATAGGTGGCGTCAAGGAATTGCACGCGGTCGTCATCAATAAAAAGGTTCGTCCAGCGGTCACAGCTGTTGTGCAGCACGACGCCATCCCATCCCGCTCGTTTAAGGGCAATGGAAAACCAACTGCCAGAAAGACTGTCACCGATGAAACCTGTCAAAGGCGATTTGGATGCCAGGCCGAACTTGCCGCCTACAGGAACAGGCGTTCCTGTGAAAATCCCATTGGCAAAACAGATCGGATTACCATCATCCAATGGGTCACAACCTGGAACGATGTTTTCCCACAACAGGCGTGAAGCCATCGAGACCCCGCCAATCCAAAGCTTGTACCATTCTTCGGGTTTATCTTCGACCCATGTTTTTTTGGTTTTTAGGTCGATATGCAGGATTTTTCCACTATATCCGTACATGTCACTCCTTTTCGGGATTTGTTCTGAAGCTAAAAACATTATAACCGCTCAAATTTTTTAGTGGTCTTTGTTACCAAACAGCTTAAGCATCTCATTTAATGGCATCGGAATTATTATAACGCAATTAGTATAAATTCGGCAGCGGTTTTTTACCTAAAAATTTAAATTTAACTGGTGCGGCTGACCGAAAGGTCAGCCGCAGGAGGAGGGAGGAGGGTGGGAGTGTTTGTTACCTGGAGGAACTCATTTTCAGAATTTCACCCTTGCTATCAAAGGTGAACCGGGCAAAATGGTCGTGATGGGTTTCCCTGTATTCATACGTTTTTTTCAGGGTGACCACGTAACGTTGGCTTTCTTTGGCGGCGGAATGTTCTGATTGACGCGCCTTCACTTTTTCAGGGTCCAGTGAGAAATTGGTCAGCTGGGGGCTGATGGCGACGGTGGCTTCGTCCAATCCTGGCAGGTAAGTGCTGATGATTGTTTTCACCGTGGAGAGAATTTCAGCGGGCATTTCTTCGGATGACAGTACGGTCTCTTCGTGTGAGTCGCTGATGGTCTTCAGGTTCGGATAGCTTGTGGGGCGGATCATGGGTTTGGAAGCCTGCTTGATACCGACCTTGCTCACGAGCGGGTCACCGAAGCAGACAAAGGAAAGGATGGTCTTTTGGTCTTCACCATCGAGGTAGCCTTGCGTCGCGGTCATGTGTTTTGCCAGGGCAAGCTTGGCTTGCATCAAGGCGTATCCTACCGGGATGCCATTTTTCACGAAGGTCCAGAAGTGATACGCGAGGAAGTCCGCGGCGATGAGGGGTTTATTGACAGAGCCGTACGCGATGCAGGTGGAGCCGACAAAGGCGCGGCTGCCTGAAGCCAGGAAATTCAAGGCCACCGAAGTGTCCGCCTTCTTTTCAATGATATTGGCCCCATAACAAGCTTCGCTCATGATGATATCCGGTGCGCTGGTCTTGGTCGTGAAATTGGCAGGTACCATGGCCACCGGGTATTCCGGGTCGCGCGACTGGCGCTTGAGATCCCGCTGGCCAAACCATTCTGCTGAGTCTTTGATTCCATGCAGGTTGAAGTAGGCGTACTTGGGGTTGGCTTTTTGCTTGGTTAGCAGGTTCTCGTTATTCACCGGAGGTGAAAGGCGCATGCGGTCGGACCGGTCAATCACGCTGAATACTTCTGTCGAAGGAATTTTCCATACTTCGGCAGTGACGCCGATGTTATCGAATTTCTGAAAGCGTTGGGTGGCCTGCTCCCAGCGCGTGAAGACAGAGCCCAACAGGTTGGTAAGCAGGCTGGCGGAGATGCTCTTCTTGCGATCCACCTTGACGTTGTATTCGTTGTTCAAAAAGCGCAGCTGTTCCAGCAGGTAACCCGCGTCATTCCCGGATTCATCCGGGATGCGTCCCACCGGCCATTGTTGGATGTAATAATTTTCGTCAATCGTGGCGTAAGGATTGTCGGAGGGCACGCTGGCATCCGAGTCATCCGTCGGATTGGGGAGCATATGGAAGGGGACGATGTCATTTCCACCGACAATCAGCAGGGCGCCAATCATTTCACCCCTCGCGGAGAGCTTGGCGTCGAGGTCTGAAAGGGACAGCTTTATCTTCCAGGCGTCGCTGGCCAGCACGGCCTCCAGCCCTGATTCCTTCGCGCTGGTTGGGTCGTCTGGCACAAAGACCGCGCTGTTCCAGTTGGGCAGCTCGGTGATTTTTAGCGAGAGGTCGCCCATGGCGTCGATAACCACGTTCGCTGTGTTCTGCCCGTACTTCTTTTCAAGCGCGGCCCTTGAAGTGAGCAACACATAGACCGGGAAACGGCCATCCGTCTTGGTGATGTCGGTTTTCTTGATGTTATGAGCCACTTTATCAAAGGCAGCTTGAATCTCGGTGAGGCAGGTCACCGCTTCCAAAGCTTCCGGGTCAGTGACAGGCGGTAACTTTTCCGTGAGGTCGAACTCAGGCAAATTGCTTTTCGCGGCAAGGTTTTTCTTGCGGGCCTCTGGGGGAACCTCGGAGTAATCCACGGCTTCCTGCGCGTCATCGTTGACGTAATCGGGAATCCTGGTGGCCAGGGTGGGGTCGCTAAGCAGGTCTTCAGTCAGGGGAACAGCCACTTTATTAGCCACTGGCGCTGCCACGGGAACTGGTCCCATTTCTCCGCCGAGGATGTTCATGCCCATTTCTCCCGCGATTGAGGCAGGAATGGGCAGGTCCAGGTAAACCTTCAGGTCCTCAGGCCAGAGTGGCCGGTAGGCGTGGTTGGGGCCGAGCAGGCGGTTGATGACCTGGCCAGAGATGTCGTGCGCGGCGGACCAGTGCAGTTTTTCGACGCCGGCCGTGTCCTCTCCCTGTTGAAGGTCTGCCATGGCGGAAAGCAGTTTAATCTGCAGGCAATCCGGCCACCGGTTGGTGTAGATGTTCGCGAGCGTGGTGGCGAGCGTCATGTTGCCGCTCTGTTGCACGATGCGCATATGGAAAATGGCCGGCAAAGCCAGGCCGGGGTTGTAGGCTAAGGCGGCGAGGATGCTCTTCTCCGCGCTTTCAAGGTCACCACTTTCGTAGGCCTGGCGGGCTGCCACGAGGGGTCCGAGCCATCGCACCTGGGCGTCACCCTCCTGGTATGTTCGCCTTAAGAAGGCTAGGGCGGCGTTTTGTTCGGCGTAAGCCGCGCGGTCCCCAATTTGGGATAACAGCCCAACCGCTTCGGTAAATTCCGGGTCGTAACGCAGGATGTTTTCCAGCTTGGCAATGGCCATATCGGCATCCCCCAGGGCATTGAGCGCTGAGGCGTATGAATAATTGACCAACAAATCACCCGGATAACTCGCGAGCCAAATTAAGGCCGCTTGCCGGGCGAATTGCCATTCCCCGATGTTTAACGCGGTTTGCAGGAGAGTCAGGAATTTTCCCCGTTTGACCACCAGGGCTTCATCATTTTTGCGGGTTTGATAGGGTCTCATTTGTGTTTCGGTGCCTCCTGCAAGTTGTTAACCAGGTTAAGGGCCACAACCGCTGCCAATTGTCTGCGAATGCTCGCGTCACCACCAGATATCTGGGATGCCTGCCTCAGCATTTGTTCCGCGTTGCGATAATCCTTGCTTTCCTTGTAGGCTGCCGCGGCCTGGACGTACGCGCGTGAGTCCTTGGGAACCATGGCGATTGCCCGTTGGTAAACCTCGATGGCTCTTGGCACCTCCCGGCGGGCCTGGTAGGTCTGGCCCATCTCCAGGTAGGCTTCCACCAGGCTGGGGTCCAGCCGGATGGCCTGGCTCAGGTGGGCTATCGCGGCATCCAGATTGCCATTCAGGCGGTCAACCCAACCCAGGGCGAGCAAGGTCCGGGGTGCTTCTGGGACAAGCCTGAGGCTTTTTTGCAGGGTCTTTTCAGCCGCCTGCAATTGGTTGGCCTTCACCTGGTAACCCGCCAGGGCATTCAAGACGTTAATATCCTCAGGATGCTCGGCCGCCAGGTTTTCAGCAGCCTGCAACCCGTTTTTCTTGAGATAGTTTGTCTCCAATTCGATGAGCAACAGGTCAAACGGCACTTTATCCTGGACAACTGTCCGGGCGGTTTGAATACCGCGCCTGGCTTCCTCGTATTGATGCTTGCCCAGCAGGGCTTTGACGCGCACTTCAAGCGCCCTCGCGCTGTTGGGACGTGTCTTAAGTACGTTATCTGCCTGCTCGAGCGCCTGGTTGAATTCCTGCCTGGCAAGTTGAATTTCCGCGATGGATTCCTGGTATGCCGGGTTGTCGGGCTCGAGTCTGGCAGCCTCATGCAGGCATTGGATGGCCACCTGGTATTCGCCCAACTGTTGGTTGATGATGGCAAGGGATTCCAAAGCTTCGGGGTTCTGGGGGAACAATTCTGTCGCCTTGGCGAAGTAATCCTTGGCGGCGTGCAAGTCTTTTTCAAGCACTTTGATGTCACCCAGCATTTGCCAATAGCGCGCGTTCTTCGGCTCAAGGCGTAAAGCGGCTTCCAAATGGGCGGCTGCTTCTGGGAACTTGCCAGCCAATTGGTTGAACAAGCCGGCCTGGGCGTGCCATTCAGGCTCATCGGGCCAGATGGATAAGGCTTTTTCAAGGTACACGGCTGCTTCTTCTGGGTGGTCCTGGCTGGCAAAAGCCATCAAAGCGTGGTTACTCGGGTTCATCGGATGTTTCTCGACCAGGTTAGCGGCAATCCGCCTGGCTTCTTCCGGCCTGTCCTGCATGGAATTCACAGCCGATTGGAACTGAACCATTCCATCTTCCGCGAAACCACTCAGAATTTGCGCGGCCACCGCGGGTTGGGGTCGGATTGATAACACCTGCGCGGCCTGTTTCGAATCGCGTACCAGGTCGCGTGGGTTGTCAGCGTCCTGCCAGTGGCCTGAGTAGACGGCCTGGCCGGTTTTTAGCACAGGCATGAGGGCTTCAGCCCCAAGGAAACGGCCGGCCAATGAAATCTGTTCTTCAAAAATAGCAGTTTCATCGGCGTTTTGTTCCAGCGGTTTGGGTGAATGGCGCACAATACGCAGCATGGCGGCGTTCTTTTCGGCCCGGGTTTTGTCCGCGAGGTATTCAGCGACAAACTTGTTGACCACGGGGTTGACCTTCACAAACTTGGTCGTGGCGTGCACACAGAGGTCCGCTATTTCCCATTTTTCCATCGTCCAGGCCGCGAGGGCGCCTGCCAGGGCGTGCCAAATTGTATGGAAATGCGCAGGGATGTTGAATGCGCTGGCCTGCGCGAGCGTGGTCTGCTCTTCAACAAACTCCCTGGCCTGGGCCAGGTGCGTTTCCGCGTCGCTTACACGACCCTGTTCAAATGCCACCAGGGCTTCTATGGCCTTCGAGGTCGGTGTGGGCTGGTTCTTGGAGAAGAAGTGTTCAAAGAACAATGACGCCCGGTTCAAGCTGCCTTCCAGCAGGGCTTGCAGGGCTAATAGCTCGTTCGCGCCCAAGCTGTCCGCTTTTTCGGAATCGGGGGTGTAAAGTTCATCCATCCTGGCAGCTATTTTTTGCTGGTTTTGTGTGGCAAAGGCCAGCTCAAGCTGTAACTGGCTGTATTCAGGCTTGCCGGGTTCGCTGTTGGCGGCCAAGTCAGCCATTTTTTGAGCGGAGTTCAAATCGCCCATGACCCTATCGAGTTGGGCCGCCCGATAATAGATGCCAGCCCTGGAGTAATCCGGAATGGCGAAATCGGGATCGATGAGTGGAAGTTCTTCCAAGGCCGCGTTATCCTTCGAGAACTCTAATTGGTGTAGGAGGGGTTCAAGCGTTTTACGCGCCAGCAGGAATTTTTGATCCGCGGTCAGCACATCACTATTTAGCACATCAAAGCCGGCCTCGTCGTGGAAGCTTTTTTCTAATTCAAGCACCAGGTTGGCAGCTGCTGTCCGGTCATTTAATTTGAGAACCGAATAAACCAGGTCCCTTGAAACCGGGAAATTCGGGTTGGAACTTGCGGTGACAGCCTGCTTGAGCACCGCGTTTGCTTCATCGGGCTCATCCAGCCAGAGCAGGATGTTGGCTACGTCGATGAAATCCTCCGGCTCGTTCTGTTCCAAAGTGAGCATATCCCTGAGCGTTTCCTTGGCCTTTTCTTTTTCACCAAGCGCCACCTGGGCCTTGGCTGTGGCCAGGTAAAGCGCGCGTTCTTGCGGACGCAGGTGGATGGCATCCTGCAATACCTGGACGGAATCCCTCGGATTACCGTTTTTGCCCGCGAATTGGCTGTACCAGAGGATGTTATCCAGGTCCGTCGGGGACAGCTGGAAAGCAGACTTGGCCGCTGATTGGGATTCTTCCTTCATGCCAGCCTGGTTAAAAGCTTCCGCGAGGGTGTGGCGGGTCTCCAGGTCGGAGGGGTTGGCCAGGATGGCTTCCTGCAAGGACGCCAGGCTGACGTCGCCCAGGCCCTGGGCCATGGCAGTTTTCCCCGTCTGCAGTTGCAGGTGGTGATAATTCCTGGCTGACTTCGCTTCAGGCAGGTCCAGCAACTGAAGGTAGTCCTGGTACGCGCTCTCCGAGTTGCCGAGCGCGGCATTGATATCCGCCTTCAGGACGCGCGCATCAAAATTGACCTCAGTTCCTGCCGTGTTTAAATCCAAAGCGGCCAGGATGGTATTCAGTTCTTTTTCATCCGTCTTGGAGAGCTGCTGTTGCCCTTTGGCCTGCTGGAGCACCAACAAGGCATAATGCTTGAGCGTTTCCTCCGTGTGCATGGATTGCCACGCGAATTTCAACATTTTCTTCGCGTTCTGGTAATCCCCAAGCTCCACCAACACACGCCCAAGCACCAAGGCCAGGTCTGGGTCGGAGCTGTATTCATCTTCCAACGGGCTAATCACGCGCCAGGCTTCATCCAGGTTTCCATGGGCCAGGTACGCGCTGGCAAGTGATTTGCGCACACTGGTGTCGGTCGGGTTTTGTTGGCAGGCTTGTTTGAGCACGGCAATCGCTTCCGTGGGCTGGTCATTATCCAGGTAAATTTTCCCCAACGCGCCCAGGATTCCTGCATCATCCGGTAGTGCGGCTTTTGCCTTGCGCAGCGATTCCAACGCTTTGTCCGAGTCACCGAAGGCGGTCCATATCCTGGCCAGTGAAAGCCAGGAAGCGGGCTTCTCCGGCGCGAGCGCGGAAGCTGTTTCAAGCCGCTCAAGCGCGGTTTCCCTTTGGCCACTCGCCAAAAGCGCGTCGCAAAGCAGCACCAAAGCCTCGCCATCCATCTCGTCCCTGGCCAGGAAATTGTTGCCAATGGAGATGGACACTTCCGGCTTACCGGCTTTTAGCGCGATTTCGGCGTAGGTCAGCAAATCCTTGCGTGAAGGTTCTTTCATCTTGTTAATCAAGGCCTGGTAGGTTTCGAACGCCTTCTGGGCCTGGTTTGTTTGCAGGTAGAGCGCGACCAGGTCCCTGTCGTTTTTCTGGTTGTCGGGCTCGAAAATCGCCAGCAGCGAGGACGCCTCGATGGCTTTATCAACTTCCGCCAGGTGTTTGTGGATTTCCCGCGCCAGTTTGATGGCCCTGAGATCGTTCGGGATCTCTCCAAGCGCTTTGGTGATGAACTGGTCCGCGAGAGCGTAATTCTTGTTGTCAAAAGCGAAGCGGGCGGCTCTGAGCGTATCGGGCGTATCCTCAAAACGGGACCTTCCGGGCTCGCCGGGGCTTTTTCGCAACGCGCTGCGCAGGGTCTCCTCTTCGAGGGGGCGACCTTCACGCAGCTCAGGATACCTGAGCATGAATAAAGCTTCCGTGGCCTGGTCATCCAAACCCCGCAGAAGTTCCTCCCCGTGTTCCAGGTCATCCTGGGAGATCAGGAATTCCGCGTACATTTTTCGGTATTCAGGGTTGGCAGGAGCCAGGCGCAGCACCTCTTCCCAGGTTTTACGTGCTTCTTCGGCGTCATTCGTTTCCAGTTGCAGCGCCAACTTGCTCAGGCTCTCGGCCTGGTTTTGGTAGAGCGCCTCAAAGGCTTTTTGGATGCTGCCGCTGGCTTCGTTACGCCGGCCGGCCCACTGGCTGAGCTGGGCGATTTTTTGGAAAGCGTCCACCTGGCCCAAATCAGTGTTGGCTGTCCCTTTAGATGTCCCGTTGGTCGGATTTCTGAGGTCATCCGGCAGCTGGGCGAGGAAATGGGAAGCCAGCAACCTGATCCAGGATGGGTCCACATGTGTTTTCAGGCTTTGAAGCAGTTGGGTTTGTAGCCCGAGGTTGGCCTTGGAGAATTGTTCGCTAAGGGCCTGGAATTGTTCCTGTTCAGAGATGGGCATGCAGAAAATGGCATGCGTCAGGATTTCGACGATGCTGGCGTTCAGTTCTGAAGGAGCTTCGAAGATGAGGGTATCCGCGGCGAGGTCGTAATCCGGCACCAGGGCTGGGAGACAAACAAAGGCGCTCTTCCAGGTGCGCAGGTTGTTCTTGGTTTTAAGCAGGTAAGTGAGTAAACCGTCCCAACTGCCATGCTGAACGCGATGTTCGCGTAACATCAGGGCCAGCAGACCGGTTTCGGAAAGAGAGCCGGGTTCCAGGCCGGTCAGGTTGATGGATTCCAAAGAACTCTTTGCCAGGTTCAGGAGATCCGCTGGCACGGGGGTTTCCAGGTTCCGCAAGTCCATATCCGCGAGGGTAGGTTTGAGCGCGTGCATGGCCAGCCGGCCAGGGAGCCACTTTTCCAGCGTGTTGCCGGCATAAGCAAGCCAGGATTGCTGATGCGATGGTTCATTCAGATATTTCCAAACAACCTCATCCTGGCGAAACGCGCTGATAATCGCTTTTGCTTTGTCAGCAGGGAACCAGGACTTTATCTGCTCGAGAAACCAATCGATGCTCATCTTGCAGTCCTTTCAAAAATCAATTATGGCAGTAGCGACAGGAATGGCTGGATTAGGTAATACGCGGCTGCCAATAGAACGAGGCTCAGAAAAACAAAGAAGATGCCAATGCCCGTGTTGGACTTGGTCATGTCATTGAGTGAGCTGATGAGTAAGGAGGCGTTACCCACCAGACCCGAAATGCCATCCGTGATGCCTTTTTCTGCCAACTTTGTCGTGGATTCCGCGATGGCCTGGATGTTACGGTTGACCGCCTGCTTGGCGAGAATCACGATGCTAATAATCAGGCAAACAATACCAAGCACCGCCAGCGCGAGGGAAAGCATCATCACCATCTGGTTCGTATTTTCAAGCATAATAACCTCCTATTAAGAGAACTCATAGGAGCTTAGGTAGCAATTTACATGCCAGACGGGAAGTTAGTACGTATTTCGCCCGTGATGGGCAACCACATCCATGGGCAGGTGGTTGAGGTCAATGTCGCGGTCATCACAGAAAAGAACCGCACGTTCCAACGCATTGCTGAGCTCACGGATGTTTCCAGGCCAGTCATATTGGATAAGGGCATCCATGGCGCGGGGTGTGATACCTTCGATGTTGGAACCCAGGCGCGCGTTAAACTTACGGATGAAATACCCCACGAGTTCAGGGATATCCTGCTTGCGTTTTTCCAGCGCAGGGAGGTCGATATCGACCACTTTGAGGCGGTAGTAGAGGTCTTCACGGAATTCGCTGCGGGAAATCATTTCCTTGAGATTACGGTTGGAAGCGGCGATAACCTGCACATCCACGTTGATGAGTGAAGTGCCGCCAACCCGGCGGAAGTTTCTTTCTTCCAGCGCGCGTAATAACTTGGCCTGCATGTCCAGGGGCATGGAAGCAATTTCGTCCAGGAATAGAATCCCGCCATCGGCAACTTCCATTAACCCGTTTTTCTTTTTGACCGCGCCTGTGAAGGAGCCCGCTTCGTGGCCGAACAATTCGGATTCGAACATGGTCGGTTGAATGGCCGGGCAGCTAATATCAATGAATGCTTTCCCTGCCCGCGCGCCGTGCGTGTAGATATAAGAAGCCAGCACTTCCTTGCCCGTGCCGGAGGGTCCGGTAATCAAAACAGAAACAGCCGCATCCGCGGCACGCTTGGCCAATTCAACAACCTTAAGCATCTCAGGCGTGCTCCCGATAATGAAGGTGTCGAGGTTGAGTTTGGAGGCCCGCAGATGGTTGAGTTCCCGTCGCATCGAGACCGTGTTGGCCGCGCGTCGGACGGATTCTTCAAGGTTAAGCAAATCTAAGGGTTTTTCGATGAAGTCATGCGCGCCGCTTTTCATGGCCTCCACGGCCATGCTAACGTCCCCATGCGCGGTCATGATGATGACTTCGGGTCGGATTGGCAATTGTGCGGTTTCGGTGAGCAGGTGAGGACCGTAGCCATCAGGCAGGCGCACATCCAGCACAATGATATCCGCCCTGCCAGTGTTGAGAATTTTCCTGGCCTCCGCGAGTGTGCCAGCGTTTAGTACCTCGTATCCTTTTGAACCGAGGTATTCACTGACCACCAGGCGGGCGGTTTCTTCATCATCCACAACCAAGACTGTCGCTGTCATAATGCTCCGTTCTGTGCTTTTTCGAGGAGGATATGGAACATGGTTCCTCCCGGGAAGCTCTCCACGTAAATGTTACCCTTATGCGCCGTGATAATGCGTTTGCTGATGGCCAGGCCGAGGCCTGTGCCTGAATTTTTTGTGGTCACAAAAGGTTCAAAGATGTGCGCCAGGAACTCCTTCGGGATTCCTGGACCTGAATCTGCCACGATAATCTCGTATTGCGGAGGTTGCACGCTGGGGTCAGCCGGGTTGATGCTTACCGCCAGGGTACCCCCCGTGTTTTCCATCGCCTGGGTCGCGTTGCTGATGAGGTTGACGAACACTTCCTCCAGGGCGGGAACGTCCGCCCTCACCCAGGGATGGGCAGGATTGCTCGCGAAATTGTAGCGGATGTTGAGGCGCGTCAGGCGTGGGGCCCAGCGCTCCAGGATGGAAGGGATGAGCTCACTCAAATCTGCCAGCGCGAAGTGGTATTCCCTTGGCTTTGAGAAAGTGAGTGTGGAGTTCATCAGGTGCGTCAGACGTACGCAATCATTTTGCAGACGCGTCACCCAGGTCATCAGCGGGTCATCAGGCTTGAGATTGAAGCCAATGTATTGCAGCCCAGTGCTGATGCTATTAATAGGATTCTTTACTTCATGCGCGAAGACGGCGGAGACTTCACCAAGATAAGCCTTTTGCTCAAGGTGTCTGCTTTGGGCCACGATTTGCTCGGTTTGGCTCAAGTCCCGGATGAGCAGCACGATGCTGGTGACGCGCTCGCCCAGGATGACCGGCAGGCAAAGCACCTGGGCTGGGAAAGTTTTGCCATTGCGCGTGTTCAGGGTCAGGTTGCTGGTCGCCATGGTGCTGACGCTTTCCAGCGCGGATTTGTAAAGTGGCGCCAGGGATTCATTGCCAATCAAGACCATGTCCGCGTCCTGCAGGAAGACCTCTTTGCTGGCGTACCCGAGCATGATTTCGGCGGAGGGGTTCATCTCGGCGATTTTGAGGTCACGCGTCAGGGTGATGACGCCTTCCTCCAGGTTGTCCGTGACCGTGTGTTGGATTTGCACAGCCTGTCGGATTTTCTCAAGGGAACGCTTGGCGCTTTCAAAGTTGCCAAGGTGGTAAAGCATGGATGAGGCCAGCGTCGCGAGCATGGAAAGCAAGCGCATATTATCGTCATCGGGGATTGACGTCAGGCCGGCAGCCAGGACCAAACCCAGGCTTGTGCCGTTGAAAGCCAAAGGAAGGCTCAGCAGGTAGCGCAAGCCCTCATCCTGTGCCAGCGTATGCAGGCTGCACGTAGGCGGCTTGGGGCTCTTCCATAGCTGGATTTCCTCGGTTGTTTCCAGGTTATCGTCATGGAGTTTCTCTGGGAACGGACCAGGGTTGTAACCTGGCATGAGCAGACGTTTATGGCTGCCCGCCGGCTGGGAGGGCGAGTAAATGGCCAGCGCCTGGGGGGAGATTAATTGCTCTACCACGCGGGCAGTGTTTTCCAGGCAGGCGCGGGCTGTCTTCGCCTTGCCTACTTCGGCCAGCATGCTGAACTGGTCAAACAGGTGCTCCTGGTCCAACAGGCTGCGCCTGATTTCCGACTCCTCCGCGGGCATGCCGAAAAGCAGGATGACAATTTGATTGGTTTTACTGATGGAAAGCACCCTCAGGCTGACGGGGATGATTTCCCCGCCCATGCCACGCAGTTGGGATTTCCGCATGGTGAGCCCGGTGGGGTTGGTGTCTTGTTCACCCGTCATCAGGAAGGAAAGGGAAGCCCCGGTCAGCTCCTTCTCCTGGTACCCGGTCAGTTCAGCCAGTTTTTGGTTAATTTCCAGGATTTTATCCTTCGCACGGTTGTAAACCAGCGCCGCTTCAGAAAGCGCATCGAGCAGCTGGGATTTATCCAGCACTTTCAAATCATTTTGTAAGGCGCTATCAGAAAAGTCCATCAGCTGGGACCGACCAATCCTACCGGGTTGGCCGGCTCATGTGACGCAGGTGGGCAGGCAGGATGCCTTCCATGGAACGGTACTTGGCAACCGTCCTTCGCGCGATTTGGATGCCCTGGACTTCCAACATATCCTTGATTTCGGAATCGCTGAGGGGATGGTCTTCCGCGTCAATCATTTCCCTGATGAGAGTGCGATGCGAAAGGCTGCGGTCAAAGAAAATTGAAAGCGGGACGATTTTCCGGTTGGGCAGCTGGATGGTCTTACCGGAAACTGCGCGCGAAATGGTGGATTCATGCACGTCCAACTCCCTGGCAAGCACGGCCCTGGTGAGAGGTTGCATTTCCTTGTCCCCACCGACGATGTAGTCCTTTTGGTAGACCACCAGTTTTTCGAGCAGCAGTTTGAGGGCGTTGGAACGTTGCTGGATGCACTTGACAAGCAGCGATGCCTTCTCGATATCTTCACGCCATTCGTCCGCTTTTTGCTCTTCCACTTCCTTGAGGGAGGCTTTAAAGAGGGGATTGACCCTCAACGTACCGCGAATGGGGAGAATAATTTCCACCACCAATGGGTTTTCAGGGTTTTCATTCAGATGATAGACCAGGATATCTGGCTGGTGAAAAACCTGTCCGTTTTCAGTATGCGGGCTATGCACATCCCCCCAGTGAGCCCGGGCGGGAAATGGGTTCAGGTTTTCACTGATGAAATCGCCGATTCTCTGCACGTTCGTGGCGGTGGTACTCAATTCTTTCGCGATTTCCGCGAAATGGTGTTGGCTGAGCTTGGAAAGATGGTCCTGGACAATTTCGCGTGTGTGGGCAGGGATGCGCATGGTTTCTTCCAGCACATCCAGCTGGGTGAGCATGGCTTCTTTTGGGTTCGCGGAACCCACACCTATCGGATCGCAGCGCTTGATTCTTTCGATGATGGCAGTTATTTCACTGGGAGCGCGGTGGTGGTACCGGGCGATTTCCATGGGGGAGGTTGTCAAAAATCCATCCTCATCCAGGTTGTTCAGGATGTAGGCTGCCAGCAACCGGTCTTCTTTGGCTAAATCGCCGGCCATTTGGGTCAACACGTACGTGGGCAGGTCCACTGATTCAGGCGCGTAGGGTTCTTCCGGTATCTCGTCCGAACTCTTGCTGCTGGCAATGTAAAAATCGTCCCGGGGGGAGATGAACACGATGGGTTCGGTCGATTCGTAACTTTCAGGCTGGCTGCACTTGGGGCACGAACCAGTTGGTGGCAGCAGCCTTTTGCACATGGGGCAACGCCGCTCTTCCACCATTTCAAGCGCCGGATTGGTGGAAAGTTCAGACTCGATTTTTTCCGCGAGCTCCGTGGCGGAAAGGCTCAGCAGGGTCATGGTCTGTGCCAGGTGGGCTGAGGTGCTGATGCTCGTGTGTTGATAGGGGGTCTGCAGCACGTTATTTCCTTTTTATTAAATAGTGGCAACGCCTTATGTGCAAGAATTATACCAGAAAATTTCGTCCAGGGGCAAACCGCGCGAATGCAATTGGCTTGGGCGCGAGCCGCGTTCGCGAGGCTGGGATATAATCAAATAAAAAAGGAAGAATTAATAATTCATGCAAATCAAACCTGCCAGTACTGTTGCGAACATTCAACCTTACTTCTTTGCTGGTTTACCCAAAAAGTTTGCTGAGCTCGAAGCCCGCGGGATTAAGGTCATCCGGCTGGATATGGGCTCCCCCGATTTGCCACCGGCGGACTTCATCATTGATAGGCTGGTTGAATCCGCGCGCAATCCTAAAAAACACGGCTACTCACCAGCCGGCGGGAGCAAAGCTTTTCGGGAGGCCATCTGCACATATTATCAGCGCCGGTTTACCGTGCAGTTGGACCCTCAATCCGAAGTCTTATCCCTGATTGGTTCCAAGGAAGGCATTTTCAATATCCACCATACCCTGCTGGATCCCGGGGATTTAATCCTGATGCCGGATCCTTATTATCCTGCTTACCTGGCAGGCGCCTCGCTGGCGAACGCGAACATCTATTACATGCCGCTGCGCAAGGAAAATGGGTTTTTGCCTGATTTGGATGCCATACCTGCGGATATCGCCAGACATGCCAAGATGATGTGGCTGAACTACCCGAACAATCCGACCGGTGGCGTGGCAACCCTGGATTTCTTCGAGAAGGCCGTCGCTTTCGCGCGGGAAAATGAAATTGTGATTGCGCATGACGCCCCGTACACCGATTTGACCTTTGACGGCTTTGTGGCGCCTAGCATCCTGCAGGTTGAAGGAGCGCGGGAGGTCGCGGTCGAGTTTAATTCGCTTTCCAAGACGTATAACATGGCCGGCTGGCGCATCGGCATGGCCGTGGGGAATCCTGAAATCATCCGGCTGCTGGCAACCTACAAAAGCCAGATTGACTCCTCCATATTTGCTCCCATTCTGGATGCTGGCGAGGTGGCGCTCACCGCGGACCAGTCCTGGATTTTCAACCGGAACCGTATTTACCAGGAAAGGCGGGATGTGATTTACCAGGCCCTGGTGAAGGCCGGCTTCGATGTAGACCTGCCCAAAGCCGCCATCTATCTTTGGGCGCGTTTGCCGGAGAAATTCAAGGACCCCATCCGGTTCTGCGCGGACCTGCTGGATGAGACTGGCGTCAGCCTGACGCCTGGCGTCATCTACGGGCCAAGCGGGGCGGATTACATTCGCTTTTCAATCGTGACCCCAACTGATTCCATCCTGGAGGCGGTTGACCGCCTGACACGCTGGGTGGCAAACAAGTAGCAAGGTGGTGCTTTGAAGACAGAGCAAAACGTTGAACAACCAAGGGAAAAAGCGGTTCTGGTGGGGGTCCAAATTGGAAGACCTCACAGCGGTACGTTGCCCATGGAAGCGTCTCTTGAAGAGCTGGAACTCCTGGCAGATACGGCTGGCATGGATATCGTCGGCACGCTCACCCAAAACCTGGAGTCGCCAAATCCCAGGACCCTGATAGGTAGTGGCAAGGTCGAAGAGCTCAAATTGCTGGCTGAGGACCTCGGCGCGGATGCTGTCATTTTCGACGACGAGTTGCTTCCCCGGCACCAACGCGAGTTGGAAACCGAACTGGGTACCAAGCTGAAGCTGTTGGATAGGACCGCCTTAATCCTGGATATTTTCGCGCTGCATGCCAACACGAAAGAGGGGATGCTCCAGGTGGAGCTTGCCCAGCTCAAGTACCGGCTGCCCCGCCTGACACGGGCCTGGACGCACCTTGCCCGTCAATCCGGCGGAGGTGGCGGAAGAGCCGGTAGTGTGGGTGGAGTTGGCCTGAGAGGACCTGGCGAAACCCAGTTGGAAGTGGACCGGCGGGAAGTGAAGGCTCGCATCAAAAAGCTGGAGGATGAGCTTGACAAGGTGCGCGAACATCGTTCGCGTTACCGGGAAAACAGGCGTAAAACCAATGTGCCCGTGGTGGCGCTCGTAGGTTACACCAATGCCGGGAAATCGACCTTGCTCAACAAGCTCACGGACTCCAACATTTATGTGGCCGACCAACTTTTTGCCACGCTTGACCCGACCACACGGCAGTTGACCCTGCCCATGGGGCAGCAAATTGTGCTCACAGATACTGTCGGTTTTATACAGAAACTGCCGACAGACCTGGTTGCAGCCTTCAGAGCGACGCTGGAGGAAATTTCTGAAGCCGACTTGTTAATCCACGTGGTCGACATCTCCCAAACGGATGCCTTGTTGCAGCGGAAGACGGTCCTGGAGACCTTGAGCAACATTGGGGCTGGGAACATCCCGGTTATCACTGTGTACAACAAGATTGACCGGCTGGATGAAGAAACAATGGATTTCGTATTGCCGCTGCTCGAGCCGCAACCTTTCCTGATAAGCGCCCTAAATGGAACCGGCCTGGACAAGCTGGTGGATTCCATCTCCGAGCAGCTGTATGCAAGGTATGAGCGCGTGACGGTCATGTTACCGTATGAACACGGCAACCTGGTTTCCATCTTCCACGAAAAAGGGCACGTTAACACAGTCGAGCATCTCCCCCAGGGGATTCGGATTTCCGGACTGTTACCCAGGGAGATTGTTACCCAATTTGGCGCTTACCTGGTGCACGGCAAAACCACCAACCATCCAGTTTCTTGATGACGCTTGATTAACACAAAAAACCACCCACGGAGGGTGGTTTATGATTGCGGGGCGGTATGAGTCTACTCTTTTTCGATGGAGAGAACTTCTCTACCCTGATAATAGCCGCACTTGGGGCAGACGCGATGGGGCAAACGGGGCTCGCCGCAATTGGGGCAGGCCACGCTATTGCGAGCTTTGAGCGCGTCGTGAGAACGACGGCGATCGCGGCGTCCGGAAGTGTGTTTTCTCTTCGGTAATGGGGTCATCTTGCACTCCTATCTAATTTCTTAACCTCACTATTTTACCATCACTTTATCAGGAAGGTCAAGGAAAAAATAAAGCAAAAAATAGGAATTCTATTGCTTTCGGGGAATTTTTTGGTCATAATGGGTTTATTTCGAATGAGCAAATGGCCCAACCTGGCACGATGAGTTAGGCAGGCCGATTTTTGCTTTACAATAGCGTAGAAAAACCAAGCGCAAAGCATGATGGAAAGACGGCATGTTCAAAGTAAAAAGCCTGAGT
>JAKOSR010000134.1 GCA_029777225.1 Chloroflexota bacterium
AGCACGCTGGGCGGTCAGGCAGAAACAGCCAACACCGAGGCCGATGTGCTCAAGTCTGCTGGCCAGGCCCTGGGCTACCTTTCCACCATCTCCAAAGTGCTCTTCATGGCCATCACCATCACAGCCCTAACCGGCCATTGGGCCGTCTCTGGCCAGCGCCTGGTCCAATCCATGCTCATCTCCCTGCCACAAGCCAGCCGGCTGAAGGCCTCCGCGCTCGTCTCGGATATCGAGGGCAAGGTCAGCGGTTACTTGGGCGGCCAGGGGCTCCTATGCCTGGCCATTGGTGTCTTGGCCTTCGCGGCCTACGCGCTGATAGGTTTGCCAAACGCGATGGTTTTGGCCATCATCGCCGGCCTCATGGAGGCCGTGCCCATGATCGGGCCACTTTTAGGCGCCATCCCTGCCGCGGTTATCGCGCTGACAATTTCACCAAATATGCTAATTTGGGTGGTTGTCGCGACGGTCGTTATCCAGCAGCTGGAAAATAACCTGTTGGTGCCCAGGGTAATGAAAAAGGCTGTGGGCGTGAATCCGTTTGTTTCGCTCCTTTCAATCGCCACTTTCTCAGCCCTTTATGGCATTGGTGGCGCGTTGATGGCCATCCCCCTGGCTGCCATTATTCAATTGGTTTTGGAAAATTTTGTTTTCAACAAGGAGCCGGATGACACAACCCTTTCAGAAAACAGGGGGGCTGCCAACCGGTTGCGCTACGAAACCCAGGATTTCGCCCAGGGTATGCGCAACCAGGTGAGACAGAGCAAAGAAGGGACGACTGAAACTGTCGCACAGGTGGACCGGTTCATCGAAGAGATGGAAGGTATCGCGGTCGACCTCGACGCCCTCCTTGCTACCACGGAAACTGGGGGGAAAGCATGAACAAAAACGTGCTTAAGACCACTGCCACCGTTCTGTTGACCGTTCTGTTGATTGCCCTGCTGTGGCAATCGCGCGAAATCCTGGTCTACATGGTCTTTTCCCTCGTCTTTGCTGCTGCGTTACGACCGCTGGATACCATGGCCGCCGGCAAGCCGAAGCGCGTTCGCTTTTTCATCCTCGCGGGGGTTCTCGCCGCGCTGGGCGGGTTGGTGTTTTTGCTTTACCTGCTTGGCGACGGGCTTGGGAGGGAATTGCAACTGCTGGTGGATACGATGTCTCACCTGAAATCCTGGCAGCTGCCGGTTTGGCTAACCCAATTTAGCTTTATCAAGACACTGCTGGACCTGATGCCAGCGCCAGGGGACTTGTTCAACGCGCTCACAGCTAAAGGCGGCCAGGCCATGCTGCCTTTTCTCCAAAAATTTACCCAGGATACCATGGGTGTGCTGAGTGGCGCCTTCGTGATCATTTTCCTGGGTCTCTACTGGTTGAGTTCACAGGACCATTTTGAAAGGCTGTGGCTGTCTTTACTACCCAACGCGCAACGCAGAAAAGCGCGCGAAACCTGGCATGCCATTGAAACCAGCCTGGGCGTCTATGGGCGTGGTTTGTTCGCACAGGTTGCCCTCACCTGGGCCGTGTTGGGGGTGGGGCTATACTTCCTGCGCTCCCCTTATCCGGTGTTCCTGGGTTTGCTCATTTCACTGGTCAGCGTGCTGCCCATCGTGGGCATCTTTGTAGCGCTGTTGGTGGCCATCCTTATTGGGTTGTTCTCCAGCATCCGGTTCACGCCCATCATGCTGCTGTTCGTGCTGGCTGTGCTAATCATCATCCGGGTGTGGGTAAAACCACGCCTTTACCAAAAAGCCAGGGAGAACGCCTTGGTGAACCTCGTCATTATGCTTGTGATTGTGGACGCGTTCGGCCTGGCCTGGCTGTTGATAGCTCCGCCAATCGCGAACGTGCTCCAAATTCTGTGGAAGAACCTGGTGGAGCGCGCTCCCCGCAAGGCCCCCAGCTTGAGGTACCAGGCACTCCTGGAACGCCGGCAGGCACTGGCCCAAAGCCTGGTATCTCTAAAGGAACCCCCTTCACCGGCGGTAGCCCAGGCCCTCAGTAAGCTGGACGAGCTGATTAATCAGGCCGAACCTTTCCTGTCAGGCGAAGAAATCTGACAAAAGGACCCTTTCAGGAAACCTACTTTGCGGTAAGCTACACCGAACCGCGACAGGCGCCTCGGGCTTGTTGACATCCTTATCGGACTCGGGTATCCTTAATTCGCGTTCGGGCGGGACCGGCGCGGCGAAGCCCTGCGAACCCCGTCAGGTCCGAGAGGAAGCAGCGGTAAGGAGGTATCTTCGGGTGTTGCCGGCAAACCTGCCCGACGCATTTTCATACGATGAATCATTCACTCGACCCATCCAATCCACCGGTTTGCTCTTACGAGGGCTCTGATTACCAATCCTCCTTTTGGGATAAAGGCGAACGCCAATATGAGGACACGGTTGAAGAAATCGCCCTAAAACGTCTGCTTCGCCACGGTGGCCGCTTGATGTTGGAGCTTGGGGCGGGTGCCGGCCGCAACACACCCCGCTATGGCAGTTGGGAGCGCGTGGTGCTGCTGGATTACTCCCGCACCCAGCTGTTGCAAGCTCGCGAACGGCTGGGCGACAGCCCCCGGTTTGTGTATGTGGCCGCTGATGTGTACAAGTTGCCGTTCGTGAATGGCTTGTTTGACGGCTCCACTATGATTCGCACGCTGCACCATATGGCCGAGCCCGAGCTTGCCCTAAAATCAGTGCGCCGGGTTCTTGCCCCGGATGCCCTCTTCATCCTGGAGGCTGCCAACAAGCGCAACATCAAATCCATCCTGCGCTACGTGGTCCACCGTCAAGCCTGGAACCCGTTTGACCATACCCCCATTGAATTCGCGGAACTGAACTTTGACTTTCACCCACGCTTCATCCAGGAAATCCTCAAGTCGGCGCAATTTTCGATTGAAAAACAATTGAGCGTGTCCCATTTCCGGGTCGGATGGCTGAAACGTCATGTCCCGCTCAAAGTACTGGTCGGCCTCGACGCGCTGCTGCAGCCGACCGGTTCATTCTGGCAGTATTCGCCCAGTATCTTTACGCTTGCCAGGGCTGTTGGGGATACCCCCACTGCGGCAGAAGCAGGCTTTTTTAGTTGCCCAGTCTGCCATACCGCCCTTCCAGAGGAAGTCCATAACCTGGCCTGCCCAGGTTGCGGCCGGGAATGGCCCTTTGCCGATGGTATTTACGACTTCCGGGTGGATGCCGGGGAATAATTCCCACCAGGCTTAGCATGATTTTGAAAAAGCCAGACCAGGCCAAGCAATTAGTCAGGCAGCTCATCCTTGTCATTATCCTGGCCAGCCTGTTTGGTTGCAATTTGCCTAGCGCGGATGTCACGGCCCCAACCGCCACCGCCATCTCCGCCAGGCAAACCCTCTTCGCGCTCACCTATCCCAGCCCTACGCCCGGCTTTCAGTCGGTTGTGGCCACCCCAACCCCCTGGATTTCCCAGCAACCCCTGGTGACCCTCCCGGCCACCCTGCCGCCATCCACCCCTACGCCCGTCCTGGCCGTCCCCGCGGGTATAGTGGTTTATTATGCCCAATCGGGGGACACGCTCAAGTCTGTCGCCGCCCGTTTCAGGGTGAGCACCGGGGAGATAAACAGCCCGGAAGCCATCCCGGCACCGGAAAGCCTGCTGCCCATCGGGCTGGCGCTTTTCATCCCTACGCCCACCTTCATCGCCCCCTATCAGCTTCCCGCCCTTCCCGATAGTGAAATCGTTTTTGGCCCAGGTAGTGGCCGGGTTGACGTGAACGCGATTGTTCAGCAAGCGAATGGGTATCTGGCCCGGTACCAGGAATCCCTTTGGGACAGGCGCTACACCGGCGCTGAGATTGTTGACCTTGTGGCCCGGGAGACCTCCACCAATCCCCGTCTGTTGCTAGCTCTGATTGAATACCGTTCAGGCTGGCTCTTTGGCCAACCGCTTGGGGAGGATGGGGAGCTCTATCCCATTGGCTTTAAGGCTGAAAAGGTGACTGGCCTTTACGCTGAGCTTTTTATCGTCGCGCGACTCCTGGCGGAAGGTTATTATGGCTGGAGTGATGGTTCTCTGAAAGTGTTGACGTTCAAGGATGGAAGCATCGCAGAGATCGCGCCAGCGCTAAATCCGGGCAGCGTTGCGCTTCAGAACCTGTTCGCGAGCCTTTACGAACAAAAGAATTTCCACCACGCGCTTTACGGCCCCGGCGGCTTTTTAGCCTTGGAACAGCAGCTCTTTGGGGACCCCTTTGCCCGCGCTGCCCTGGTTGGCCCCCTATTGACGCCGGCCGTCAGCCCGCCTACCCTCACCCTGCCATTTCTGCCCGGTTTACGCTGGGCGCTTACTTCCGGCCCACACCTCACCTGGCAACCCGGTACGCCCCGCGGCTCGCTGGATTTCGCCCCCAGGGTGGAGGGCCAAAGGGGATGTATGACCTCCAGCGCCTGGGCCACCTCCCCTGTGCGGGGGCTCGTTACGCGCAGCGCGCGCGGCGCGGTGGCCATCGATTTGGATGGCGATGGGGACGAAAGCACCGGCTGGGTTATCATCTTCATGCATATGGCCTCCCAGGAGCGCGTTCGGGTAGGGGCGTGGGTTAAAGTGGACGACCCGATTGGCCACCCATCCTGTGAAGGTGGCTACGCAACTGGGCTTCATCTGCATATTACCCGCAAATACAATGGGGTCTGGATTGGCGCGGAAGGTCCGCTGCCTCTCATCCTGGATGGCTGGCAGGCTTTCGCCAGTCCCAGTGCCTACGCCGGCTACCTCGTCCGCGATGGGGTGACAGTGTATTCAAACACCGCCGACAAGGAATATTCTCACATTTACCGGGATAACTGAAAAGGCCTTATTTCACTGCGGCATGATTGGCACCAGTTCTTCCGCGCTGCCACGTTTTGTTTTCCAGAACCAGGCATAGTACATCCAAATGGCGATGATATACGTCACAATCGTCACCGCGAAGGCCGGCTTAAAGCCATAATTGACCTGCAAGTAGCCGCTGATCAGTGGACTTAACGCCCAGCCAAAGTTTGAAGCCATGCTGGTTAGGCTGGCAATCATCGCCCGCGATTCGATGCCAACCCTTTCCATCACAAAGGTCGAGTACACCGGTCCGCTCATGTTCATCAGCGTCAGCCGGAAGTAATAGGCCACTACGCTGACTTCAAACCAAGGCGCGAACCCTAAAAGGGCCAGGAAGGGGATGGAAAGCGCCTGCGTTGCCACCACTACTTCAATTTTACCGAATCGTTCCGCCAGGGCTGGGGCGACAAGCAAGCCCAATCCCATCGCCAGGCTGCCCCAGGCGAACAACACCCCGATGGTGGTGTCGGATTGGTGATGAACGTTGCGGAAGAAGACGTTCATGAACGGCATGATCATCCCAGCGCCAATCGAGGTCACCAGGGTCGGCAGGATGAGCCGGCTGAGGCGTCCGGGATTGTCGCGCATATAGGAGATTGGCGCAAAGACCGAGCGGGCTGCTTGTGGCAGCCGGACGTTGGACATCATCAGGACAGGGATAAGCGAAAGCGCCATAAGGATGATGGCGGCCCCCAGGGCCCATTTGTACGCGTCCGTGCTCACCGCGCTGACCACCAAGACTCCCGCGAAGAAAGTGGGCAGGTATCCCCCCACCCATTCGCCAATGGATGTGGCAGTCATGCGCATCCCGGAGGCAAAACTAAAAAGGTAAGTTCGCTCCTGTTCGCCGCTGTTTTCCATCAGGAACGGCCCCATGGCCACGGCCGAGAGCGACTGGGCGACGCCCAGCAACACGTTCAGGACGCTGAAAACGGGGGTGACAGGTTTCAATACCATGCCCAAAACCGCCAGCGCCACGCCCAGGTTCCCAAAAAAGAATGCGTTTTTGCGGCCGATTCTGTCGGTTAGGTAACCCATCGGCAGTGCGACAATCAGCGAGGTGGCGCTGCGGATGGTGACCAGGTTCCCCAACACCGCCTGGTTATAGCCCAGGCTTAAGACATAAAAATTGAAAAGCAGCTGGTAGGTGCCCATGGCGGCACCAAAAATCATGATGCTGAGCAGGTATAAGCGCGCGTTGGTGCTGAAGGCCCGCACGCGTTCCATGTAATTCTTGAGAGCGGAAGGCGGCCGGCCTTCCGCGGTTTGCGGTTCCACCGGTAAGTTATTCCCCCTGGATGAACTGTCTCATCAGTTCTTTGACTGTGCTCAAGCCTTCGTAGCGCGTGGCGTAATGGCGTTCACCCTCGGGGTTGACAATCACCTGCACCAGCCCCGCCATGCGCAGCTCTGACAGATGATGCGTAACCGTCGGCAGGCGGAGGCGCAAAACTTGCGAGAGTTGGGCTGCCGTGGCAGGTGATTGCGCCAGGTTGCGCAGGATGCGCAGCCGGGTTGGGTCTGCCAGTGCCTTAAGCCCGTGGATTAACGCGTCAGGGATGACCTCACCCGGAATCAGGGCCATATTTTCAGGCCTGTAACCAAAGAGCATCAACACGCTGCCCGGGCCGAGTTCTTCAACAAAGAGGATGGGCGCGCCCCAAAACGAAGGCGCGAGGAATAACCTGGAAATCTTGGAGAGGTCCCCGTAGCGCACTCCGGAGGAAAGCTCTTCCAGCATGGCAGGCAGTGGAAGGCTCCCAGCCCGCATTTGGGCATGGGAAAGGCCTCGTTTCAACACAGGCAGGATGCGGTTTTCTTCCTCGGCAAAGAAGCCGTCAACAAAGCTCTTCAGAGCGGCAAGATAAACCTCGCCAAATTGCTCCCGGTTTGCCCAGGCATCAAAAAGGTGGTCGGCGTACGCAGGTAGAAGCTCCTGGTCTCTGTAGCGGCTGTTGAGGCGGATGATTTCCTTCTCCGCCGCGCTCCACTTCCTGCCTGATGTCGTAGACAGGAGGAGTTGGCGGTATTCTTCCGGTCCATTGGCGTCGAACGAGAGGGCTTCCAAGCGCTTATCAACCGGCAATGCTTCGAGCCCCTGGACCACCTCCGCAGCACCTTTCGGGTTTGGGAGACCGAAAACAAACCTGATGGAACCCCGCAGGATTCCATCTGAATCTTCCAGCACTTTCCGCTGCTCAAGGGACAGGCGGGATCGCACACCGGCAGCCCAGGAAGGGCGCAGTCCAAAACGATCTGGGTTATGTAAAGCACGCAGGCAAATGAAAAGGTCATAACCCGTGCCCATTTCCCAATTTAACTTCGTACTGACAAATGTTGCCATAGTTGTTCCTTGGTAAGGATTGTCTCTTATTTTAGTTGTAGCCTAAGAGATGTCAAGGTTGACTAATGGACTTATCCCCTACGAACCCTTCGGCACTCTGGCTATGGTAAGATTAGTCATCCACCAGGAAAGGAGCCCCAACTGACCATCAACAAAGCGCCGGATTATTCAAGGGAAGAAAAAATTGCCGGCCTGATTGACCAAATCAGCGCTTACATCGAGCAGTACCATCATGGCTCGGTCACCCTGGTCGGGATTGAAGGCAATGAGGTGTCTGTGCAACTGGGCGGCGCTTGCGCCGGTTGCCCGCTCTCCAAGGCCACGCTCCAGGGCTGGGTGGCAGGGACGCTCCACCAGTTTTTCCCGGACCTGCAGGTCATCGCGGTCGACTGATTTCTTCACACGCCTAATTCACAACCCAAACACATAAGTTGGTCGTCTACTTTCCGCCCACATCCCTGTATGCAGGCAGCGATGGTGCCAACATTTCCTTCTGTACGGTCTCATACAACGTATCGCCGCGTAAATCTTCAATCGTGTAGCAAACCCCACCCATTTGATCCGCGAGCAGTTGCGCCAAGCCCTGGTCAAATACCTTTTGTTCCATGTTGATAACCACGCTGTGAATGTTATCTTGTTTAAACATCCCCGCCAACTCCGCCACTTCAACCTGCACCGGCCGGCTGCCAAGCGCGACGTTGCCAGCGCCGTCTGTCAGCACCAGCAGCAAAGGCTGCACGTCCGGATGCAGCACTTTTTCCCGTTTGATGACCTCGTAGGCCATCATTAAGCCGGAGGAAAGCGGGGTCTTCCCCCCCACCGGGATGTTCACCAGCGCCCGTTGCGCCAGCAGGACCGAGTTCGTCGGTGAAAGCACCAGTGTGGCGCGGTCCTTCTGAAATACCACCAGACCCACCCGGTCACGCCGTTGGTACGCGTCTGTTAGTAGTGAAAGGATTGCGCCCTTGGTCGCGGACATCCGCTCCGCAACCGCCATGGACCACGAGCCGTCCACCAGGAACAGGATGAGATTGGCTGTTTTCCGAACGCGGACTTTTTTCTGGTAATCGCCCCGCCGGATGGCAAAGGCCACATCCTGGCTGCGCTTCAGGCTTTCCCTTTGGCGTTGGAAAGGCGCGGCCGCGCGCAGGGTGGCATCGAAGGCCATATCGCTGGTATCGCCTGGCGCAGGCCGGGATTGGATGTAACGACCCCGTTTTGTTTTGGAGTGGGTTTGGGAACGGCGTCCGCCTTGTTTCCGCACCATTTCGTCCAGAGGTGTGTCAAGTTGGCGTGGCTCAAAGGTTTCCCCCGGTTTGACCACCTTGCCCCCATCCCACCAGGTTGGGTTGAGGTTGGTAAAAATGTCCTGCTGGGCTTCCCCGACCGGGATTAGTTCCCCGTCATCTGCCTCATCCTGGTTTATCCCAGCTGGGTTGTCGCTTTTTTTTTACCCTCAACCACGTCCTCTTCGCTTTCAGGTTCAGGGGAAATGACCGTGGTTTGCGCTTTCAGTTGGTCAAGTTTCGCGTCCAGGTGTTCCAGCCCAACCTCGGACTTCCGGAACGGCCCGGATTTCACGCGATGGGGTAAGGCCAGTTCCGCCGCCAGTGCTATATCGCGTGGGGTGATGCGGTCGCGGCCCTCAAACGCGGCCTGGGCGCGCGCGCCTTTTAAGATGACCAGGTCGGACCGGTGCCCGTCCACTTCCATGGAAGAGGTCAAGTCCGCGATGATGAGCAGATCACGCGATGTGTATCGGACGGTATCCACCATCTCGCGTGCCTGCTCAATTTGCTTTGAAAGCGCCTGTTCGTTGGGCAACCATTCCTCGCGGAACGCGTCCGCGTCAGTCTCAAAACCAATATTACGCCGCATGATTTCAACCCTCTGGCGCGTGTCCAGGATGCCATGGATTTCCACGGAGAAAGCGAATCGATCCAGTAATTGCGGACGTAAATCGCCTTCCTCGGGGTTCATGGTGCCCACCAGGATAAAGCGAGCGGGGTGGCTGAAAGAGATGCCCTCACGTTCCACCACGTTGACGCCCATCGCGGCGGAATCAAGCAGGATGTCCACCACGTGATCATCCAGCAGGTTTACTTCGTCGATGTACAGCAGCCCCCGGTTGGCTGCCGCCAAAACGCCCGGTTCAAAATGCCTTTCACCTTTTTGGATGGCTTTTTCAATATCCAGCGTCCCCACCACCCGGTCTTCGGTTGCCGAGACCGGCAAATTGATGAACGGTGTCTTTCGGGTCGTGACAGGCAGCGGGTCCTCACCAGATGCCACACGTTCACGGCATTCCGTGCACCATGTGGCAGGTGAATGCGGGTCGCAGCCAAAGCGGCAATCCCGAACCACTTGCACCTCCGGTAACAGGGCTGCCAGTGCGCGGGCCGCGGTTGACTTGGCGGTTCCCCGCTCACCTCTGATGAGCACGCCACCAATGCGCGCGTCCACCGCGTTGAGGATGAGAGCCCTGAGCATGCGTTCCTGGCCGACAATAGCTGTAAATGGGAAAATGGTTCTTTGATTCATGCGTTAATTTCCTTTTATGATGGTTAAGTCTACCATGATGAACGGGAGGAAACCAGTTGTTTGTCCGGGGTAAGCTGCAGCAAAAAGCCCCACCCCCGAAGCTATCGCCTTGCACAATGCGGAATATTTCCACGCAACACATGGTTTACACCCGCGCTCATCCTGCGCGCGCCAATTAGGCAGCAAAATCGCACTTTCCGCAGCCAATTTGCCAAATCGCAGACTATACTTAGGAAAACTTCCACCAGAAGGAGCGCCGCCATGCCACTGACATTTGATTTTCCGCTCGACCAATTGCGTTCTTACCATGGGACCAACGCCCGCCCCGTGGACTTTGACCAATACTGGGAACGCGCGTTGATGGACATGCGGGCGACAGAGCCGCGCACCCGGTTGGTGCCGGCCAGGTTCCAGGTGCCTGGCGTGGACTGCTCCGACCTTTGGTTCAGTGGGGTTGGGGGCGCGAATGTGCACGCGCAATTGCTGCGTCCGAGCAACGGTCATGGTCCCCATCCCGCCCTGCTCATGTTCCATGGTTATTCAAGCAACGCGAACGATTGGTCCTTCAAGCTTGGTTTTGTGGCCCAGGGCTTTATCGTCGCCGCTCTTGACACGCGCGGCCAGGGGGGTCTCTCCGAAGATTCCGGGGGTGTTACCGGCAATACGCTCAATGGCCACATCATCCGTGGCCTGACAGATGCGGTGACCGGGCATCCAGAAAAACTTTTATTCCGACAAAACTTCCTGGATACAGCCCAGCTTGCGCGGATTGTTTTTGATATGCCTGAGGTTGACCCCAGCCGCGTGTTCGCGACGGGCGCCAGCCAGGGAGGAGGGCTCACCGTTGCCTGCGCCGCCCTCGAACCGCGGATACGCAAAGCCGCGCCAATTTATCCTTTCTTGTCCGATTATCAGCGAGTCTGGCAGATTGACCTGGCCGCGAATGCCTACGCCGAGTTACAGGAGTACTTCCGACGTTTTGACCCCCGTCACGAGCAGGAAGCTGAAATTTTTAACGCGCTGGGTTACGTGGATGTTCACCACCTGGCGCCCAGGGTCAAAGCCGAGGTATTATGGGGCTGTGGACTGATGGACAGAATCTGCCCCCCTTCAACCCAATTTGCGGCCTACAACAACCTGGAAACAAGCAAACGGATGGTTGTTTACCCCGACTTTGGGCACGAGGAATTGCCTGGGATGGCAGACGAGATTCTGCAATTTTTGCTCAAGGACTGAAGCGCGCAAACCCGGCCAAAGCGTCAGTTCCTGGTCATTTCCAACCATAGAGTTGCCAGCGTGTAGCTGATGAATTGACCCATTCCCGCCTATCCCTGAAATATTCTCTGGCAACCAATGTTCTCGCCAAGCTCAGGCTGAACTCCCATGCTTTTTACCATTTGGGAATTAAAAACAGTGGGTCTTGGGTTCGGTAAAAGTTACTTCCGGCCCTTATAAAAAACAAGCATCGTATTAGCAAGCTCGCCCTATCCAGGCGGCAGCCCAGGTTGTTATTTCCCGAATTTCTGGCTGAGTCGCAGCTTGCGTTCCTGCAAAAAGCGGTGCGTACCGTCGCACAGTGGCTTGTTCGCGGAACTGCCACAACGGCACAGCGTCACACGATTGCGTGCAATGAATGGTACCCCATCGGACCGCGTTATTGGAATGTATCCCATCACCCACAACGGCCCCTCAATCGGTCCATAAGAAGTGATTTCAATGGTCTCCGCGATTTGCACCGGTAATTCCGGCTCCACGTCCGCTCCCGCCGGCTCGAACCGGTACATGAGCGACCCCGAAGGGCAGTCTTCCACCATCTTAATCGCCCGCGCTTGCTTGACGGGGTCCTTGGCCTTGCGCGTTAGTTCATCCACGCTGGTATCCTTCAGGTAGCAAAACCCTGAAGCCATGCACAAATTAACTTGCTTACGTACAATGAGGTTGGAATCCCCCGTGTATTCCACGATTCTGCCTGAGGTCCTGTCGGTCACCGCGGTTTCAGTGCCGATGAAATTAGTGCTGGTATGCGACCCGTCACAAAACGGTTTACTTTTGGATACCCCACACCGGCATAACAAGTACCTGCCCGGCGGCGTTTCTACTGGCCCCAGGTCCTGCCATTCGACCGGCTCGCCAAATTCCGTGCAAACCTGGGTGAGCTTCCGCAGTGGCACGCCACCCACCACGCGGTAGGGCCCGTTTCTAACGATGATTATCTCGGCTTCAGGGGGTAGCTTGCTATTATCTGCTTCGGTCATCACGCCTCCAGTGAGCTATAACCGTAATTATAGCCCACCCCACGGCGTGAACTGCTTTTTAATGCACTAATCCACGCGGCGCAGCACGTGCGTAACCGCTGTGGACGCGGTCCCCGCCAGCGACTGAATGATGCCGGCCCGCGGCTGCGACACCTGGCATCCACCTGCCTCCTGGCGTAGCTGCAGGCTCGCTTCCACTGCCTGGTAGACGCCCGAAGCTCCCAGCGGAAAACCACGCGCCTTGTGACCACCCATGGTTGCCACCGGCAAGGTCCCGCCAATCGTCAGCGATCCGTCGGTTCCCAGTTTCCAGCCTTGTCCGCGTGGAGCGAGCCCGGCCGCCTCCAGAGAAAGCACCGCGTGCAACGTGGTGTTATCTGAATATTCAAAGAAATCCATCATGGGCATCGAAAGCCCGGCGCGCAGTAAGGCTTGCTGGATGGATACCGCCGCCGCGGTGAAAAACAGGGGGTCTTCGCGGTCATGCACCGCCAACCGGTCCGTCACCAGGCTTGTGCTGGCCAAATGCACCAGCGCGTGACCTAAACCTTTGGGAATGGCCTCACCCCGTGCCAGGATGACCGCCGCGGCCCCATCTGCCGCCGGTGCGACGTCAAATAGGTTAAGCGGCGCGGCCACCATCCCCGAGCGCAGGTAGGCGTCGGTGTGGATGGCTTTGCGATACATGGCGTGTGGATTCTCAACCGCGTTGGCGTGCGCGATTTTAGGGAATCCCGCCAATGCCTCACGCGGAAACTGGTTTTCGTGCAGGTAGCGTTGCGTCAGCAGGGCAGCCTGCGCGACGGGTGTCAAGCCTTCTGACATCTCGTAATCGGAATCCAGGCCCAGGGCCATCACCCTCTCGACCCCGCTTCCAACCACGTCCGTGACCTTTTCCACGCCCACCACGACTGCCACGTCCACCATCCCGGACCGGATGGCGTTATACGCCAGGTGCAGCGCGGCCCCACCCGAAGCTTCCCCCGCCTCCGCGGTCATCCCTTCCGCCTCGCCAGCCAGGCCGGCATACTCCGCGACGAGGGCGCCGAGGTTGGCCTGATGCGAGGCCGGCGCGGCCAGCATGTTGCCAACAAAAATCGCCTGCGGCTTCAACCCGCCGGCATCCGCCCGCGCTTCGCGCAATACACGGGCAGCCAGCCCGCGCAATGACTCTTCCCAGAGTTCCCCAACGTCACTTTGGGCAACCCCAACGATATACACTTCAGGCCGGCGCGCCATCTCACTTCACCACAATCTCGCCACGGTAGCGTACGTACGTGGCGTAGTCAATTTCGGTGCGGCGCGCGATGTAATCCTGTGTTTTCAGCGCCTTTGCCTGGCGTTCGAGGATGGGTTTCCGTACCTTGATTACAAACGAATCAGACCCAGCCCCAGACCCATACGAGGTCATCAGAATCCGGTCGCCAGGTTTGGCAATGTCCAAAATAGCCGTCAGGCCAATCAGGGATGCCCCGGAATAGGTATTCCCAATCACCGGCGAAAGCAGCCCTGTTTTAATTTGCTCCGGTGTGAAGCCCAGTTCCTTGCCCACCCGCGTCGGGAACTTCGTGTTGGGCTGGTGGAAAACCACGTACGCGAAGTCCGACGGCTTGAAGCCGGTCTGCTCCATGATTAACCGGGTCGCCGAAGTAACATGGTCAAAGTACGCCGGCTCGCCCGTAAAGCGTTGGCCATGTTCCGGGTAAACCGCGTGAGCTCTGCGCCAGAAGTCCGGCGTATCCGAGACGTAGGAATAAGCGGCTTCAATGGTGGCCAGCGACTCAGCCACGGGACCAAAGATGTAAGCCGCGCCACCTGATGAGGCGGTGTATTCCAGCGCGTCCCCAGGCTTCCCTTGCGCGGTGTCCATGCCAATTGCCATGGCATACCTGCCCATGCCCGAACCTACCATGCCAATGGCCGCTACCATGGCTTCGCTACCCGCCTTGCAGGCAAACTCCCAATCGCCAGCGGAAATGTTCCGCGAAGCGCCAATCGCCTCCGCCACCACTGTGCCGCTGGGCTTCACCGCGTAGGGGTGAGATTCAGACCCAACCCACACCGCCCGTAGCTCAAGTGGGTCAATTTCCGCCCGTTTCAACGCGTTGCGCGCCGCTTCAATGGACATCGTGATCACGTCCTCGTCCAGCCCTGCCACCGCCTTCTCAATGATGGGCAGTCCTTCGTCGTTCCCGCCCCAGATGCGGGCTACTTCCTTCGCCGGCAGCCGGTAGCGGGGTACGTAAGCGCCATAACCAACAATGCCCACCCCGACCCTGGGTTTGAGTAGCAAATTTCCGTGTTGTGCCTTTGTTTCTTCGTTTTCGCTCATTCGTTTTACCTCTTCCATTCAGCCAGGATTTCCTTGGCACGGTCGATGCGTATGTTTTTCTCGCTGACCAGCTGGTCCGCCAGTGCCTGCGCCTGTTCCGGGCTTGCCCCGGCGGCTATGGCAATTTGGCGGGCGTGCAAGCCCATGTGACCACGTTGGATGCCCTCGGTGGCCAGCGCCCGCAGCGCCGCCAGGTTTTGCGCCAGCCCCACTGCGGCAATAATCTCACCCAGTTCGGATGCGTGCGTGACGCCCATCAACTTGAGGTTGGCCTTGGCCGTCGGGTGCACGCGCGTGGCGCCCCCCACAATCCCCACCGCCATCGGCAATTCGATGAACCCAGTCAGGTTGCCGGCTTCATCCTTGCCCCAGGTGGTCAGGCTGGTATATCGGCCGGAGCGGGCCGCGTAAGCGTGCGCGCCAGCTTCCACCGCGCGCCAATCGTTGGCGGTGGCCAAAACCACGGCATCCACCCCATTCATCACGCCCTTATTGTGAGTCGCCGCCCGGTAGGGGTCTGCCGCGGCGAAAGCCCAGGCTTCGATAATCCCATCCCGCACTTTTTCCCCCGTAAATTGGCCAAACGCCAGCGCCTCCACCGGGATGGTGACCCAGGCGCGTGCGAGGCGCCGGTCGGCCAGGTTTGAAAGTATCTTCAAATGCACCCTGCCACCGGTAAGTGCTTCCACCGGTCCGGCCAGCTTTTCCACGGCGGTGTTAATCGCGTTGGCACCCATCACGTCCTGGACGTCAAAGATAAGGTGCAACACCAGGAACGGCCCAATCGGGGATTGTTCAATTAACCGTACTTCCAGGTCTCGCGGGCCGCCGCCATACTTGCTCAGCAGCGGGTCAACGTGGGCCACCTGGTCCAAAAGTTCGTCTTTATGGGCCAGGATGAGCTCACGCGTTGCGGCCGGGTTGGGTAGGTCAAGCAGCTGCAATTGGCCAATCATCTCAGGCGCGGTCATGGAGGCCCTAAAGCCCCCGCCTTTTTTCGCCAGCTTGGCCATAAACGACGCGCCGGCCACCACCGATGGTTCCTCAATCACCATTGGCACGAGTACAGCTTTGCCATTGATAACAAAATTTTGGGCTATACCAACTGGCAGACTGTAGAGCCCCACCACGTTTTCAACCATGTTGTTCGCGGTTTCCTGCCCGAGGCCTCCCGCCACCTCCCAGGCCTGGCATTCTTCCGCGGTAAGGCCAAACGCTTCCCCGAGAAATTCCCGCCGCTGTTCAACAGACATTTCATAAAATTTCATTCTATTTATTCCTTTTAAGCAGATGTCACGATGTTTATACCCATTGCTTACTCTAAAAAACTATCAGGGTTGCCTAAGTAGAGTACCTATGCTTGGATTTTATCTATTCTGGCATCTTTCACCCAAAAATTTCCTGTACAAATAGCCAATTCCGCCCAAACCCGGGTAGGATTAGAAAATATTCAGTTCGCCTGGGTAAACAGCCCTCGCCAGCAAGGAGTGAAAGTGACTGAGCAGTCAGAGAACAGTTTTGATGTGTTGATTATCGGTGGCGGCCCCGCGGGGGCTTCAGCCGGCATTTATGCCTCCCGGGCCGGCCTGAAAACCGCCATCATGGATAAAGGCCTCACCACGGGTGCGCTGGGCATCACCAGTAAAATCGCGAATTATCCTGGTATTGATGGCGAGATTGGCGGAGCCGAGCTGCTGGAAATCATGCGCAAACAGGCCGTCAGTTTTGGCGCCCAATTCATCAACGATAAAGCCATTGGCACCGACCTTTCAGGCAACCCCAAACTGGTCTTTGGTAACCAGGGTTTTTACCAAACCAAAACCCTGGTCATCGCCACAGGTTCCATGGGCCGCTCCAACCTCATCAAGGGTGAAGCTGAGCTCCTTGGGCGCGGGGTCTCTTATTGCGCCGTGTGCGATGCCGCCTTCTTCAAGGGTGCTGATGTCGCGGTCACTGGCAACAGTGATGAAGCCATTGAAGAGGCCCTTTACCTGGCCCGCTTCGCCAAAACTGTACATTTCTTTAGCCCTACCGTTGAGTTGAAAGCTCCTGAGAACCTGGTCGAAGAGCTCCATTCCCAACCCAACATTCTCCCCTACATGGGTGCCGTGATTAACGAGATTGCCGGCAATGAAAAGGTTGACTCGGTACGCTATTCCCAGCGCGAAAAAGGCAAAGGTGAAATCCCCGTCCAGGGTGTCTTCGTTTACCTGCAGGGCGGCATCCCCATCACCGACTTTCTGCAAGGCCAGCTCGAACTCAGCCCCACAGGCTGCCTGGTTGTGGATAGGGAATACCAAACAGCCATCCCCGGCGTCTTTGCTGTGGGGGATGTCCTCTGCCAGCATATTAAACAGGCAGTTATTGCCGCGGCCGATGGTGCCATCGCGGGAATCGCCGCTGAAAAACTGCTGCGCGGTAAGAAACAGATGGGCTTCGATTGGTCCAAGTAGCACACCCCCGCTGGTTTATATTCATGGATTTTTCCGGGTAACGGGTACAATTAGGCCATGCCTCTCATTATTCCAGAAAACCTGGCCAAAGCCGCGGAACGCGGTGAGCCTTCGCGTGTTTGGCGTGCAGGGCAACAGCGCCGACTTGATCTGCTGAAAGCCGCGGCCGGCAACCGCCTGGTTGGCACCGTCCTGGTGGATGGCTGTGGGGTGGGTACCTACCTTGCCCGTCTCGCGCCAGACGCGGACCTGCCAATCGGGCTGGACATCGAGTTTCCCCGGGTGGTGGATAGTCAGGCCTTCACGCCCAACGTCATCTGTGGCGCGGGGGAATATCTCCCCCTGGCTGGCGGAAGCGCTGACCTGGTTTTTAGTCACGAAGTCCTCGAACACGTCCAGGACGACCAATTGGCCATCCAGGAAATGGTGCGAGTATTAAAGCCGGGTGGGCGGATTGTGCTCTTTTGCCCCAACCGCGGTTATCCCTTTGAAACCCATGGCATTTACTGGCATGGCAAATACCATTTTGGCAACAAGCTTTTCGTCAATTACCTTCCCCGTAGCTTGCGCGATAAGCTGGCCCCGCATGTGGAAATCTATACACGTGCCGACCTGGACCGCCTTTTCGCGGGTTTGCCAGTGCGGGTGGTTTCCAGGCGCACGGTCTTCGGCGCATACGACAACATCATTAAACGCTCTCCTGCCTTCGGCAAGCTGCTGCGCGCCATACTGCAGTGGCTGGAAAAAACCCCGCTGCAGAGACTCGGCCTGTCCCATTTTTGGGTCGTGGAAAAAGTTTAAACTTCCACCTTCCCCCGCGGCATTTTCCTGCATTTATTAGAAGGTATTAACCAAAATCCTGCCCCAGCAAGGTGGCAACGCCAGGCTGAGTTGCCCGTTTTGCTCCACCCTAAATATTTCATCACCGTTAAGGAGGTCGCGAAAGACCCAGCCGGCCTTGCCTGGTAACGCGAAGCTGGCCCTGGCGGGTAGGTCCGCGCTGTTAATTGCCACCAGGGCGTGGTGGTCCCCAAGCGTCCGCTCAAACACCAACTGGTCTGCCGCCACGAATTGCTGCGCGTATCCGCCGCGGGTCAATGCCGGCGTGTTGGCCCGGATGGAAGCAAGCCGGCGGATGTGCCCCGCCAGGTCAGCGGCAGCCTGGCTGGCGCCCATTTCTTCGGGCTTGAATTCAGGCCGCAGGTTCCAATCCGAAGAGCCTTTGACCGCTTCCAGCATGAACTCGCTGCCATAGTAAATCGAGGGCACCCCCGGCGCGCCGAAAAGCGCGATGGTGAGCGGGTACAGTTGGGCATGGTTTTGAAGCAGGCTGGCCACCCTGCTGACGTCATGGTTATCCACGAAGTTGTAAAGGGTGGGGATGTCCCGGTAAATGCCCCCGGGTCCAAACTGTCGGTTCAGGCTGTAGGCAAGTTCGTGTTGGTTATGGGCGCTGTGGGCTGAATACAGGCTTTTATAAAGTTCATAATTGGTGGTGGCGTGCAGCGTTTCCGCGTTCGCCCATCGGCGATAATCCCCATGGATGACCTCACCCATCAGCCACAGGCCAGGGTCAAGCTGCTCCCCAAACGCCCGCAACGCTTTCAGAAATTCGAAGCTTAATGCGTCCGCCGCGTCCAACCTCAGGCCGTCTATATTGAATTCTTGCTTCCACAGGCGGATGGCCCCAAACAGGTGCTCCCTGACCTCAGGGTTGGCAAGGTTGAGTTTCACCAGGTTGAAGTGCCCGTTCCAACACGCGTATGAAAACGAATCCCCATACGGGCTTTGTTGGTCAAAACGTAAATCCGCGAACCAATCCATGTAGGCGGAGCCCCGCCCATGGCGCTGGAGGTCCTGGAAAGCCCAAAAATTGCGCCCAACATGGTTGAAGACGCCATCCAGCACCAGGCGCATGCCCCGCGCGTGAATGTCCTCACTCAGTTCGCGCATAGCCTGGATGGTGCCCAGCCGGCGGTCCACTTCGTAGTAATTGGCGGTGTCATACCCGTGGCTGCCCGATTCAAAAATGGGACCCAACAGCATGGCGTTACACCCCAGCTCCTGGATATGGTCCAGCCAGCCCCGGATTTCCGAAATTCGGTTGATGGGTGTAGATTGGAAATTGTTCTCATGGGGTGCTCCACACGCACCTAACGGAAAGAGATGGTAAAAAATGGTGTCTTGGTTAATCAGGTTCATTGCTCACATTTCACTATACCTATCGGTATACTATCATTACATTTTTCAATTACGAGAATATGCCATGCATGAATTGGTGCCGGGCCTGGTGGATGAGCGTGTCAGTCAGGGGTTCCCCTTGGTCGGCCGCGTGATGGATATACGCGTTTATCATCCCCAACAGCGTCAGCGCGTAAGCCTGCGAACGTCCACGCATGTTACCATGGTCGCTTTCCGCCGCGACAAACAGCTGTTGCAACACCACGGACTCTTTTTCAGCCCAGGGGGCAATCGCCTCGTAGGACTCGCTTTGTAACGGGGCACTGCGTAGCGCCAGCTGCAGGCGGTAGAACACCGGCTCCTGCTGGGCGAACTGGAAGTAAACCCGCGTTACGGCTTCCAGGTTCAAGGTCAGGTCGTGCTGGTAGGCACAAGCTTCCTCCACGTGTGTCAGAAAAGGAGTAAAATTTTCGCTCAGGATGCTGTCGATTAATCCGCGCTTGCTCTTGAAGTAATGGTACAGGGTGGGCTTGGTGACCCCGGCAGCATCGCAGATTTGCTGCGTGCCGGTTGCTTCGTAACCAAACGCGGAAAACAGGCTCAGCGCTTTCTGCATGATAATCAATTGGTTGCTGTTCATGGCACGAACTATACCGTACGGTATAGTGTTTTGTCAAGAATGAATTGAATGCGATGACATCCACGCCTAACAATCCAAGCCAGCCCGCGCCACCGCGATCAGACAGTGTCGTTGTCTGCCCCTATGACCCGCTCTGGTCGGCGGCCTTTCTCAGGATTTACCAAACCCTGGCACCCGCCCTTTCAGGCTTGGTGGAAGCCATTGAGCACGTCGGCAGCACCTCCGTGCCAGGTTTGGCCGCCAAACCCATCATCGACATCGACGTGGTCATCCAAACACCGTCGGACTTCGAACCCGTCAGCAAAGCCCTTGAGACGCTGGGTTACCAGCACCGTGGTGATTTGGGCGTCCCCGGCAGGGAAGCCTTTAGCTATACCGGCAAGCCCGACCTCATGGCGCACCACCTCTACGTTTGCCCGCGTGACTCAAATGAACTCACACGTCACCTCGCCTTCCGCGATTACCTGCGTGCCAATCCGGTGGCCCGCGAGCAATACGCGGTCGTCAAACAGGCAGCCGCTCAGCATCACCCCCACGACATCGCGGCCTACATCGACGAAAAATCAGACTTCATCCAGCCAGTTCTGGAACTGCTGGGCTTGCTGGCCGGCACCATCCAGGGCCGGCTCCCCGGCCTCCTGGGTAACCGCTACGGTCTCACGTTGCGGAGCTTTGAACCAGTCACCGGCGGTACCGCGGCCTCGGATTTTCATATCATCGCTGAAGAAGGCCATTACTTCCTGAAGTGTTACGACAAATCACGGGTTTCCACCCCGCTCTTCACGCGCGACATCCCTGTCTACGTTCCGCTCCTGCTCTGGCTAAACCAGGTCACCGGCCTCTCAGGCTTCCTCCCGCAACCCATTCCCACCTGCACCGGGAAGCCTTTCTGCGAGGATAAGCTGGCCCTCTACCTTCTGTACGCCTACCTGCATGGCACAACACTCGGCAAGGCCACACCGAGCCGGATTCAGG
>JAKOSR010000018.1 GCA_029777225.1 Chloroflexota bacterium
CCGAGAGGAAAAGGTTATCCACGTAACCCCGCTTCAAAAAGTAATAGGGCAATCGGTTATGTGAATGGATAACCCGGATCGAACCGAGAAAAGCGATTTTCTTCCCGGATTTAATCAGCCTTAAGCCGAGGTCCAAATCCTCGGCATAATCCCGCCTGTAACCATATTCTGAAAAAAGGTCCCTGTTGATAAGACAGGCCAGGTCGGAAAGTTGGGCGTTTTGACGGAGCGAAATATGATCCATCTTTTCAGGAAGTGAAAAGATGCGATCCGTTTCGTTAATCCCAAGGAAATTGTAGTGATTCCAACAAATCTGACGGTAGAAGAGATCCGCATCTTCACGGGGGGTTTCCGCGCACGATACTGCCGCCACGTCATTTTTCAGCAGCACCTGTAACATCTCGTAAATCCAAAACGTACTGGGAGGAAGAGCATCCTGTACTGTGAATAGCAGGAAATCCCCTGTCGCGTTTTGCGCGCCGATATTACGCGCGTAGGAATGCGTGAAGGCTTCGGGGGCAATTCGCACAATCCGGGCACCGAAATCCTCTGCCAGGCTTAGCGTCTCATCCTGGCTGCCCGAGTCTACAACCACGATCTCCACCTTCGACAAGCCTTGTTGATTTGCCAGCATTTTTAAAAGCACCAAGAAGTCCGGCCCGGCATTCTTTGTCGGGATAATGACAGAAACTGACAAATCAAGGGTGGTTAGAATCTCATCGGGAAGTGTCGAAATCAGCTGCGTGACCGGTTTCTCGATGGTAATCTGTGTTTGTTTTTCGAGATTACCGTAGGCTGAACCCGGGAACATCACTTCCCGCGCCTTATGGATTGTGCGGCGGAGCCCGTATACCTTGGCATAACCACGCACAGATTGCAGTGAGATTCCACTTTTCCGGTCTCTGGTAGTTGGTGCTGGACTTCTGCCAGCAGGTGTTCTACGAACACCGCTCATGGCTCCAGGCCTGGGCAAACGGCCTTCAGCCCGACCATGCAGCAGATAATGGACGAGCGGGTTCACCCCTGATGCACGCACATCCGGATTGTTTTCCAGGTAATAACGGGTATCAAATTCTGCAGAAGGCTGGCGGCCTTCTTTCCACCCAAATTTTAGAAAATGCCGAAGTGGGTTAACGTCGCCCACTCGCACATCCGGGTACTTTATCAGGTAAAAGACGGGATCAAAGAATCCGCTCTTTGTTATCAGGCGATATTCAGACCGAAACCAGCTCATCCATCCCTCCTGAGCTTTTTCGAGATTTTCCGTAAGGGACGGGTGATTTTCCAACTGGTACTGAGCGCGTAATCCACCACCTCAAGTTGAGTTTGTTCCAACGTCGCGCCAAGCTGTTTCACTTGAGCGTCAGAAGCTTCCTTCTGCGCTTTCAAAGTGGCAACCTGTGCGCCAAGCTGGTTAAGCTGCGCGTTAAGTTGGTCAAGCTGCGCGACTGAGGCTTCCTTCTGTTCCATCAGAGAAGCAACCTGGGCACTAATCTGCCTGTCCTGAGCCTCAAAGGCTTCTTTCTGCGCCTTTACAACCCCCAATTGATGCATCAATGCTGCGGATTTGTCATTCAGCTCATTAATCGTGCGTTCCTGCTTGGCACGGAATTCCTCCAACTGGATAACAATTTTCCAAAGCGAATGCAGCAGGCTGGCCCTATCCAGGCTGGAAGAGGCCGCGGTGGGCTTTATTTGTTCATAGACCGATTGCCACTCCGCGCCGTGCTCACGCATCAACCAGCGCTGCTGGACCTTGGCCTGGGCGTTCTTCACAATTTGCTGCCTGAGGTTGGCATCTCGGATGAGCAATTCTATCTTTTCAAACCACTCTTCTGGCGTTGCCGCCAGCATGCCATCGCTGCCATCCTCGATAACGTCCGAGTACGGGGAGATGCGCGAATAGACCGCGGGGATTCCCATGGCCGAATATTCCAGGTATTTTAAAGCGCTCTTGCTATGATTGAAGTCGTTGTCACATAACGGTGCGATCGCCAGGTCCGCGCGCAGATGACCCATCAGGGACACAAAGTTTTTGTAATCATAGGTCAGCACCGGTTGATAAGAAACCGCCGCGTTTTTCGCGAGCTCCCCAGGAGGTTCTATCCCATAAAAAAGAAAGCGAACAGCACCACGATATGTTTTGGTAATCCGCAAGAGCGCTTCAGAGACAAGCTGAAGGTCCGGCCGATGCGTGGTTGTGCCCATGTATAAAATGGTTAATGGCTGGTTAGGGCCACTCTTTGGCTGGCTGCGCATCTGCCACAGGCTTTCATCGAGGTAATTTGGCAGCACCCACACGTTTGGGTTCATCTTAAGTACAGACTGCTTTAGGGCTTTAGTCGTGACAGTGATGCCATCTGCGTTGAGGATGGCGTGCAAAATGGAAGGCAATCCGCTGGCATAATACGTGGCCACCCGGTCAGGATGATCCCTGGGCAGTGACAACAAGTCATCATCCAGGTCAAGGACAACTGGTTTGTTCAGTTTTCGTGCTTCCTGGATTACATCCTGGTAGGCCTCAAAATGGTTGGCAAAGTCCCGTTGGAAAAGCACCAGATCACTCTCGCTGATGATCGCGAGGTTGGTCTGACCTTGCTTAACACCCTCCAGAACCTCGATGCCAGCATGGACAAGTGGAGAATACACCCGGTAATGCTCCAAAGCGGATATCGTTGGGCTGAAAGTGTAGAAAGCAACTTTCTTAATCACCAAACCACCTCCGCTGGGACGGCCAGCGCAACCACCGGGCCATGCTAACCTAACCCTCCATGACTAATTTCAATTCCTGCTTCCAATCAGGCAGGCGCAAACCGAACACTTTTTCCAGTTTGTCGCTGTTTAGGACGGATACCAGCGGGCGATTCGCAGGCACAGCAAATTCCGAGCTTTTTGCCGGCAACAGCTCCCTGACAGCCTGCTCATCCTTATGCGGATCCAGTGCGATAATCTCTTTGGCCCAATCATACCGGCTGCAGGAACCCCCGCCAGTGCAGTGATATACGCCGGCTTTTTCAGCAAACCACCCGAGCGGGTGTTCGCCGGCCTTTGCCAACAAAAGCGCGGTTGCTTCGGCCAGTCCCCTGGCTGAAGTTGGGCTGCTAATTTGATCATCAACCACGCGTAATGTTTCCTGTTGGCGCGCCCACTGTAGCACCTTGGTCACAAAACCACCCTGGCGTGTGGAATAAACCCAGCTCGTCCGCAAAATCACTGCCGCGGCTCCGCTGGCCATTATCGCCTGGTCACCTTCCAGCTTGGTTTGGCCGTAGACATTCAGTGGGTGGGTGGGATCGGTTTCTCGGTACGCCGCGCCCTTGCTCCCATCATAGACATAATCCGTGGAAAAATGAATCAGCGGGATTCCGCGTCTGGCTGCTTCTTCAGCCAATACCCTTACGGAATCACAGTTGACCAGCCTGGCGATGGTGGATTCACTTTCAGCTTTGTCCACATTCGTATAGGCGGCGGGATTGACAATAATATCTGGCGCGACTGTCTCAACCAATGCTCGTAAACCGTCTGGCCGGGTGAAGTCCACTTCAGGGAAATCCAAAGCCACCACTTCTCCCAATGGGGCCAGGGTCCGCCTCAACTCAAAACCAAGTTGCCCATTTCGGGCAAAGACCAGGATTTTCCTCATTCAGCGTTTTCCTTTAACAATCGCAACAGGTACTGCCCGTACTCGTTGCTTGCCATCTCCTGCGCGCAAACCTGCAATTGATTACGGTCGATAAATCCCATACGGTAAGCAATCTCTTCCACGCAGGAAATCATCATCCCCTGCCGGTCTTCCACCGCCTGCACGAACAGCGAGGCCTGCAGGAGGCTTTCATGGGTGCCGGCATCCAGCCAGGCAACCCCTCGCCCCAACACCTTCACTTGCAGACTGCCCTCGTCGAGATAGCGTTTGTTAATATCTGTGATTTCAATTTCACCACGGGGAGAAGGTTTCAATTCCTCCGCGTAGCGCACCACTTCATTATCGTAAAAGTAAATTCCAGGGACCGCGTAATGAGAGCGGGGGTGTTTGGGTTTTTCTTCCAGGCTGATTGCTGAACCGTTTTCATCAAACTCAACCACGCCATAGCGCTCCGGGTCGCGGACTGGATAGGCAAAAACCACGGCCCCATCCCGCAGTTCCGCCGCGCTGCGCAGCACACCCGGCAGCCCGTGTCCAAAGAAGATGTTATCCCCAAGGATGAGACAGGCGCTGTCGCCCGCCAGAAATTCCTTCCCAACAATAAAAGCGTCCGCCAGTCCCCTTGGCACAGGCTGAACCGCGTATTCAAACCTCATGCCCCATTGCGATCCATCTTTGAGCAGGCGCTTGTAAAGCATCTGCTCCTCAGGCGTCGTGATAATCAGGATTTCCCGGATGCCAGCCAGCATCAGCATGGACAGCGGGTAATAAATCATGGGTTTGTCATACACCGGCAGTAGTTGTTTGCTGATGGCCATGGTCAGCGGATACAGTCTTGTTCCCTTCCCGCCCGCGAGAATGATACCTTTCATGCCTGCCCCTTTCTGTCCTCGTAATTACGTTTGACCCACCTGCCATAGTCCGATTGTTCCATGATTGCGCTCACCCATTCCGGGTTCTCCAGGTACCATTGCACGGTATCGGCCAGGCCAGTCTTCAGTGAATAACGGGGTGACCAGCCCAATTCAGTATGGATTTTTTCAATATTGATGTCATAGCGGCGATCATGCCCGGGCCTGTCCGCGACGTGCGTAATTAGTTTCTCATGCGGCGCGAAAACTGAGCCAGGCCTCAATTCGTCAAGGATGTCGCAAATCGTGTGGACAATTTCGATGTTTGGCGGTTGGTTATCCCCTCCAACGCAATAGGTCTCTCCCACGCGGCCTTGCGTGACCACTTTCCAGATAGCCTCGCAATGATCGTCCACGTAAAGCCAATCGCGGATTTGCATCCCATCGCCATAGACTGGCAAAGGCCGGCCGTTCACCGCGTTCAGAATCATCAGGGGAATCAACTTTTCGGGGAATTGACGCGGCCCGTAGTTATTGGAGCAGTTGCTGATGGTCACGGGTAACCCGTAGGTGATGTTGTAGGCCCGTACAAAGTGATCGCTGGAGGCTTTGGAGGCCGCGTAAGGTGACCGCGGCTGGTAGCGGGTTTCCTCCTCAAATGGGGGCTCCGTTTTGCTCAAAGTTCCAAAAACCTCGTCCGTCGAGACGTGATGAAAACGCGCGGTTTCCACCGGTACAAGTTTGTCCACCAGCCAGGCTTTCCGCGCGGCTTCAAGCAGCGTAAACGTGCCAATCACGTTGGTCTGCACGAACACGCCCGGGTCGAGGATGGACCGATCCACGTGCGACTCCGCCGCAAAGTGGATGACCGTATCAATCGTGTATTCCGCAAAGAGCCGGTCCACCAATGGGCGGTCAGTGATGCTGCCCTCCACAAAGGTATGCCGCTTCTCATCTGGCAATCCCTTGAGGTTTTCAAGGCTGCCTGCATAGGTGAGCGCGTCCAGGTTTACCACCCGGACATCAGGCTCAGTCCTGAGCAGGTAATGGATGAAGTTGGAACCGATAAACCCGGCCCCTCCGGTTACAAGCACATTCCTCATTTTTCCTCCGACTGATCCTGGTGAACATCCCAACCCATTGGGAACACTTCCGCTTCCGCTAATTTCGGCGCGTGTGCGTCCTTGGCCGAAAGAATGGGGGATTCACCCTCCACCAACGGCCAGATTACGCCAACCGTGGGGTCGTTCCACAGGATGGCGCGTTCCCATTCGGGCGCGTAGTAATCGGTGGTCTTGTAGACAAATTCCGCCCACTCGCTGACCACGTAATACCCATGCGCGAATCCGGCAGGAACCCAGAGCTGGTGACGGTTCTCTGCTGTCAGGTAGCACCCAACCCATCTACCAAACGTGGGTGAACCCCGGCGGATGTCCACCGCCACATCAAAGATCTCCCCCACAGCCGCCCGCACCAGTTTCCCCTGGGTTTGCCTGAGCTGGTAATGCAATCCGCGCAAAATACCGCGCTTCGACCCTGAATGGTTATCCTGGATAAAATCCACATGCCCGCAATGGGCATCAAATTCTTTTTGCCTGAAGGTCTCCATGAAAAACCCACGGTGATCCCCGTGGACCTCAGGGATAATTTCAACCACTTCAGGAATCGATGTGGGGATAAATTGCATCTTAATGCATCTCCTGGCGATATGCCTCAATCACCTGCCCGGGTTGCCCAACCAGTTGCAACTTGCCGTGGTCCAGCCAGGCAATCCGGTCGCACATATCCTGCAGCCGGTCCAGCGCATGCGAAACAATCAAAACCGTGGCTCCCTGCTGCCGGAAGCCAATCATGCGATCGTTGCACTTTTTTTGGAAGGCTTCGTCCCCAACGCTAAGGATTTCATCCACGATTAATATTTCAGGAAAATGGGCAGTGGCCACGGCAAATCCAAGCCGGGCGTACATGCCCGAGGAGTATGTGCGTATAGGTGAGTCAATGAATGGCTCCAGCTCAGCAAAACTGACGATTTCGTCAAAGACCCGGTCCATGTCCTCCCGGCTATAGCCCAACAAGGCGCCGTTCAAATACACGTTTTCACGGCCGGAGAGTTCAGGGTGAAACCCAGCCCCCAATTCCAACAGCGGGGCAATCTTCCCGTAGGTCACAATGCGGCCCAGTGTCGGCCTCAGCACCCGGGAAATAACCTTCAACATGGTGCTCTTGCCCGCCCCGTTGTTGCCCACGATTCCGAAGACTTCGCCTTTGTGAATGGACAGGCTGACGTTATCGAGCGCCCGGAATTTCCGAAAACCCACCCGGCGTTGCAGGTAGCGAATCATGAACTCTTTTAGCGTACCAATCCGTTCCGTCGGAATGCGATACTCCACTGAAACATTCTCGAGTTGGATCATATTCTGAACAACCGGGGCGTCCTGGCTGGTAGCTTGAACGGTCTCAGACTCGATACGCATATTCATCCGTCTTGGAGGTAAAGAAGAACCAGCCAAAAATCAGCATGCCCAGGGCCCACAGCAAGGCTGGCAAAATTTCGGGGCCTGTTGGGATCCGCCCCTCATAAATGGGAATGCGAAACATCTTCAGCATCGCGTTCATGGGGTTCAGCCGGTAAATTGACAGCCATTTTTCGGGGATGATGTTTTCCGGGTAGATAACCGGGGTCAGGTACATCCACGCGAACAGCACAATCTGGTACATCTCCGCCACATCGGGGAAATAAACCGCCAAAGAGGAAATAAACAGGCCAAAACCCAGCGCGAAGCCAGTGAGCAGCAGGATGGAAACAGGCAGGAACACGACCGTCCATGGGATGGGGGTGCGCGTAAACAACATCACCAAAATCAATGGCACAATGCTGATCAGCAGGTTGACCAGCGCCGTGCCGATGGCCGAAACGCCAAAAATGGTGCGTGGAATGTAAATGCGCTGCAGCATGCTGCCGCCCCAAACCAGCCCGCTCATCGCAGCATTGGTCCCCTGGGAAAAGAAGTTCCAGGCAATCAGCCCGCTCAGGATGTAGACGGGGTAAGACTCGACTGTTTTGAATAACTGGGAAAACACCAGGGCGAGGATAAGCATCGTCCCGAGTGGATTGAGCATGGTCCAAGCCACGCCCAGCACTGAGCGCTTGTACCGGGTGACAATGTCCCTTCGCACCAACTGAGCCAGCAGGTAGCGGTAATTCCTTAACTCGCGGACTTCAGAAAACGCGGGGGAAATCTGTTTGGCTGAGTCGTATACAGTGCCTGAGACCGAATTCACTCCGAATTCCTTCATAATAAATACTAACTTATAATATTACCATACGTCTCCTGACCTCCACCGAGGCCGACCCGGGGCTTGCAGCTGATGACACGACCTTATTTTTCAATCCTAATCCTCACCTGGAACGATGCGCGGTACCTTCCCGCTTGTTTGGAATCACTGGCCGCCCAGACGTTCACGGATTTTGAGGTCCTCTTGCTCGATAATGGGTCCACCACCCCTATTCCCCAGGACCTCCTCACCCAATACAGCACCCTCCGCCTGTCGCTTCAAAGGTCCGAAACAAACCTTGGCTTTGCCGGCGGGAACAACCTGCTAGCCGGCCAGGCCCTGGGTCAATACCTGGCGCTGCTGAATGCCGACGCCTTCCCTTCCCCCGGTTGGCTGGAGAGCCTGCACGAGGCCAGCCTGCGGTTCGCAAACACTTTTTTCGCCTCGCGCCTCCTTAAGGCGGATGACCCCCAGCAGTTGGATGGCGAGTGGAATATCTACCACGCGAGCGGCATGGCCTGGCGGAGAAACCACGACCAGCCACTCTCCCGTGCCTCCAAACGCGAGCAGCCAGCCTGGGGGGCCTGTGCCGCCGCAGGTGTGTATCCGCGCGAAGCTTTTCTCGCGGTCGGCGGCTTTGACGAGGACTTCTTTGCTTACATGGAAGATATTGACCTGGACTTCCGCCTGCGCCTGCAAGGAGTTCAGTGCGTCTACCTGCCACAAGCCGTGGTCCGGCATGTGGGCTCGGGGAGCACATCCTCGCATAGCGACCTCGCGGTCTTCCACGGCCAACGTAACCTGGTGTGGACTTTCGTAAAGGACATGCCCGGCGCGCTCTTTTGGCTGCTCCTCCCTGCCCACCTGGTGGTGAATATCATCTACCTGGTGGCTGCCTTGTTTGTGCCCTTCGGCAAGCAAATCGCGCGTGGAAAATGGCACGCCCTCCAGGGCTTGCCCCGCATGTGGGCAAAACGCAAACAGGTTCAATCCACCCGCAAGGTTTCAGCTTGGCAAATTGCCAGGCATCTGGACTGGAATCCCTTCAGTCCCCTAATAAAACTCACCTTCAAATGACGCTTTTCGCACATCACCCCCCAACCCCGAGGCTCCCATGACCGTCAACCCGAACGTCCGTTACTTCCTGATTAACCCCTCCGGCAATCTCTCCCTCACCACCTCCCTCAAGGATGCCCTGGCCGCCACCCGCGACAATGGTTACTTCTGGGCCGATTATTGTGAGCCGACCGCTGAGAGTCTGGCCGAACTCATCCCCGAGCTGGGCATCCATCCTCTCTCCGTCGAAGACTGCCTGAACGAGGATCAGCTGCCTAAGTTGGATAGCCTGCCCACCTATTCTTTCATGATTTTCAACATCTTCGAACAAACCGCCGTGGGCGTCAAGATTCACGAACTGGACTTGATTCTGGGGGAAAAATTCCTTGTCACCGTCTCCCACAAGGATGAGACCGGCCAGCACCTCCTAAAAGGGATGGAGAAAAGCATCGAGCGGGAGAGCCACAAGGCAGCCCAGGGGCCGGCCTTCCTGATGCACCTCATCGTGGATAAAGTCGTGGATTATAAGTTCAACGCGCTGGAAGCAATGGAGGAAAAACTGGATGAGGATGAAGACCGCATTCTGAACCGCACCGGGACCTTCGACCCCGCTTCCCTGATGGACTCCCGCCGTGACCTGCTGCAAATCCGCAAGTCCCTCTACCACGAACGCGAGGTGATTTCAAAAATTATCCGCCAGGATAGCCCTTTTATCCCCGATAAAGCCCTCATCTATTTCCGCGACGTTTACGATCATCTCTCCAAGTATTACGAAATGTCCGAGTCCACGCGCGACCTCGTCACCAGCCTGATGGAGATTCATCTGTCCATCATCAGCAACACCATCGCCGAAACCTCCAACCTCACCAACGCGATAATGCGCCGGCTGACCCTCATCACCACCATCTTCATGCCGCTTTCACTCATCTCCGGCATCGGTGGCATGTCGGAATTCACCATGTTCATTGGTCAACAAAACTGGAAAATTGGCTACTTTGTTCTCTTGTTGGTGATGGTCGTCATTGCCGGGATTAATTACATGCTTCTATCCCGCATGGAAGAAAAACTGAGGTCGGGTATACACAAGCTCTAGCTGTTTTCGCCGATGGAGATCCCTAATCTTCAGGCTGCCCCTCTTCCGGACCGCTTTCCGCCCCTCCCGGAGCCGTTTCCGGGTTTTCGCGCGCCAGGCGCAGCGCTCTCAGCGCCAGTTCCAGGTCCAGGGGGGTATTAATCAATTGAAGCAATCGCGGCCACACCTGCTCTGCCTCTAATTTATCCCAATGACCAATATAGTCCTGGTAGGCCGCGTCCCTCAAGGCCATCCGGGATTTTTGAAACGCCACCAGGCCGGGGAGCAGGCGCTTAATCGGCCCGTCGTGCCCGAAGTAAGTCGTAATCCGGTCCCTTTCCTCGCTGATAAACTGCGGGACCAACGCGATCCAAACGTCCAGGTCGTGCACCAACCCCAGTTCGTCCTGCATGCTTTTCGTCTGGCTGATGAAAGGCTTTAGCTTGCCGCTATACAGGTCATCAAACGCCTCCAGCGTGTAGCGCAGGCGTTTGGCACTAATCCGCATGGCATGCAGCTCGGTGATGTTGGCGGGGTCGTGGATATAGGGTACATGGCCCAGTAGCGCCTGAATCCTGGCGTTAATGCCCACAAACGCCAGTTCATACAACGCCGGTGAATACAAAAATACGTTTCCCGTGTCTGAGAGAAAAGGTGCAATCCATTGCTCAATTCGGTTGAGCGTGTCATCCTGCTCCAACTCGTCCATGGCATGGTTGACATGCCCTTGGATTTCCTTTCGCTGCTGTTCCAGGCGTAATTCCAACCGGCGCAAGCCGGGCACGTACCTGGCGCTGCCTAATTCGGGCAGGGCGGCCTTTAGGCTCTCCAGTTGCACGTCCAAATCCCGCGCCTCGCCCAGTGCCTGGGTGACATCCCGCACATCCCGCGCGATGTGGCTGCGTTTTTGCTTGGGTAAATGTTCGCCAAACAGGGTTAGCGTGCTGCGCATGCGCCGGGAGGCCACGCGCATTCGGTGGATGTACTCAATATCCTGGCCCTGTCGCACGCCTTCCACTTCCGCCCGCATGGCGTCCAGGTGTTTCTTTATTTCCCTTGCCCCGTAGGTGCGAATGGCTTCAGAAGTCATTTTGCTTTCCTTCTTTCAGTGGGCAAAAACATCGCCCACGATGGCTGTGGAGGCTTGGTATGGTTGAAAGTTAGTACGGTTTCTTCCCTTTGGTCAGCCGGTTATGCAGTAACTGCATGATGGGTTCTTTCAAATCTTCAAAGATGGCATTGGATTTGCGGTTCGCGTCCACGGTCACAAAGTTGTACTCGTGCGAAAGCTCATCAAATTCCTTCAGGATGAGTTCCTGGTAGGAAATGAAACTGTCGTAAAGATTGTCCGCCAGGTGCATGTCCATGCCAGCTTCCCAGTAATTCAACCCCCGCCCATGGATGAGCCGCGTTACCAGGCTATCCACGCTGGCTTTCATGTAGAGGATTAAATCGGGTTTCAGCGCGATTCCATACAATGCGCGCGCCCAGGCCTTATCAATGCCCCGGATACTGTCACGGGCGATGACGGAGTAAAAATAGCGGTCAGAGAGCACCACAAACCCAGCCTGCAGCGCGGGAATGATCAGGTTCTCAAGCCTGTCCGCGAAGTCAGCGGCATAAAAGAGGCTCATGGTTAAGGGTCCAAGCGTGTGCCCACTCTTGGCGGCATCCAAACCATCCTGCGTCAACGCGGAGCGGGTCAGCCCGGTATCCGAAACGGCGTACCCTTCATCCTCCAACCAGCGGCGCAGCAATTTAATTTGCGTGGAGCGCCCAACACCATCAGGTCCTTCCAGGACAATCAGCTTGCCGGGAAGTTTTTGGATATCCCGGTAGGGAAACCCCGCGCCGTAGAAGACAGGTCCTTTCATTTTTTCTCTCCTTTACCCTGCGCCTGTGGATTGGACACACCAATCGGTTTCTCGTTCGGGTTGGGCAGTCCTTCCCAGCCCGTCAGAATATTTTTGATGATCGCGCGCACTTTTTTCTGTTGATCCTTGACGGGCAGGGTGCCATCAATCTTGATTAAACCAAATTCATCAACCATCTTGTCATACTCTGCCAGGATTTTTCCCTGGAAAAGTTTGAAGCTTTCGTTGATGTCGTTGGAAAGGTTGAGGTCCATGCCGGCTTCGTAATACTTCAGGCTGGCCCGCGCCGCGGTGATGCGTTCAACCGCCACATCCAGTGGCACACTAAAATACAAGGCCGCGTCTGGCTTGATCGCGAAGGAGTACATGTTCCGCACCCATTGAGGGTCCACGTTCCGCGCCACATCGCGCGCGAACGCGGTGAACACGTAGCGGTCAGCTAAAACAATCACCCCGGCTTTCAGGAGTGGGAGAATGCTATTTTCCCAGCGGTCGGCGAAATCGGTGCAATGCAGGATGCTGAAGGTGGTGGGGGTAAAGGTGTGGGCTTTTTTGGCGGCCTTGGTTGTGCTTTTGACCAGCTCAGAGCTATTCCACTCACTGAAGTACACCGAGTATCCAGCGCTTTGTAACCACTTGTACAACAAATCGATCTGCGTGGATTTTCCGGAGCCATCAATACCCTCAACAATAATGAGCTTGCCTTTCGTGTTGTTAGGTTTTAACACATCTCACTCCTTGTTCTAAATGCCTGTTTCCCTCTGGCATCGGATGGATTTCCACCTGCCGCGTATCGGGAGGCTTGAATTATTGTTAATTATAAATTAAGGATGAAGAAATGGCCAAACGACCACCAGTGGGGCAAAGCCAAAAATTTTACAGTTTTCGGGGATTGGCAACAAGGTCAGGCGGTGTCAAGGTTTTCGTCTTCGTCTTCTGACTCATCATCCTCGCTGTCCATCTCCATCAGCTCGCCGGTATGAATGAAGACGATGCGTTCACAAATGTTGGTAACGCGGTCGGCCGTCCGCTCCAGGTTATGAATTACCCACAAAATTTGATTGGCATGGTCAATCGCTTGTGGATCGTTAATCATGGTTTGGATAAGCTTGTGATAAACAAGATTGTAGAGCTCATCCACTTCGTCGTCTTCCAGCGGAATTTGTCGGGCGGCCGCCTCATCTTCGGCGATGAAGGCATCCAGCGCCCGATGCAACATCGAGATGGCCTTGTCCGCCATGGTTGTAATTTCCCGGATGGGGATAAGGGTATCTTCCTCAGCCAGGCGCACGCAAACCTTGGCAATGCCTTTGGCGTAATCACCAATGCGCTCCAGCTCGGTTATGACTTCCAACATGCCGGCCAACAGCCGCAGGTCGTGCGCCATGGGCGACTGGGTGGCCAACAGAATCAGGATGCGGTTTTCAATGGCGAAGCGTTTGTTGTTAATCCGGCGGTCATTGTGCTGCACTTCCATCGCTGCGGCAATGTCGCGCCGGCGCAGGGCATCCACAGCGTTCAGGATGGCCTGTTCAACCAGGCTCCCCAAAATCAGGATTTCATCCTGCACCAAACGAAGTTCGCGATCCAATGTCAGCCGTGCCATGACTCACTCCTCAAGATATGCTTGATGATATCAGCACTATCCGCAAACGTCCAGAATCAAGCTGGCTTTCAATCGCGCGGACCAGCTTCGCCCCTCAAACCCGCAGCGCGTCAATCTGTAACCAGCCTGTACTTTATGTGGAGGCAACAGGAATGGTGAAAAAGAAGTTCGCGCCATTGCCCTCCTCGCTCTCAGCCCAGATTTTACCGCCATGGGCTTCCACCATGTGCTTGCAAATGGAAAGCCCCAGCCCGGTCCCGCCACCAGCCCGGGCGCGATCGGCCTTGTAGAACCGCTCAAATATCCGGCTCACATCTTTCTGCGCGATTCCCACCCCCGTATCCGCCACGCGGAACACCACGAATCCGCCATCCTGCCAGGCGCTCAACTGGATTTTTCCTCCAGCCGGGGTGAACTTAATCGCGTTGTGGATGAGGTTGATGAATACCTGCGAGATGCGGGCCGGGTCGGCAAAGATTTGTGGTAGGTTGTCCGGGCATTCCTGCCCTACGCTTAACCCCATCCTTTCCGCCTGCAGCGTCATTCGCTCACAAGCCTTCGCCATCAGCCCGCAAGGGAACACGCGTTGGAAGTCAAAATTGGTCCTGCCCGATTCAATCCTGGAAAGTTCGAGCAGCTCATTCACCAGCTGGCTCAGGTTGTCCACCTCGGTGTCCATGCGCACCACGAAGCGCCGCGCGGCCGGAGGGTCTTCGAGCGCGCCATCAAGCAAGGTCTCGCTCAGGGCTTTCAGGCTGGCCATTGGCGTACGCAGTTCATGGGAGATGTTAGAGATGAAGTCCCGCCGCACAATCTCCAGGCGGTGGGTTTGCGTCAGGTCCTGAAAAAGCAGCATGGAGCGGCCCGGTATCTCGTCATCCAGCCGGATGCCCACCACCTGCAGGAAGTTGCGGTTCACTCCCATCTCAAGCGTGATGGACTTGGATTCTCCCCCGCGAAATTTTTCCCACAGCTCCACCAGCGCGTGGTGCCGCATGACCTCCACCACGGAGCGCCCCAGGGCTTTTTCCTGGCTGATCATGAACAGCTTTTCCGCCATTTTGTTGAGCAGCAGCACACGCCCATTGTCATCCGCGATGAGCAGCCCATCGGTCATCTGGCTGAGCACTGCGGAGAGCATGGACTGTTCCTTGAGGATGGCTTCCATGCGATACTGGATTTCACGCGCCGTGCTTTCCAGCGCCCCTTTCAACGCCTGCGTTTCAGGCAGCGGACCCACGTCTTCAGGAATTTCCAGTTCCTTGAACCGTCCCTCTCCAAGGTCCCTGGTGGCCTGCGTCAGTTGGTTTAGGGCATGGCGCTGGCGCGCATCAGCCCTCAGGTTGACGTAGAGCCCCGCAAACAGGCCAACGACTGAAATAACCACAACATAAATGACCAGGCTGGTCGGGTTGAAGCCCGCGCCGGTTTCAGCCGCGGCCAGCTGCCCCCGCCTCACCAGCCATGGCACCCCCACAGCCATCAGCAAGGCGTAAACCGCCAGGATGCCCAGGTACGGAAGGATGACACGCGTCTGCGAGCGGAGCTTCATCACTTACCCTTCAAACCGGTAGCCCGCCCCCCGAACGGTGATGATGCGCTGCGGCTTGTCGGGAACGGCCTCAATCTTTTCCCGCAGCCAGCGGATGTGGACATCCACCGTGCGCGAGTCCCCCACGAACCCCCAGCCCCACACCTGCTCCAGGATGAATTCCCGGGTCAACACACGGCCTTTGTGTAAGCCCATGAAAGCCAGCAGCTCATATTCCTTGGGTTTAAGCGGGATGACTTTGCCATCCAGGGAGACTTCCCGCCGGTTGGTGTCGATGATGAGGTTCCCAAAGGTCATGGCCTTCGGCAGCCCGGTTTCCTGTGCGCCCGTTTCAACTTCCTCGCGAATCAACCGCACTCGCCTTAGAAGGGCCTTCACCCGCGCGATGAGCTCGCGCATGCTGAACGGTTTGGGCAGGTAATCATCGGCGCCCACTTCCAGTCCCACCACGCGGTCAATCTCGTCATCCCGCGCTGTCAACATCAGGACGGGCGTGTTGGTTTCCTGTCGCAATATCCGGCAGACCTCAAACCCATCAATACCCGGCAGCATCACGTCCAGGATAATCAGGTCAGGCTTATAGGTTCGGGCCAGTTCCAACCCGGTATTGCCATCACCGGCCACCTCCACCTCGTAGCCTTCCTTTTTTAAGCTGTACGAAAGAGTCTCCTGCAAGGAGACTTCATCATCCACAACCAATATTTTCTCTTCCATGCTTCCTCCAGCCTGCCCAAATAATCCTGTTCAATGGATGACTTCCTAAAGTCACGAACCGGGGTGATTGTTAACAATTTTATCTTATGGAAGGGAAAACGCCCTCACTGTTGTACAGTGAGGAGACTGCGGGAGCGAAATTGACCAGACGCGCCTGCTCATACAAGTGTATCACCCTGGTTGGGCACGCGATGGTAAAATCCGGGGTGTAAAAGGATATTCGATGACGAAAACAATAAGCTCTGCCCGCGCTGATTTCCCGATTCTCAAAACCATGGTCAACGACCATCCCCTGGTGTACCTGGATAACGCGGCCACCACGCAAAAGCCCCAAAGCGTGATCGACGCGCTGGTGGATTATTACACCCACTACAACAGCAATATTCACCGTGGCAACCACAGCCTGGCCGCGCTAGCCACCCAGGCGCATGAAACAACCCGGGGCAGAGTAGCCCGTTTTATCAACGCGGAGCACAAACACGAAATCATCTTCACCCGCAACACCACGGAGTCCATCAACCTGGTAGCCCATTCCTTTGGCGATACATTCGTGAAGGAAGGGGACGAGGTGGTGGTTACCCAACTGGAGCACCACAGCAATTTCGTCCCCTGGCAGTTGCTATGCCAGCGTAAGGGCGCTCATTTCCGCGTGGTGCCTTTCACACCGGATGGCGACCTGGACCTGGAAGTGTTGGACAAGCTGCTCGGTAAGAGAACCAGATTACTGGCGCTCAACCATGTATCCAATTCGTTGGGGACCGTCAATCCCCTGGAGATAATCATCCCCCTCGCCCACTCACGCGGCATTCCCGTGCTCGTGGATGCCGCCCAGTCGGTCCACCACATCGAACACGATGTCCGGAAGCTGGACGCGGATTTTTATGTTTTCTCGGGTCATAAAATGTATGGACCCACAGGCATCGGCGTGCTATATGGCCAGGAAAAATGGCTTGAGGCAATGATGCCTTTCCTCTCCGGTGGCGAAATGATAGACCAGGTGACCGTGGATCGAACCACTTTCAACCAGCTCCCCTTCAAATTTGAAGCCGGCACACCGGATATCGCCGGTGCGATTGGGCTGGCTGCCGCAATTGATTACCTTGAGCAGTTTGATGCGGAAGAGCTGGCCGTTTATGAAGACGACCTATTACGCTACGGCATCGGGCAGCTTGGCCAGGTTCCTGGCTTGATCCTATATGGCAACCCAATCCGTCGCTCCAGTATTTTGCCCTTCAACCTGGAAGGCATCCAACATTATGATGTCGGCGTCCTACTGGATGCCTATGGGATTGCGGTGCGCACCGGTCAGCACTGCACGCAGCCCATCATGGACCGCCTGGGGATTACCGGGACAGTTCGCGCGTCCCTGGCTTTGTACAATACACGTGAAGATATTGACGCTCTGGTCCAAGGGCTGAAGCGCGTGTTGAAGATGCTAAAGAGGTAATCATGTCAACTATCCTCGAAATTGAGAACGAATTGATCGAAGCGTTCGGCCTGTTGGATAGCTGGGAAGAAAAGTACGACTATCTCATCGAGCTGGGGCAGGAGCTCCCAGCAATGGACCCTGCTCAAAAAACCGATTCCAATCTGGTAAAAGGCTGCCAGTCCAGCGTATGGCTGGCCGTGGAATGCCAGGATGGACGATTGTGCTTCCAAGCCGACAGTGATTCATTGGTTGTCAAAGGGATGGTAGCCGTGCTCAACAAGGTGTTTAATCACCAGCCAGCCGGCGAAGTCTTGGAGTCGGACTTACGCTTCTTTGAGTCCCTGGGGCTTTGGCGGCACCTTTCATCCCAGCGAGGTAATGGCCTGACGGCCATGGTGTCCCACCTCAAACAGGCCGCCGCGCGCTGCCTGGGTCAGGCCGAAGCGCTGCCTGCCACCAATCCGCAGGAAGAATAAGCATGGCCCTGAGTTATCGAATGCTCAACATCGCCGGCGCTCCAGCCGGACTGCTGGGCCTGGAGGAACTATTCCAGGAGCTCTTCGACCAAGACATCCGGCTTGAAGATGCCAGCCTCGATAGCCGCTTGCTCGAAGGGGTCAGAAAGCACAATTACGTTCCAAAATCAGCCATCACCCACTACCAACAGGCGTTGCGTGCCGCGTACGGGGATTACTACCGCCAAAAACAGGGCGGAAAGGCAGTGGTCGCCCGGGCTTATGGCACCTGGAGGGGCTATCCCCGCGAGCACATCCCCTGGTTCCCGACCATTTCGGAAGCCCTGTGCACGCAGTGTGGGGCCTGCAAGGATGTATGCGCCCGGCCCGTCTTTGACTGGGATGAAAATGGGAAGATTTGGGTGGCTGAGCCATTCCTTTGCCTGGTCGGCTGTTGTTTTTGTAAAAGTGTCTGCGAACCCAAGGCTTTGTTTTTCCCGGGGCAGGAACTGCTCAAGAACTATCCCGAAAAAATGTAAATCCCTTCCTTTTTGACCATTCAGCTGTTTTTCCCCGCAAGCTTTGATACAATCGCGCTATGAATAATTCAGGTAGACCTCAAATTCTATTAACCAACGACGACAGCATCAGTTCCCCAGGGCTGTGGGCCGCGGCCGAGGCGCTCGCCCCGCTGGGTTTTGTGCATGTGGTCGCCCCGCGCGTTCAACAAACCTCCATGGGCCGCTCCCTGCCAAGGGAATCCGATGGCCGGGTGGACCGCCAGACCATGACCGTCAACGGGCAGGAGTGGCAGGTCTACGCTGTGGGGGGCTCCCCGGCGCAATCCGTTTTGCATGGCCTGCTGGAGGTGCTGCAATTCAAGCCAGACCTGGTGGTTTCGGGGATTAACTATGGCGAAAACATCGCCTCCGGCCTGATGGTCAGCGGCACGGTCGGCGCGGCCATTGAAGCGGCCACCCTCGGCATGCCCGCGCTGGCTGTCTCCCTTCAGACCCCTGCTGAATTTCACTTCAACCTCTCAAGCGCGGTGGATTTCTCCGTGGCAGGTTACTTCACCCGCTATTTCGCTGAAAAAATGTTGAGAAAAAACATGCCCTTCGATGTCGACGTCATCAAAGTGGACGTGCCCGACAATGCCACCCCCGAAACGCCCTGGATTATCACCCGGCAATCCCGCCAGCGTTATTTCTTCCCGGTGCCGCGTGAGCATGAGGACGAAAATGGCTCAAGGAACATGGGCTACATCACCCGAGTGGACGCTGACACGCCTGAAGCTGACAGCGACCTGCGCGCGGTGATTTTGGACCACGTGGTGTCGGTTACGCCGCTGAGCTTTGACATGACCTCGCGGGTGGATTTTGGGGAGTTGCGGAAACTGCTGGGGGAGTAAGGGCTGGGATGTAAAACAAGGCGCTTGAACAGGCGCCTTGTTTTTTTTGTGGGGGAGGATGAGGGATTGCGAGTCGGCTGCGGGGGTGCTGACCGGCAGGGTGCGGCCAGCCAAGTTCAAGACAAGGATTGTCAGGAAAATTGCTTTCGTTTTCATCTTCAGCCTCCATGAGGGGATCAGTCCAGTTTATTAGACCCTTGGCTGGAGCGCAAATATGGTCAGCGGTGGGGGAGGTTTACGTGCCTTCTTTAGGAAACGATCGCGCACTTAATCTTAGTCTATCTAAAAACTGTTGGTCATAGCGTTGTTCTAATCAAGCTGTAACCTTCTATGCCTTTCCCACCTGGTCAGGCATCTTATTAGGCCAGGCCTCACTCCGAATGCTCGTGTTTGATTAGCCGATGCTTCATGAGTTTGCTCGTATGGTTAGAAGAAAAGTTTGGGGCAGATCCTTCAGCATTGTGTTTCAAACTATTCTGCATTTTCTGCCATTGTGAGGCAAGCAGCTCACACACATCTCGCCAGCGATCCTTTGAACATAACGCAATCGCCTCATCGACCGTTGAATTGAAGAGGATAAGCTCGTCAGGAGCTAACCCATCACTTACAATTGTTTTGAACTTTTCTAGCTTTTTTGTTATGGTCACAGCAAGAAACTGATTATAAAGTCCACGAACCAACCTAGTGGACGGGCCGAGTATCGTACCAACCGATCTGGCAACTGCGTGTTCCCAGTTGCCA
>JAKOSR010000135.1 GCA_029777225.1 Chloroflexota bacterium
GCCCAGATCCTCCGTGAACTGGCCAGCACCATTTTTCCCGGGATAGGGGACCTGACCGGTGTTTTTCTGTTGGCCTTGAACCTACCGCTGCTGTTCATTTCCTTTCAATCGATCAACCGCAAATTCTTCTACAAGACCATCCTCAACATCGTGGTGATGTCAATCGCCATGTCGGTTATCCCGGTGAAGTTGCTCATCCCTGGGCTGGACGACACGCTGACCCTCTGCCTGATTGGCGGCATCCTGGCCGGCATTGGCACCGGTTTGTGCCTGCGCAGTGGTGGCTCCTCCGGGGGAACGGACATCCTGGGGGTGTTTGTTAGCCTGAAGAACAAGGATTTCAGCGTTGGCCGGGTAAGCCTGCTGATTAGCATGCTTGTCTATATCTATGCCTTCTTCCGCTACCCCTGGGTGGTTTTGGTGTATTCCATTATCTTCACGCTGATTTACACGTTCATGGTCGACCGCGTACATTACCAAAACGTCAAAATCAGCGTGATGGTCGTCACCAGGAACCGCGAGGTGCTGCCGTACATCGTGGATGTGGTGAATCGTAGCGCCACCTACTGGGACGGCACCGGGGCTTTCACCGGCTCGTCTTACCTGGTGATTAACACCGTGGTCTCCAAGTATGAGCTAATTATCCTTCGCCGGGGCGTGTTGGACCTTGACCCCCAGGCGTTTCTAATTGAAAACCAGCAAGTGCACGTCACCGGCAACTTCCCCTCGCATTTCTTCTAAGCGCGCACCCGCTGAAGCCGGATTTGTAAATTGAAGTGTTTGGCATGTGGCTGGAAAAATCTCGAACCGTCCAGTTTCCGGTAAAATATAATCCTCACCAAATTAAACAGGAGCCCGCATGACCAAAACTGCATTCACTTCCAAAAAAGCCCCAGCCTTTCGGGACATACCGGATGAGAAATGGAACGACTGGCGCTGGCAGCTCAGCCACCGCCTGAACACCGTCGAGGATTTCGAGAAGCTTTTCCCCCTGACCGAAGGGGAGAAAAAAGCGTTGAACAGCACCAGCCTGTTCAGGGTGGACGTGACCCCTTATTTTGCTTCCCTCATCGACCCCGATGATCCTTACGACCCCATTCGCCGCCAGGTCATCCCCACTGAAGCGGAAATCCTGCCCTTCACTGGTATGATGGAAGATTCGCTGGCCGAAGACATGCACTCCCCTGTCCCCGGGCTGGTGCACCGCTATCCGGACCGCGTGTTGATGCTCATCACCAATACCTGCGCCTCGTACTGCCGCTACTGCACCCGCTCACGCCTGGTGGGTGACCCGGCCCAGTCCTTTTCCTCTGAGGATTTTGAGGCACAGCTTGATTACCTGCGCAGTACCCCCCAGGTGCGTGACGTGTTGCTTTCGGGTGGCGACCCACTCACTCTCGCCCCGAAAATCCTGGAACGCATCCTGCGCTCCCTGCGCGAAATTGAACATATCGAGGTCATCCGCATTGGGTCACGCGTGCCGGTGTTCATGCCCCAGCGTATTACGGACGACCTCACCGAGCTTTTACAGCAGTTCCACCCGTTGTGGCTGAATATCCACGTGAACCATCCAAACGAAATCACCGCGGAACTGGCCGAAGCCTGCGATAAGCTCACGCGCGCGGGCATTCCGCTGGGCAACCAATCCGTGTTGCTGGCGGGCGTGAATGATGACCCTTATCTCATGCGCCGCCTGGTGCAGGACCTTGTGCGTATCCGCGTCCGGCCATATTACATCTACCAGTGTGACCTGGTGGAAGGGGCCGGCCATTTTCGCACCCCCATCGCGCGCGGCATGGAGATTATGGAAGCCTTGCGCGGCCATACGTCTGGCTTCGCCGTCCCGACCTACGTGGTGGACGCGCCGGGTGGTGGTGGGAAAATCCCATTGGCACCGAATTATTTATTGGCCATGTCTGACCACAAGGTTGTGCTGCGCAACTTCGAAGGTTTCATCACGACCTACGAGGAACCGTTGGATTATGCCCGTCCAAACCCGGCCCTCACGGATCCTTTCAAGGATGCTGAAATTCAAGGGCAGGAGGGCGTCTTTAGCCTGCTGCAAGGGGAGAAGATGGTCATCAAGCCGGAAGGTTTTGACGCTCTGCGCCTGCGAGGTGGCAAACAACACCGGCTGCGCCAGGATGAGAAAAAATGGAAAGCCCTGGGCATTGGGGACCCAGAGCAAGGCGCCGATACTCCCCCAGGCCCCACGGATTAACCACAAAAAGAGGACACCGAGTGTCCTCTTTTTTGATGGCTTTTCAAATAGCATCAGGCTTGCTTGGAGAGGGTTTCTTCCACAATCCTGCCCAGAACTGGGTCCACTTCGATGCTGGCAGTGGAACGGGCGGGGTCAGGCTTGCGCAAGTCGATATTGCGCGCCGCTTCGATGACCCAGCTGGCGGCCATGTGCAAGGGGATACGGCTGGTATCAATGACCAGGTTAAAGTTTTGGGGGGAATCGGGCTTGATGTCGTGGAAAATCTGCAGGAAACTCACGCGGGCTTTGTCGCTCTGGCGCACCTGCTCCTCGGCTTCCAGGATGTCATGCACGCCTTCGGTATCCATGACCATGCGCACCCGGTAGTCAAACGGCGCCCGCAGGAAAACATTGAGCACGTTTTGGTAATCCTGCAAAACGACAAAACCACCACGGCCGATAATCAAGGTGCCATCGTGCTTGGAAAAAGCCCGGATGGTGTTATTTAGCATACGCACCAGTTCCATGGTCTGTGAATCCAGCCGCGACCAAATATTGTGCGTGGTGTGGTAAACCTCATCCAGGGTGGTGAGCCCGTAGGTTCGGAGAACTTGCTCGATGAGCTGCTTATCTGCCAGCTTGTACCGCAGGGAATTGTGAATCATCTGGCTGAGCGCGCCGCCGCCACTGCCATATTCCCGGGAGAGTGTGATGACTGCCATGGGGACCTCCGTTTGTAGAGTCTCTCTTGATTATAAGGGCAGAATGGCGGTTTTCAAAATATTAAAGACTGGAATTTCAACGTTTAGAGACGTATTTGTTTTTTTATTCGATTCACCGCGTGCAAAGCGGGCAAATCAGAGTGACTGCCCTTTTCGCAGCACCAGCACCACCCAGTCCCCACTTTGGAGCGTTTCGACCAGGCTGAGGTCCCGCGCGGCTGCCGCCTGGATGACGTCCTGGGCCTGGGTATCCAGTATTCCACCAAGAATCAGGAGGCCGCCAGGGATGACCGTCTGCTCCAGGCCAGAGGCAAGCATGGTGATAAGCACGGGCGCCAGGATGTTGGCGAGCACGCGTGGGGCGTGGTTCAGGCCATCGGTGCGGGCCAGCACATCGGTGTGGGTGCCGGCTTCAAAGAGGATGCGGCCGGGCATGTCATTCAGAGCGGCGTTTCGCTCGCAGGAGGGGATGGCCTCGGGGTCGTAGTCCACGCCGAGGATGCGGTCCCCGCTAAAGCGTGCCGCGGCAATTGAAAGAATGCCACTGCCACAGCCGATATCAATCACATTCTGGCCGGTACAGCCATATTCTTCCAACGCGACCAGGCAAAGCTGGGTTGAGGGGTGTGAACCCGTTCCAAAGGCCATATCAGGGGAAATGATAATCGGCACCAGGTCCTTGGCCAGGGCGCGGTCTGCCCATTCCGGTAAAACAATCATGCGTTGCCCAAGACGGATGGGCTCGTAGTGGGTTTTCCACAGGGCCATCCAATCCTGGTCCGCGATGACCTGGTATTGAAGGGCCGGCAGCGGGACGATCTGTCCCAGGTGCCAAATGGCAGTTTCAAGCTGTTGGCGGGTGTCCTCAAGCGCGGCATCCTGGGGCAGGTACGCGCTGACGCGCATATCCCCGGTCGGCCTTTGTTCATAGGCCTCCGGGTCAAAGGCGGTGATGCTGCTGAGCACCACCCCATCCGGGGCATAGCGGGAAAAGACCTCGGCAACCGCTTCAGCCAATTCACCGCTGCATATCAGCGAGGCTTCCAGCCAGGCGGTCGGCTTAACCACTGAAGGCGTCCTTCAGCTTGTCAAAGAAGCTGCGTTCCTGGATTTTGACCTCGGTGCCCATGGTTTTCCCGAGCTGTTGAAGCAAAGCTTCCTGCTGGTCGGTGAGCGAGGTGGGAACCTGCACGTTGATGGTCACCAGCTGGCTGCCACGTTCACTGCGTTGCAGGACGGGCACACCTTTTTCCTTGAGCCGGAAGACCCTGCCTGGTTGGGTACCAGGTGGGATGCGTAGCTTCACGTCGCCATTGAGTGTTGGTACATTAATCTCATCCCCAAGCGCGGCCTGGGCGATGTTGATGTCCAGGTCCAGGAGGATATCGGTGCCACGACGGCGGAAGTATTTATGTGGCGCGACTTCCAGTTCAATGTAGTAGTTGCCGTTGGGGCCGCCGTTGGCGCCTGGCTGGCCCTCATTCATCATGCGAATCTGGTTACCGTTATCCACACCGGCTGGGATGCTCACGGTTTTCTTGACCGTTTTGCGCTCCAGCCCACTGCCGCGGCAGGTATGGCAGGGCGATGTGAGGATTTGGCCGCGGCCCTGGCATTCCGGGCAGGTGATTACCTGTACCATGGAGCCCAGGAAGGTCTGATGTACCTGGCGCACTTCGCCCTGTCCCTTGCAGGTTTGGCAGGTGGCTGGGGTTGTACCTGGTTCGGCGCCTGTGCCACCACAGGTGGAACATTTTTCATCGCGGGTGATTTCAATTTCTTTTTCCGCGCCAAAGACGGCTTCCTCAAACGTCAGCTTGAGCTTGGAGGACAGGTCTGCGCCGCGCCGGGGAGTGTTCCGGCTGCGCCTGGAGGAGGAGAAACCGCCAAATCCACCCATGCCAAACAGGCCTTCCAGGATATCCGAAAGGTCCATGCTGGAAAAATCGGGCATGCCGTTGGTGTTGACCCCAGAGAAGCCATAACGGTCGTAGGCCGCGCGCTTTTCGGGATCGCTGAGCACGCCGTAGGCTTCGTTAATTTCCTTGAATCTCTCCTCGGCGTCGGGCTCCTTGTTCACATCCGGGTGATACTTGCGCGCCAGGGAGCGGAAGGCGTTCTTAACGTCCTCCGCGGTGGCTGAGCGCGAAACGCCCAACACTTCGTAATAATCTCGTTTTGTTGCCATGGCTTACAACTTTTCCCGCGTCTCACGCCGGGGCCGGCGGATGTTCACAGCCGGCCCTGCGTGTTTTTGTTACTCGTCCTGTTTAGGCCTGCCTGAACTCGCCGTCCACGAAATCACCATCGTCGTGAGCAGAATCTTCGGGTTTTTCGCTGGCCGCACCGGTTTGGTTGCCGGGCTGCTGGTAGGCAGCCTGGCCAACTTCCTGCAAAACCTTCATCAGCGCTTCAACAGACTGGTTGATGGCCTCGGAGTCGTCCTGGTCACGCGTGACGCGCACCTGCTTGATGGCTTCTTCAACACGGGTTTTCAGGTCCGCGGGGACCTTATCGCCCAGGTCTTTGAGCGTCTTTTCTGACGTGTAAACAGCGTTGTCCGCCGTGTTGCGCGCTTCTATCATGGCCCGGCGTTTCTGGTCCTCGTCCGCATGGGCTTCAGCTTCGCGGCGCATCTTTTCAACTTCTGTTTCGCTCAAACCGGAGGAAGCGGTGATGGTGATGTTCTGCTGACGTCCGGTAGCCTTGTCCTTCGCGGTGACCTCGAGGATGCCGTTGGCGTTGATATCAAAGGTGACCTCCACCTGCGGAACGCCACGGGGAGCCGCGGGAATGCCATCCAGGTTGAACTTGCCCAGGGACTTGTTATCCGCGGCCATCGGGCGCTCGCCCTGCAAGACGTGGATTTCCACCTGGGTTTGATTGTCGGACGCCGTTGAAAACACCTGGCTTTCGCGCGTGGGAATGGTGGTGTTGCGCTTAATCAGGGGTGTAGCAATCCCGCCGAGGGTTTCGATGGAAAGCGTCAGGGGGGTGACGTCGAGCAGCAGGATATCCTTCACCTCGCCGCCCAGCACGCCGGCCTGGATGGCCGCGCCGATGGCGACAACCTCATCCGGGTTGACGCTCTTGTTGGGATCTTTGTTGAATTGGCGCCGGACAGCTTCCTGTACAGCCGGCATACGGGTCATGCCCCCGACCATCACCACCTCGTTGATATCGCTGGCACGCAGGTTGGCATCCTGCAGGGCCTGGGAAACGGGGGTGATGGACTTTTGAATGAGATCCTCGGTCAGCTGTTCCAGCTTGGATCGGGTTAGCGTGGTGACCAGGTGCTTGGGACCGGAAGCGTCCGCGGTTATGTAAGGCAGGTTGATGTCTGCCTGCATGGTGGTGGAAAGCTCAATTTTGGCCTTTTCCGCGGCTTCCTTGAGGCGCTGGAGGGCCTGGCGGTCCTGGCGCAGGTCAATGGAATTTTCCCGCTTGAATTCATCAGCCAGCCAGTCAATCACACGCTGGTCGAAGTCGTCACCACCCAGGAAAGTATCGCCGCTGGTGGACTTGACCTGGAAGAGGCCATCGCCCACTTCCAGGATGGAAACATCGAAGGTGCCGCCGCCCAGATCGTATACTGTGATGGTCTCGTTCTTGCGTTTGTCCAGGCCGTAAGCCAGGGAGGAGGCAGTTGGTTCGTTGATGATGCGCAGCACTTCCAGGCCGGCAATCTTGCCGGCGTCCTTGGTGGCATTGCGCTGGGCATCGTTGAAATAGGCGGGCACGGTGATGACGGCCTGAGTGACTGGCTCTCCCAGGTAGGCTTCCGCGTCGCGCTTTATCTTGGCCAAAATCATGGCGGAAATCTCTGGCGGGGTGTATTCCTTGTCGCCCATCACCACGCGCAGGTCCCCATTCGGGGCCTTGGTAATCTTGTAGGGCACACGGCCTTTGGCGCGCTGGACCTCGGGGTCCTCGTAGCGCCGGCCCATGAAGCGTTTGATGGAAAAAATGGTGTTTTCAGGGTTTATGATGGCCTGGTTGCGGGCAACCCGGCCCACCAAGCGCTCGCCATTCTTGTTGAGTGCCACAACGGAAGGAACGAGACGTTCACCTTCCGCGGAGGGGATGACTACAGGTTCCCCGCCCACCATGACGGCGGCAACGGAGTTGGTGGTGCCAAGGTCGATACCAATAATTTTTGACATGAAAAATCCTCCTATTTGGCCACGCGGACAAGGGCGGGGCGGATAATGCGATCTTTGAGCTTATAACCGGTTTGGACAACCTCGATAATCTGTCCATCGGTCCATTCTTCGTTTTCTTCGTGCGTGACCGCCTCATGGTAATGCGGGTCAAACGCTTCGCCCGGTTTAGCGGCGATTTCTGTCACGTGCTTGCTTTCCATGGCCTTGCGCAGCTTGAGCAGGATGAGCTCAATACCGGCCACCCACGGAGCGCTGGTTTCGTTGGTTGGTTTGTTTTTTAAGGCACGCTCCAGGTCATCCAGCACGGGCAGGAAAAGCTTGATGGAATCGGCCAACGCGGCGTCATAAACCAGCGCGTTATCCTGTTCAATACGGCGACGGTAGTTCGCGAAACTGGCGCGTTCGCGTTGCAGGCTGTCCAGGTAATCATCCGAGCTCTTTTTCAAGTCCTCGAATTGTTTTTGCAATTCCTCATAGGAAGCCTGTGAAGCGCTTTCTTGCACTTCGCCGCCATTGCCGGGAGTTTCCTCGGAGGCTGGCACACCTTTTTTATATTTATCTTCTTCCATATTTCACCTCTTAACAGCCTTTCGGCTGGTTTAATCCACCATGGTTTGAGACACCAGGTCCGTAAGCAGGCCGGCCACAAAACGGATTGTGCTGATGGTGCGCCCGTAGGAGATGCGCATTGGTCCCAAAACACCCAACGTGCCGGTCAACAAGTCCGGAACGCCATATCGGGTCAGGATGACCGAGCAATCGCGCAGTTCCTCCCAGGTACCTTCGCCGCCAATCAGAACCTGCACGCCACCCACTTTTTCGGTCATGATGGTGCGCGAAATCAGGTCGTTCAGCAGGGGCCGTTCCTCAAGCACGCGCAGGGCGGAGCGGGCCATATCCATCTCGGCAAATTCTGGTTCAGCCAACACGTTCGTCAATCCGTCCAGGTACACTTCCCCAGTGACCAGCTTACCCACCTGGGAGAGCTGGTCCCGGATGGCGCGCAGCACCTGCTGGTCCAGTGAGTCCGAGGGCACGGGCAGTTTATCCAGGGTTTCCAGGGTGGCACTTCGGCAAAGGTCATTAAACCTGGCCGCCACCTGTGAAAGCGCTTCCTGGGAGACGGGCGTGTCCAGAGACAGAAACGCTTGCCTGATTTCCCCGCCAACTAACACCAACACCATCAGCACCTGGGTGGCACGGGTGGCAATTAACTCCAGGTGTTTGAAGGTTGCCCGCTCACTGTGCGGGGCGGTCACGATGGAGGCTGCCTGGGAATGGCTCGCCAGTACCGACGCGGCCAGGGGCAGCCATTGGTCCAGGCCCTGTGGGGACTGGTAAAACTGGTGACTGATCGTGTTACGCGTGGTGGCCGGCAGGGTGGTTGGGTTGAGCAGGTGGCTCACCAGGTAGCGGTAACCTTCTTCGGTGGGAACCCGGCCCGCGGAAGTATGGGGTTGGCGCAGGTAGCCCATCTCGGTCAGGGCCGTCATCTCGTTGCGCACCGTCGCGGAACTCATCGGCAGGCTGTATTGCCGTACCAACGCGTTGGACGCCACCGGCAGGGCGGTACGTGAGTGCTCGTGCACAATCAGCGTGAGCAGTAATTTCTGTCGTTCAGTTAGTTCTTTGGTCATGGCTTATTCTGAATTAGCACTCTCATGCCGAGAGTGCTAATTATCTGTTCTTAATGATACCATGCCGAAAAAAGAAGGTCAAGAATTTTGACTTGCCCAGGTATTAGAGGTTTATTGGAATTTGCAGAATGGGATCGAAAGCCAGGTTCTTACACTTCAAAACGCGGAAATCGTGCCCGTTCCGCCTATGCTTGAGCGGGGTTGAGCTCGGCGCGTAACACATAACGGTTCACGCCCCCAAAGCGATACTTATAGATCTCGTCGCCACGCATCATGTCCACTTCGGTGAAGCCATTGGCAATCGCCCATTGGATAATCTGACCCAGCAGCACCCAACCCGGAGAACTGGAAAAGTATTTTGGGTTGAACGCGGAATTGTATACCAACAGGCGCTGACCTTGTTTGAAGCTCAGGTAGGCGGCCGCCTTCTCGCCGTCCATGGTCAGGAAAGCCAGGTGCAGGATGCCCTGCCGGCAGGTGGTTTCGGCGACGCGGCGCATGAACTTGACCATTGGATTGGTCAGAAACACATCCTTTTCTTCTTCGTTGCGCATCATGGATAGAAAATCGCTGACCTCGTCACAAGCCGCGAACACGCCTTCAGCAACATACCAATCCACCTGGAAGTTGGTTTCAGCATTGCGAATTTTCCGACGGATTTCGTGGCGCTGTTTCTTATCAATCCCGGCCAGGTAAGCATCCCAGCTTTCCGCAAGCGGAATGTAGGGTGAGGGCTGAAGCGTGCTGCTTTCCAGGCTCCAGCCAAGCTTGTTGGCAGCCGTAGCAAGCGCGGGCAGGGTGGGGGAACTATCCACGAGGTTATCCAGGCAGAGTTGTTTAACAGGCAGGTCGGATTCGGCCAGGAAACGGAGCAAACCCTCCACGAAGTTGTCAAGGTTTTCAGGCCTGACGATGAAATCGAGGTAATCACTCACTTCAATCGCCCCGATGAAGCGCAGCGCGGGTTCAAAACCGGGTTTGGAACCAAGGAACAGGGGTGCCACGCCCACCAGAACTGGGCCTTCACGCGCCACGATGACCGCCAGCTGGCTCGATTCGGCCGGCCACTCACCTCCGCCAAGCGTTTCCCACCAGACCAACTGGTAAGCAGGGTCCATGAAAACCAGGGGCGTGATGCTCTCACGTAACAAGCCGCGCCATTCATCTTCGAGCGCGGCCAAATCAGCTAATTGGGTAACCAAATTAAAATTCATTGGCACCATTATACCTGCTGGCACGAATGTTGTACTCAATATACCTGATACTCACGGTAACCCAGGTGCGCCCATGAAATTAGATTTGATTCTTCGACCCATCGCCAATCAAGCCAACCTCCCCGTCTACATGACGACCGCGCCAAAGCGTTCCGCCCGGGGGCGTGAGGATGACATCTTGTTAATCTACCTCGGCTTCACCGGGCCAAACCCTGTGCCCGATGCTGACCTGAAGAAATGGCAGGAACGCCTGGCCGCGTTGTTTTTCCAATCTTCCGGTTCGGTCACCAACGCGCTCAAGGTGGTGGTGGAAGCGCTCAACAAACCGCTCTTCCTGGAAAACGACCGTTTTGAAGAAGCGAGCACCTGGCGCACGGCCAATTTGTGCCTGGTGGTGCTTCACCATGGTACCCTTTTCATCTCCCAGGACGGCAAGACCCGCGCGATGCTCATCCGCCAAAACAGCCGCACCCTGCTTTTTGACCCAACGCTGGACAGCCGTGGGTTGGGCGTGACGGCGTTGCCCAAGCCCCACTTTTTCCAGTCTGAACTGGCGGATGGCGACGTGCTATTGCTTTCCACTGATTTCCCTGAAGCCTGGCTCCCCCTCGCGCTCACCAGCACAGACGTGGAAGCGCTTTGGTCGCGCCTCATCCAGGCCGAGGCCGCGCTGGGACCGTGCGCCTTGGTGGATATTCGTGCCGGTCAGGGCAAGGTCCTGAGTGGAACCGCGCTTAGCGTCCCCGTCCCAACCGCGCCAGGGGAGCCCAGCCAGCAGGCTTTGTTAACCCCGGATGTGGAGGAGCAACATCCCGCTGAGGTTGCAGAGGAGAAGACTTCAACGCAATCTGTTACTGAAGTTCAGCCGGAAAAGCTGGCGGAGA
>JAKOSR010000136.1 GCA_029777225.1 Chloroflexota bacterium
CACATCGGCCTCGGTGTTGGCTGTTTCTGCCTGACCGCCCAGCGTGCTGGGGAGGGACTCGCTTAGGCGGGAGACAAGCAGGTTGCGGCTGTTTACTAACCAATCCCGGATAACCTGGTAATAGCGTGGAATATCTGCGGCCAGCTTATCGCTCTGGGCTGAAAGCATGGGAGCCAACAGCCCGATGAAGCCCGCCAACAAAACCAGGACCGCGGCCAGGATGAGCAGCAGCGCCACGGTTTGGGACAGGCCTTTGTTAACCAGCCTGGTTAACAAGGGCCGGACGACCGTTCCCAGAATGATGGCAATGAAAAGCGTAAAGAGAACGTGATGAAAACGGTAAACCAGGAAAAAGAAAACCGCCACGGCCAGGATGCTCAGCGTGGTTTTTACCGTATTCTTGATGGACCAGCTTGTTTCTGAAGTATCCATGGCAGTTACCGCCCTATTAATGAATTAAGATGAATTTCGATAAGCAGGGGCCAGAGAGTGTCATCCAAGCGAATGCCATCTCCCAAACCCCAGCTTTGGGTGAATGACTGGATTATATGAAACCGGGTTGGCTGTTGTCCAGAGCGCGCGCAGTACAAGGATTCCGAATTACACACGCTTGGTATTGATTTCGAAGCCTGGGATTTTGGTTTTGCGCTCAGCCCACTTGAGCAGCGCGTCCAACGCGAAAACCAGGACGAGATAGACAACCGCTACAGCCAGGTAACTCCCGATGGGATTGTAGGTGATGGTGGCCGCCCGCTTGGCCTTTGCCATCAGGTCCTGGACGGCAATCAGGAAGACGATGGCCGTGGTTTTGAGCAGGGAGATGGGTTCGTTCGACCACGAGGGCAGCGCCAGCCGCAAAGCCTGGGGCAGAATCACGTGTTGGATGGTCTGCCAGCGGGAGAGCCCGATGGAACGCCCAGCCATCATTTGGGAATTGCCGATGGCCTGGATGGCTCCGCGCAGGTATTCAGCCTGGTACGCTGCGCTGTTCAGACCGAGCGCGAGGTAGGCCGAAAGCGTTTGGGAGAGGGTGATACCCAGGGAGGGCAGGCCGTAGTAGATGAGAAAGAGTTGGACCAATAAGGGCGTGCCGCGGAACAACTCAATGTAGCCAGTGGCAATGGCACGCAGCCATTTAGGACCAAAGGTTTTGGCCAGGGCCAGCCCCAACCCGAGCAGGAAGCCCATCAGCAAGCCGACAGCCGTCAGCTCCAGGGTTGTGCCCGCGCCGAGGATGAAATCCTTCAGGAACCGTTGAAACAGCCCAAGCCACTCGGCCATTTATTCTTTCGCTTCCTTCTTCCCATAGAGTTCGGTTATTTTCCAGAGGAACTCGCGCGTACGCTCATACTTCGGACGGTAGAAGAGGTCATCCGGGGTGCCTTCCTCCACGATGCTGCCTTTTTCCATGAAGACAATACGATCGGCAACCTCCCTGGCAAAGCCCATTTCGTGGGTGACCACGATCATGGTCATGCCCTCCAGCGACAGGTTGCGCATGACCTCCAGCACCTCCCCAATCAGCTCCGGGTCCAGGGCGGAGGTGGGTTCATCGAATAGCATCACCCGCGGGTCCATCGCCAGGGCCCGCGCGATGCCAACCCGTTGCTGCTGCCCGCCGGAAAGCTGGCCGGGGTAGTGATCGGCGCGATCCGCGAGACCAACCCGTGTCAATTCGGCCAGTGCTTTTTCATGCGCGGCTGCCTCAGGCAGGTGCTTCACCTTGGTCAATCCCAGCTTTACATTTTCCAAGGCGGTGAGATGGTTGAAGAGAAGAAAGTTTTGAAATACCATGCCAATATGCTGCCGGACCCGGTCCTCGTCGGCACCTTTGGCGGTGATTTCGAGGTCATCCAGCCAGATTTCGCCGCCATCGGGCTTGGTCAGCAGGTTTACACAGCGCAGGAGGGTGCTCTTGCCCGTGCCACTGGGGCCAATCACCACGATGGTATCCCCCTCGTTAACGACCAGGTCAATGTCATGGAAAATGACATTGTTGCCGTATTTCTTGGTCAGTTTCTTGATGGTCAGGATGGGTTTGGGCATCGTGTTTGCTCCAATCAGGGGTTGGAAGGGATAGTCAGCCTGCGTTCCAGGCGGGCGAGCAGCCTGTTGGCAATGAAAACCAAGGCGAAGTAAATCACCGCGGCCGAGATGTAAGCCAGGAAAGGCTGCTGCGTGCTGGCACTGATGAGCTGCGCGCGGCGCAGGATCTCCGGTACGCCCAGGGCGTAGACCAGCGACGAATCCTTGATGACAATGGCCGCTTCGTTGGACCAGGGCGGGATGGCGAGGCGCAGGGTTTGGGGCAGGATGACGTACCGGATGGCTTCGAGCGTGCTCATGCCAATTGCCCGAGCGGCCAACATTTGCTCACCACTGACCGCGAGAATGGCACCCCGTACGATTTCCATTTGGTACGCGCTGCTGATGATGCCGAGCGAGATGGACCCTGCCCAAAACGGGGAGAGATTTACGCTGCCGGACATGACAAAGTACAGGATGAAGAGCAACACGATGGGGGGAATACCGCGCATCACGGTGCTGTAGAGAGACATAAGCCGGCTGACAACACGGCCGCCATAGACGTAGAGCAGGGCAAACAGCACACCCAAGACCAGGCCGGAGGGCAGCGCGACAAGCGTCACCCCCAGGGTGTAGGCTGTGCCCGAGGCGATATATTGAATGAAGCTGCTGAAATTCAAAGGTTAGTCCCTTCCAGTAGCCTGAAATACACGCGAAGGTGTTGAAAAAAAGGGATGGTCAATTTTTTACCGGCCATCCCTTCACATCCACGGTTTATTCGCTGAAGTATTTCGTCGCCAGCGTGTCGATGAAGCCTTCGTCCTGCAGCGCTTTGATAACCTTGTTGATCTCGGCCTGGAGCTTCGCGTCACCATCCGGGAGAACGATGTTCAGCGGACCGGTGGAGAGCACCGCGTGGTAAACCACCTGGAAATCCGGGTATTGTTTGACCAAGGCCTGCGCCGGGACGTAATCGGCCATCAGCACTTCAATCCGGCCAGCGTTCAGATCCAGGGCGGCCTGGTCCACTCGCTCGTAACGTGAGATGTTGGCGTCCTCAACCAGGCCGGCTTCCACCAGCGTGGTGGTCAGCCAGTCGTCCTGCACGGTACCCGATTGGACACCAATTTTGTACTTGGCCACGTCTTCGGGGTTGACAATCGCGCCTGCGAAACCGCTCTTGACCAGGAAGGCGTCTTCGGAAGTGTAGTAGGCATCGGAGAAGTCCACCTGTTCATCCCGTTCCGCGCTGTAGTTGAAGCAGGAGATGGACATGTCAATTTTGCCTTCCTGTACCGCGGCAACGAGGCTATCGAAGGGCATATCCACCCATACCAGTTCCACGCCCATGCGCTTGGCAATTTCCGTCATCAGGTCAATGTCGAAGCCGGTTTTATTGCCCGCATCGTCCACGTATTCGTAGGGCGGGTAGTCCGCGGAAGTGCCGACCATGACTTTGCCGTCTTTTGTAATCTTATCCAGAACTGATTGCTTGCCTTGAGATGCGCATCCGGCCAAAATTCCCCCAAGCACTGTCAACACGACCAGTAATACGAGACTTTTTTTCATTCACGTCCTCCTTCGGTATGAACGGGTAACGGTTGTTGGGCTAATTATATAGCATTCGTTAATTTTTTCTTAATCCGAGCTGGGAATCAGCTCTTTTTGCGCAGAAAAGCAGGTGAAAAGGAGTGCGCAGGCTGAATAGTCATGTAAAAGGTGTGCTTTTTTTACGCGCAAGTAGTGGTATACTCGTGCAGTCCTCAGGTGAGGACGTATTTGGGAGTTTGTTTTGTAAGTTCCATTGCTGCCCAGGTGAAAAACTGGGCATTTTTGTTGGTGGAGCGTTGCCGTGAGGCGCCGCTCGCGCACGAATGGGTTTTTGGAATCATCGAGACATCCCCTGGGTAAAACAAGATAGCTGGAATCAGGGCTTCAATAATTCATAGAAGCTATGTTTTCCGCGCCAACAAAGAGCATGGAGACTCGATGAATACAAGTTTTGACGATTTTGGGCTGCGCCCTGAATTAATCCAGGCGGTTACGGCCCTGGGCTACGTGGAACCAACCCCCATCCAAAACGGGATTATCCCGCTGATGATGGCGGGAAGAGATGTGATGGGCCAGGCCCAAACTGGCACCGGCAAGACTGCCGCCTTTTCACTGCCCATTCTTCACCAACTGCAACCAGATGCCACCCGCCCACAGGCACTGGTGGTCGTTCCCACACGGGAGCTGGCCATCCAGGCCCACGATATGATTCGGGCCTTGGGCCAGTTTAACGAGGCCCGGGTGTTGGCAGTGTATGGTGGGACCTCCTACAGCCAACAGCTGGGAGGCTTGCGCCTGGGCGTGGACGTCGTGGTTGGCACCCCCGGTCGCCTGTTGGACCTCATCCGACGTGAGAAGCTGCACCTGCAGGACGTCCGCACGGTGGTGCTGGACGAAGCGGATGAAATGCTTTCGATGGGCTTCATCGAAGACGTGGAGAGCATCCTGGCCGCGACGCCGGCCGAGCGGCAAACCACGCTCTTCTCCGCCACGCTGCCGCCGCGCGTGCGCGAGCTGGCCGAAAAATACCTCCACGACCCCAAGCTGGTGAGCATTGCCACGCCCCAAATGACGGTGGAGCTGGTGGAACAGCGCTACTACGTTGTGAACGAGCAGGATAAATTGGCTGTGCTAACCCGTCTCTTCGAGATGGAAAACATCAGCTCCGCGCTCATTTTTACGCGCACCCGCGCGCGCACCGGCGACCTGGTGAATGAACTTAACATGCGCGGTTACCCCGCTGAAGCCCTGAGCGGAGACATGAGCCAGGAAGCGCGCGAGCGCACCATGGCGCGTTTTCGCGGTGGGCAGGTGAGGGTGCTGGTTGCCACGGATGTGGCCGCCCGCGGCTTGGACGTGGAGGGTATCTCACACGTCTTCAACTTTGACCTTCCTGATGACCCCGAGGTGTTCGTCCACCGGATTGGTCGCACAGGCCGGGCCGGCCGAGCCGGCGTGGCCATCAGCCTGGCCAGACCCGCGGAACGTGGGGCCTTACGCCAGATTGAAAAATTTACCCGTCAGCCGATGACCGAAACGACCATCCCGACCCCAGAAGATATCCAGGCCAAACGCCTGGATGAGCTGATGAGCAAAATCCAAATGTGGCTGCGCCGGCAACGGGTGAAAGAGGAACGCGCACTGGTTGAAACCCTGGTGGCATCCGGCGCGGATCCACTGGACCTGGCAGCCGTAGCCCTAAAAATCGCGCGGGCGGAGGAAAAACAGCGCCCCATCATGGAGGTCAGCCCATTGCCAGTCAAGGCCACCCGTCCAGAATATCGCGAGCGCGCTCCACGGAGCAATGCCGGCCGGACTGATGACCGATTACGCCGCACCAGCCGCACGGCCGAAGAGGAAGGCATGGTCCGCCTGGAAATGCGCCTGGGAAAAGCGGATGGCATCCGGCCTGGCGAAGTGGTGGGGACCATCGCTTCCGTGGCCAACATTCCCGGCTCCAGCCTGGGAAAAATCCTGATCCAGACCCACCGCACGACGGTGGATGTGCCTGAGCAGTACGTTAAGCAGGTGCTGGCGCACAACGCCAAATACAGCATCCGGAGGCAGGATTTTTCGTTATCCGTTTCCGGGTAAACCCCGTGTAAAATTCGGATGAGTAGTGTAGAACCTGGTTTGCTGGAGGTTGGATGAGCGGTTACCTGTTCTTGTTACCCCCAATCGTTTTGCTAGGGTTGGCCGCCGTAATAATCATTATCTGGCTGGTCATTCGTTTCTTGTGCATTAGGCGGCATAAACGCCAGGGTGACAGGTTAGAAAGTGAGCAGGAAAAGACGGACGCACAGCTGGAAAACTGAATTAATCAACCAGTGCGCGTCAGGCCATGGCAACTGGATGTTGTATCGATTAACTTCAAAACAAGAAGATCCTGGGTAGTTCCCAGGGTCTTCTTGTTGTTAAACCGTTGTTATTCTACATCTTCTGAACCTATTGCGTTTATTGCAGTTCGTCCAGCAAAAAATTATCTCCTGATAAAAGGTAAGTACACGAGACGCCAGACCACATCCACCACGCCGGTATAGCTGCTGGCGTTGTTCTCGTGGAATGGGTCAACATCGACCAACGGTTGATCGCTGGTGATGGTTGCCTGATTGATCAGTTCGGCACCATCTTGCGCGCCTTCATCAATTTTCACGGTCAGCATAATTTCGTTCCATCCACTGCTACCGAAGGGACCGGGCACCCAGGTTAGGACCTGTCCCACGACATCTGGCAGAAAGTCACTCCATTCCTGTGGGCCTTCCCCCCAGTGAATTTTTGCACCCACGAAAGTCATCCCGGCGGGCAACGTGTCAGTGAGAATTGCGTTTCCGACCATGTTCCACCACCAGGTGTGACCAGGTTGCGCGTTACCAAACTTCAGCAGGTAGGTGACCTCCTCGCCAGGATGAAATTCTCCATCAATCAGAGTCTTCTCCACATACATGTCCGGCCCGCTTCCCAACAGGAAAGTTGCGATATTGTCGGTTGGATTCGTGTCCTCTGGATCTTCTGTAACGCTGGCTGTGTTGATGAAGACTAGCCCAGGAGCGACCGGGTCACTTGTTGGATTGACGACATTGTAGTTTATGCCCGAGACCCACCCGGGTTCCAATCTATCCAGGGAGACAGTAAAGTAATGTTCAGCCGGGAAGTCTTCCCATGTCCACCACTCCCAGAAATTGACATTCACACCGCCATCAAGTGACATCTGAGCCGGGTAATTGTCCGTCAACACAACGTCTTCAACCGTTTGGTCTCCGATGTTTTCGACACTTAACTGATACCAGGCGTTTTTCCCTTCGCCAAAGCCATGCCAATCCCCCCATTTTCTAACACGCAGGTTGGGGCCATGCGCAAAAACGGTTTCATTGAGCATAGCTGTGTTGTCACCCAAATTCCCTTCGCCAGGTTGCACTGGGATTTCCACTGAATGGAGCAACTCAGTTCCAGGTAAAACGCCAGGGTCAATATCTACAGTGACTTCGATCGTCCCGTAGTAGCCCGCGTCAAGATCATCCACAAGCCAGGTGACCTGGTTACCAACCACCACTGGTTCACCCAGGTAACTCGCCCAATCCCAGAAACTCCACCCAACGAAACTGGTGCCCGCGGGAAGGGTGAGCGTGATGGGTGTCGGGCCTTCAATCGGCACGTTCCCATTGTTATTGAAGTAAATCCCAAGGCGATATTGTCCGCCGGGGGTCAGGCTACCAGAGTGCCAACCCAGGCTGATGGATAGTTCCGTGTATGGGGAGCTGACGTTGTGATGGACTTCAGCGTGATTATCCTCCTCATTTGGGTCATCGTTTTCAGCGCTAATTTCCGCGATATTGATGAGCTCATCGCCTGGTTGGGCGGCCGGGTCCAGGTTGACCTTGACAAACACCTGGCGGCAACTCCCGCCTGGGATGGTGGGATACTCCAGGTTAAGTACGTTCTCCACGACCGAAATTTCAGTCCAGCCGGCTTCCTGCCCCCACCAGGATACCAGGGTGACAGCTTGTGGCAGAGTATCGGTCAATGACAGCTCAGAGCTGCCCGTTGGGCCATTGTTGCAGACGTTGATGTTATAAACGTAGTCCTGACCGGCAGCCGGGTTCCATGTCCAGGTACCCTTCCCCACGTTGACATGCGTGTTGTTAGCGATAACCGTGCCCTGCCAGGTACGCGTGCGTTCTTCGGGATTGCCTCGGTCGAAACTATCGGAGCTGATGGTCGCGGTGTTGATGATGTCCTCACTCTCAAGGGCGTCGACGTGTGCGAATACATTGAACCTGACCCAGTCTCCTGGCGGCAGTTCGCCCAATTGCCAGATGACCTGGTTATCAACTTGCGTTTTAGGTAATCCCGAAGTATCGCCCAGATAAGTTAAGCCTTGGACGAACGTATCTGTGATGATGGCGTTGACTGCCGGCGCGTCCCCTTCGTTCGCGTATTGGATACTAAACGTGACATTGCCTTCTTCCCCGGGCTGCCCGCCTTCCAGCCACTTTTCAATGCGAAGGCGAGGCGCGGGCGGGCTAAAGTCACCGATGACTTCGTGTCCAAGCGGTTCAAAGTATGCCACCATCAGGTTGGAGGTCTCATTCAGGTCGTAATCCTCACTCGTCCAGTCACAAGTATAGGTGTCGCTGCCATTGGGAAGTACCCAGTATTCTTGATTCTGAGGGCTATTCTCTTGCCAGATTTCACAGCTGACTCGAATTTTCCCTGTTTGCACGAGCCAACCCGCGTCGACAGTACCGTTCACGATGTCCGCGTCAAGGTCCAGGTTTGCCGTGATGGTCCCGATTTTAACTTGCGCGGTGAAAGTGCCACCGTCAACCATCCCCAGTATCGTGTCACCCGGTTGGATATCCGGATTGTTAGGCGACCAGTCTGCCCCTTCCATGTTGGTAGAAAAGCCGGTTTGACTGCCCCATCCATCCATAAAGCCCGACGTGAGTGTGATGTGGGCTTTCTCGACCAGCGCCTCATCTAAAACCTGTAGGAATATCTCATGACCCGCACGGTAGGTTCCCTCAATCCAATTGTGGTCATATTGCGTACGCAGGATTAATTCGTCGGAGTAGGCAACTGGCACACTATAGACCCAATGTCCATTCGGATCCTGGTAAACGACGGCAATATTCTGTCCGGGTTGAACATCCCATTCCTCAGGCCAGCCACAGCTAAATTCGTCCAAACCATTCGGTGAAGCGAAGGCTTCCTTTTGGCTTACGCCGCCGGGAGCTCCCCAAGGATAGCATTGAATGCGCACAGGCACACCTTGTGGCAGCCAGGGCACGGAAAGAGTTCCAGTATAGGTATCCGTATCCGCGTTCAATTCGCCGGCAAATGTGCCCAAATGGACTTGTGCGTAATAAGTCGTCGTATCAACGGTAACCTCGCCATAGACCCAATCCCCAGGTTGGATGTCGGGGCGTTCAGGATCCCATACCACCCCAGCCATGTTGGTGGAAAAGCCCGATCTCCCGTCCCACCAGGGAATGACACCGGTCGTCAATGTGGTGGTCGCTTTCGGGGTTACGCCATCACTCTCCATGACCGCCAGAGCGACTTCATAACCCTCTGGGTAGTCCCCTTCGACCCAATCATGATCGTAGTTGACATTGAGAAGAAGATCAAACGTACGGTAGTGCTGACTGATGTCGACTTGTACTTCATCATGATACTCATTGAAGTAGATAACGCCTTCTCCTCCTGGCGGTACGTCAATAGTCATCTCCGGGGTAGATTCAAGGGTAAAACGACCATCTAAATCAGTCATCACATCGTATTTCCGACCGTCCCAATTCGTCTCGATGTTGACCCAGTTTTCTACTCTGCCGCCAATCTGACCGGTCACTGTATCCAACACAGGATTAGCAAGCGAGGTCAATGGATTGGGAATGGGGTAAGTGAGAGAATACCCCGTGTCCATCGAGACGGTGATCTGATCACCAGGGTTGATGTCCTGGGGTTCATGAATTCCCCAGCACTCAGGACAGTTGGGATCTTCAAAGTAAGCCTGGATGAGATTCCCACCGTTGATGCTGATAGTGATGTTCGATCCGGGAATGGCTTCACCCCATAACCAGTCTTGTTGTCCGTAGTTGAGCCAATGACCGAGCAAATAGAGATCACCCAGGCGAACTTCCTGGCATGCCTGGTTCCCATCGGGAGCCTGGTAAATCAACGACACATAGTCGCCTTGGTGCAGATCATGGCCGTAATTGTCTGTCAGGAGATATACTGCTGAGCTGCTGTTTGTTGGGATAAACAAATAAAAATCCGCGTCATCGCGCCAGGCCCTAACTAACAGCTTTCCCTGTGGGCCGCTACCGCGGATTTCGTTGGTCAGGTAGTCCACATTGAGCTCCATTGCAGGCACGATCATCTCTGCGGACCAGCCGCTCAGGCTGCTCACCGCCACTCGCATGCCGGGAAGCAACTCATACCCCCCAAAATCCCCGATCCAGAATTGGTAGGGATCAGGATCGTAATCTGTGCTCGTGGTAACCAGGGGTTCGGTCGCGCTTGCGTTCTCGAAAAGGCTAATTGTGACCACATCGTTTGCTATTCCGACGCGTCCGCCGACAGTGTTTGCTTCCAGATGGAGTTCAAAAAAGGGTAAGGATGGAATTAGCCAGGGATAATAGGTATTGCCATTGCCAGCGAGGTCATAATGGGTAAGCGAGATTGCTTGTCCATCACGGATATCGAAGTTGCTGTAACTCGCTGAAAAAGCACCTGAGGTAATATCAGCCAAGTAAGTCGCGCTCCCGTATATTGGATATCGTTCAGATACCCACTGGAAGGACACTACTTCCATCTCACCCTCTGGAAAATCTTGGCCGCTAATGGAGTCGGTCGCCGTGTCCCAGCCCCAATCGAAATTAATCGCTTCGACGGATTCAGACCAATCCGATCCGTTGGAGAGCGTGGCGATGTCTCCAGGGTCAATGTTGATCGGTCCCCATTGGAAATTTGGATCTCTGATCAGGAAACACACCCCATAACCATTACCGGCCTCTGACACCCACCCGGTTTCACGCACATAGTCAACACTCCCGTCGCCGCCCTTGTCGAGACTGACTGTAATTGGCACGTAAGGAGCGTTGAGCCGTCCAATAACGCAGTCCTGGTTAGTCAGTGGGTCCTGCAAAACATCCACATAAGCCGCGCCGCTCAGGATCTGCGTCTGATTACCTGATGCGTCAGTGGCGACCACCAAAACATTATTGTAGGCTTTCAAGTCTACCGGTGAAAAACTGACGAAAAAACCGGCACTGTCAGCAGTGGCATGTTCTTCTGCAAGATTGCGTTCTTCACCCTGTGATTGCCAGAGGATCGTGCGGATCGGCGTACCTTCTGCGGCCTGACCCTGCAGAGTGTCTGCCTCAGCATCGAAAACAAAATCTCCCAGGGACGCGACCGTGGTGGAGAGGGTGGGCCCGCCTGAAAGTTCCACGGTGACGAGGTCCCCATAATTCATAGTTTTGGTCGAAAAAGAGTAATACCCAAATGGCCAGGTCGCGTCCGTTTCACCTGTCCAGCGCACATCAGGTCCTTCGCCAACATAAACTGTGGCAATCACATGTTGACCTGGGGCTGTGTATCCCAGGATATTGTTCATCTGGTGCACCATGAAGACTTCCTGTGGAATGACGTAGTCCCGGATGTTCACACCTGATTGCTCAAAATCAAGAGCGGCCGCACTTTCAGCGCCCAGATCAACTCCGATATTCGTGACCTCAAAAAGACCTGACGAATCAGTCACTCCTGAACCGGTTGGCGCCCCTTGCGGAGGCGGATAAACGCCAGAATAGACATCAAACTCACCCAGGCTGGCAGTGATCGTGACGCCTTCGCTAGCTCCCAACAAAGTCCCGCTGATCTTGTCCTCAAGCGCCAGGAGGTGTGTGTCGGTAAATTGGTACGGGGTCAGGGTCGCAATGGGTGTGCCTTCGACTGTGATACTGAGCGGTGTGCCGTAATCAATGCCGATTTGATGCCCATCCGTACTGTGCCAGAAACGTGTCCAGAAGAAGCCTATGCCATCCGCTTCAGCGGAGCCATAACCTTCCGAGCCGTAGGTTACGCTAACCAACTGACCAGGTTCCACCCAACCCATCACGACATCATAGGCCATATCGATGGTGATGATATCGGCAGGCAGGCTGTTTGGATCAACTCCAGCCGGCATACTTCCGGAATAAGCTTCGGATTTTGAGCCTTGAATTTGGTCATGTCCCAGCGACAAATCCTCGGGCATATTCTTCGAAACCGCTTGCTTTGCGTTCACCGGGTTAACCACGTCCGCCATGAATAGGCTCGACTGGACGCTTGTTGGGGATCTGTATGGAAGAGCGTTTTCGGTCTCCTTTTCCCCTGGGTAACCTGCCATGGGCAAGGTTTGGAAACCGTTTGACTGGCTTTGGCCGGGGGGTGGCCAGACCTGGTTGGTTTTGGCTTGCGCGCTCGTTGTGGAACCCCCAACAAATGCCAAACCTGCTAACAAGCTGCCAACAAGGATGATTGAAATGGATAAGTTAACATGAGACTGTATCTTGTTTGTAGACATGGTATCTCCTCTCCGCTGGTATAGGCGGGACCATCAGTGTAAGGTTGGACAAATGGAAGGGAATCCAAAACACAAGCCGTTTGGTTGGAAAAAAGTGCCACAGAAAACCAGTTGCAACAGTATGCGACATTATAAATTGTCCACGATTGAAAGGTGGGACCTAATAAAATTTTAGCACAAAACCACTTAATAGTTAACGAATTGTTAATCATTCGCTTGGCAAACACGATAAAAATTGCCCCCAGGATAAGCTTACTCAATGAAAAGATTACATTTTTTGGTCACAGGAATCAGCAAACCCACAACCCTGGCAGCGTATTGGTTGTTGATGGTTGCGTATAGGTGCCTCAGGGGAGTTCTCCACTACGCGCAGGCGTTGGATGGTCTCCAACAGAAGCGCTTTCATGGCGGCGTCATAAGGGATTTCAAAGGTCTTGTCAGCGTAGCGCAGCAGGCCGTAAGACGGGCGGGCGCCATAGGCGCTTTCCACCAGGTGGCAATAGGCGGCCAGCTGGACGAGGTGCGTTTCGTAAGGTCGGCTGGGTGCCCGTGAGCTCTTCACCTCCACCGGGATGATCATGCCGCCTTTCAGACCCAGGATGTAATCCGGCTTGCCAACCAGGCCAAGCCCGTCATCCAGCAGGGGTTGGCTCAGACGCTGAAACTGGCGGTCATCCGCGTAAACCACCCGTGCTTCCGGGAGGCCTGTCTGCCTGCTCTTCCCGCGGCCAAGCAGGAAAAACACGACGGCCAGTGCCAAAAGCAAAAAAACGGGAAGCCATTCCCTCATGCCAGCACCTTCAGGAAGAGAATGATTAATGCCAGGACGACAAAGAGGATGGCCAGGATTTTGTAAAAATTCGCCAGCCAATATTGCCGGGCATGTGAGTGGTGGAAAACTTTTCCACCACTCAACTCCGCTTGATTTTGGGAAGGGATACCTTCTTTTTGATACCACCAGGCGCGCTGACAGTAGAGAAAGGACCCTAATTCTGAAGCGCGCAGGCGGCGCATTAGCTTTGCTGGTCGCTCAGTTGGCGGGAAAGGCGCGAAAGCGCCCGTTCCAATTCGCTTTGCCTGAACGACACTGTGATATCCGCACGGGTGCGTTCGATGATGCCCCGGGCAAGGTCTGTCCGCCGGCGCAGGCCGTCGGTAATCGCGTCAGGGTAATCCATGGTGACCAGCTGGGTGAAGATATCGTCCATGCAGCCCAGCAGGCGCTCAACTTCCTCCGAATAACCGGGCCGCAGGAGGTCCAGGCAGCGGCGGCGCAATTCGCCCAGGGTCTCGGTCATGCCGTTGACGTAAGCCGGGTATTCCGCCCCAAGCTCCTGGGGAGTGGGAAGGGCGCGGTTCAAAATCATAGCCACGGTGAGCTGGGCTTCGCAGTATTCCTTGATGGCATCCTGGGTGTATCCCGCGAAATAGAGGTCGGGGTCGTCGCGCAGGTCAGCCTTGATGGTGTGGACCAGCTGGCGGCCGGCCTCAAGCTCCGTTTCGGCTTCGGCATGGTCTTCACGATGGATGGCGCGGATGGCCAGCGAAGCATGGCGGGTAAGTTCACGCGCCTGGCCCAGGGCGACATCACGCCGGGCAGTCTTGCGGTTGAAATCCTCCCGGATTTGGTCACAAATAGGGTCGAGATGGTCCATCACTGCCCCTGCTTGGGTGGTTCCTGCTCGCCCGGGCCGCGGAAAAGGTCCTCGGCGAGGGAATGCCCGCCGGTGGGCAGGCGGATTTCTCCGAAGGTGGCCTCGTAGCGGCGGAGGTTTTCGCTGACCGCCTGCTGCATAAGTTTGAAGCCCAGCGGGGAGAGAATGATGCGCGCGTCCACCTTGGCGTCCGTCACCCCTGGGAGAATGGCGGTAAAGTCCAGAATGAACTCACCAGGTGTGTGTGTGACGCGTACCATGTTCACATATTTGGCCTGCATATCGTCCGGCAGGCGGACGGCAATAGGCTTTATATCAGGCATGCTGTTCCTTAGAATGGGATGTCGTCGTCGGTCCCGGTGCTGGGTTCGGAGCCAGCCTCTTCGGAGCGCGCGCTGAGGAAGCGGACGGTCTCGGCGTACATGTCGAAACTGCCAGCCCAGGTGCCGTCTTTCTTTTGGTAGACGCGCGGTCCGCCGTTGGTATCGGGCGTTAGACGGCCTTCGACCAGAACACGGGAGCCTTTCTTCAGGAACTGGTTGCAGGCTTCGGCCTGTTTCTCCCAGACGGTGACGCGGAACCAGGTGGTCTCGTCCTTCTCGCGGCCCTTGCGGCTGGTGGCGACATTCAGGGAGGTGACCGCTTTACCTTCGGGGGTATAGCGCATCTCAGGGTCTCTGCCGAGGTTGCCGATGATAATCAGTTTTTGGTACATGGGGGAATCCTTTCTGTGGTCGTGGTTTAAAGTGGGTGTGTGCTCATGGGTTGATTAGATTCAACAACTTAATTTTACAGCAAATGCGGTAAACCGGGGGCGTGGGATAAGGTTATTGGGCCAGGGGTGGCTGACGTGCCGACGCCGCGTGGGTTTGGAAGCAGGGCTGAGGGTTCGATTGACCGGGCTCCACGCGATGGTTAATAATATATCCATAAATAGAAATGGGTTGGGCGCTAATCAGAGGATGAGGAGTAACCTGGGGGCTGGAGGACGGGAATCTTGGCAGGTTGCGTGTTGACGCGGAAGGAGAAAACGGGTTATACTTTCGTCTCGCCGGGGTGTAGCGCAGTCGGCTAGCGCGCTGCGTTTGGGACGCAGAGGTCGACGGTTCGAGTCCGTCCACCCCGACCTGTCTTTTAAGCTTTTTGCCAGGCCAAGCCCGATAAGGCGAAAGTATGAGCAAACCTTTTCTTTCCATCATCATTCCGGCACATAACGAAGCCCAACGGCTGCCCATTGCCCTGGAGCAGGTAAGACAATTTTTGGCCCGGCAGGATTACCAGAGCGAAGTCATCGTGGTTGAAAACGCCAGCACTGACAAAACGTTGGAAATCGCGCGGAGTTGGGAAGGCCGGCTGCCTGGTCTGCGCGTGCTCACGTTGGAGCAGCCCGGTAAGGGCGGGGCGGTGCGCGTGGGTATGCTGGCGGCGGAGGGGGAATATCGTTTTATGGCCGACGCGGATTTTTCCATGCCCGCGGCGGAGATTAGCCGCTTTTTACCCCCTGAACTGATGAACACGGCCGTGGCGATTGGTTCACGCGAGACGCCGGGCTCAAAACGAATCGGCGAACCGCTCTACCGGCACCTGGTGGGAAGGGTGTTCAACACGATGGTGCGCTGGCTGGTGCTACCAGGGCTGCAGGACTCGCAATGCGGCTTTAAATGCTTCAGGGAGGATGCCGCCGAAGCTGCTTTTTCGCGCCAGACTCTGACCGGTTGGAGTTTCGACGTGGAAGTTTTGGCGATAGCGCGGGAGCTCGGCTTTGGAATCCGGGAGGTGCCGGTGACGTGGGCTTTTGACCGTGGCAGCCGGGTGCAGGTTTTGAAGGATTCAGTACGTATGGCCAGGGATTTGTGGATAATCAGGGGCAACGTCCGGCGGGGGCTGTACAGTGCGACAAAAGTTTGACCCCAGGGATATCCCCCCATTCCCAACACTCCAATTTGAACGCGACCTGTGGCAGGCCGGCAAAGCTCTTGTGGCCGGCTTGGACGAGGCTGGGCGGGGCGCGCTGGCCGGGCCGCTCTGCGCCGCGGTGGTTGTCTTACCCAGTGGGGTGACCAACCTGGAGGGATTGCTCCGCGGGGTGCGGGATTCCAAGCAGATGAGCGCGCGGGAACGTGAAAAGGCGGCCGGGGCAATCCGGGAGCTGGCGGTGGACATCGCGGTGGGGTGGTGTGGCCCCGAAGAAATCGATGAGCTTGGCATGGGCAAGGCGGGGAAGTTGGTTTTCCAGCGCGCCCTGCAGGGGCTGTCTGCCGCGCCGGAGCATTTGCTCATTGATTATTTTGCGTTACCCGGCCTGACCATTGGGCAAACACCACTGGTGAAAGGGGACCAGCGCTGCCTGAGCATTGCCTGCGCTTCAGTCATTGCCAAGACGACGCGGGACGCCTTGATGCGCGGGGCCGCGTTGAACCACCCCGGGTACGGCTTTGAAGAAAACAAGGGCTATGGCACCTGGCAACACCGACAGGCGCTGCTGGCGCTGGGGCCCTGCCCATTGCATCGGAAAAGTTTCAGGTTGCTGGGGGAATAAATTTCGGCAAATAATCCAGGTTCGGTGATGTTCGCCATCTCTTCCACGGAGGAGGTCAGTTGGCGGGTTCCAGGGCGATGATGATGCGCGCCTGCGCCCAAAATTCCGCGTTCGGGTTTTTGAGTTCAGTGCTAAGCCGCCGGCCGCAGAAATAGAGCAACAAGGCCGGGCTGGTGAGGTCCTCAAAACCATTGCCTGGATAGGTTTCTGCCAGGTAAGGAACCAGGTCCATGACATGCCCCGCGAGCTCCTCCACGCCCGGAGAGGGGACACGCACCGCGGCGGTTACGCGGCTGAGCGAGGAGCCGGAAGCCGTGGAGACGCGCGCCAGGCTGCCCAACAGGCAATTCCGCAGCGCCGCTTCGAATTCGTCCGGCCGACGCACTTCCCCGTCCGCGCCGCGCTCAAGGTAATCGTGCAGCGGAAAAGCCGCCTGGGGGGTGCCCAGCCAATCCAGCCCTGAGTGAATCCACAAGCCGAGGTAACCAAGGTGCTCCCAGGCGACCGCGTTGTCCGCTCCCACCGCGAAGGTTCCGTCGCTGAACACTTCATTGGTCCAGGGGTGCACGGTGAACAAAGGGAGCTGGATGGTGAACGCTTCACAGGTTGGGCGGACCCAGATTTCCATTTTTTCGCCAGGCAGAGAAATTCCATCGTATGTCATCCAGGCTGACGTTGGCGTCGGCAAGGGAGGCAGGGATTTGGTGGGCCGGGTGGGGTTTGAAAAGACCGCGGTTGGGGGGTCTGCCGTGTTGGCTTCCGGGTTCAGCGTTTGGGCTGGCTGGCTTTCTGGCTGGCCTATGGGGGCTTGCGCGGGGAAGTTGGCTTCCACGCGTCCGGCTGGTGGGAGCAGGCGGGCGGCGTACTGCCGGAGCAGGAGGCCGCCCGAAAAGAGAGCGGTAAGCCCTGTCGCGAGGCTGAAAAGCAGCAACAGGGCTTTGCGAAGTTTAGTCACCTAATCTTTTCCATAACACATAACTGATCAATGAAGCCAGCCCGGAGAGCCCGCCCAACAGCAAGAGGACCAGGCTGGGGTCGCCAGCGCCGGTGACCGGCGCGCGGGTTGGCACGGGGGTCGGGGAGGCCGGGTCGGCCGGGACGTTGGTGGAGATCGGTGTTGGATCCAGGGTGGGTTCAGTGGGGGTCGCCGATAGGGTGGGGGTGGGGCTGGGTTCCACGATTGGGTCAGTGGGGGTGGGCGTGAAGGTGGGGGTCATCGTGGACAGAACGTCCGTGGGCGTTGGCGTGAAGGTGG
>JAKOSR010000137.1 GCA_029777225.1 Chloroflexota bacterium
ATCAAGATGATGATGATGGGGTTCTTAAATTGGTTAAGGAAAAGCGCGAGCGGAGCGGTTTTCTTTTTGGCACCAATCTCGTTGATGCCATACACTTGCTGCCGCGCGCTGGCTTCGGCCGTGCTGAGACCGGCTTTGGTGGCGTTCAGTGTTTCAAGCAGCTTATCGACCGGTTCGCTCCAATAAGGTTCTTGTTCAACCTGTGCCATTCTTTCAACCTCCTGCCGCCGGGAAGAAAATCTCCCTCCCGCGGGACTTATTCCAGCGCATTATAGCACTGTGATGCCCAGCCGGCTGATGGAATCTTTAACCTGCCTGGCTTGCAACATGGTTTGAAACGCGGAAGGTTCAGCACTCGTCTTCCCCCCTTATCAGAAAAATATTCATATATTTTTAAGCGTTTCTCGTGTAATTATTCTCGTTAGGTTTATAATTAATGCTGTTTTCCACCCCCTTTACATAATCAAAGAGAGGTTCCAGATGAAAAAGGCTGTTGCTTGCTTCCTGGTCTGCATTCTCCTTCTGTTCCCCTTGCCCCGGGCCGGTATGGCTGAATCCACCCGGTCAGACTCCTTCCCAAGCCTCCTCCCCGAGGCTGAAACCGTTTTATACGTCATGCCTGGCGGCACCAGCACAAGCTGCGCTTCCTGGGCGGAGGCCTGTGACCTTCAGACGGCCCTCAATGCGGCTGTAGCCGGGGACGAGGTATGGGTCGCGCAAGGCACCTACACGCCTTCAACCACAAATAGGAATAGCTTCTTTACCCTTCATTCCGGAGTGGCCATGTATGGCGGATTTACGGGCACCGAAACCAGCCTGGACCAACGCGATTGGGTTGCCAACCCCACCATCCTCAGTGGAGAAATAGGTGACCCGGGTTCCCAAACAGATAACAGCGTGCATATTCTCAGCGCTTACAACACCAACGCCGACACCCTTTTGGACGGTTTCACCATCCGGGATGGCTACAACACGGACGATTTTGCCAGTGGCTTGTATGCCATGGACAGCCAGGCCACTTTTACACATTTACTCCTCACAAACAATCACGCTAACCAGGGCGGCGCGGTTCTTTTCATGAATGGCTCCCCCAAGCTGACTGACTCGACGATTTCCGATAACTTCGCCACTTGGGGCGCGGGGGTGTACACCGCGAGCAGCAGCCCAACCTTCACAGATTTAACCATTATGAACAATACAGCTTCCACACAGGGTGGTGGGATCTATAACATGAACAGTAATCCCACGCTTACCCGCGTGTTATTGGAATCCAATAGCACCACTGAGTCGGGCGGAGGGGTATATTCGTATGGCAGCAATCTCGTCCTGACTGATGTGACCTTTCGCGACAACCAAACTTCGGTAAAGGACGATTCCGTTTACAACGGCGGGGGTGGCATGTTCAATTTTGGACCCCCAAACATGGTTAAGGTATCGGTTGTGCTGACGAATGTGACCTTCACGGGGAATACCAGCGCGGATGATGGCGGGGGACTCTATAACCTGCGCGATGTGAATACAACCATGACGAATGTGACCTTCACAGGTAATAGCGCCGTGAGAGGTGGCGGATTTGCCAATACAGTTGTGTGTAGTTCGGTCCTAAACAACGTGACCATTTCTGACAACACGGCAACCAATGGTGGCGGCGCAATCCACAATGAAAGCTCGGTAATTTGGGCGACCAATACCTTGGTCTGGGGCAATTCCACCCCGCTGGTAGCCGTTCCAGGCACGACCTTAAGCTTTAGTTACAGCCTCGTGGAAGGCGGCTGCCCCGCGCTGAGCGGGGTTAGTTGCTCCAACCTGGTTACCACCAACCCACTCTTGCAACCGCTGGCGGATAACGGCGGTTTTACCCCCACACAAGCGCTCCCCGCCGGAAGTTCCGCGATTGATAAGGGCGATCCGCGCCTCTGCCCAGCCCGTGACCAGCGCGGTTACTACCGCCCCATCAATGGCGACGCTACCCCCGGCGCGTTATGTGATATTGGCGCGTATGAATACGGCTCGTTCTTGCTCCAGGGCCCAATCCTATACGCGAAACCTGGCGGGTTGGGATATTGCTCCTCATGGGCGGACGCGTGCGATCTGCAAACCGCTCTCGACCATGCCGAACCCGGCTACCAGATTTGGGTGAAACAAGGCACGCACCTGCCCACCTTTCCCAGCAACGTTTCAGACCCACGCACAGCCTCTTTCACGCTCAAACCGGATGTCGCTGTCTACGGTGGCTTCAGCGGCACAGAGACGGAGCTTTCCCAACGCGATTGGGTGAATCATTTGACTGTCCTGAGTGGAAATATCGGCACCACAACAACGATCACAGATAACAGCTACCACGTGGTGATTACCAGCGGCATAAGCGCCAGTACCATCCTGGACGGGTTCACCATCCTGGGGGGTAATGCCACTGGCAGCGCGGATGCGGATAAGAACGGTGGCGGGCTTTACAGCGCGGCCGGCAGTCCGACCCTCACCAATTTGGTGATTCGCGACAACCATGCCGATTTGTATGGCGGTGGGATGTACCTTGCGAACGGGAACCCAACCCTGAGCCGGGTACTATTTCGCACCAACACTGCCTTGCAGGGTGGTGGAATGCACAACTACCAGAGCACGCCTGTGCTCTCAGAGGTCGAGTTTTCCATGAACCAGGTCGATGGCAACGTCTCTGGCGGGGGAGGAATGTACAACAACAATAGCAGCCCGGTGCTTAATGAAGTCATTTTTAGCGAAAACGTCGGTGACTGGTGGGGCGGCGGCATGGCTAATTTTAATTCCAGTAATCCAATCCTCAGCCAGGTGCTTTTCAACGCCAACCACGCGGAAATCGATGGAGGCGGGATTGCCAACAAGACTTCCAGCAATCCGACCTTGGTCAACGTGACGTTTACAAAAAACACGGCCCTTGAAGGCGGGGGCATGTATAGCGATGACCACTGCTACCCCAGCTTGTCCAATGTCACACTCTACAAGAATACCGCGACCACCGGTGGCGGAATTCTGAATCATTATTACAGCCATTCCACCTTGGGAAACAGCATCTTGTGGGGAAATTCGCCGGACCAGATTTTGGAAGAAATTGGAAGTTCCACAAACGCGACCTATAGCGACATCGACCAGGATGGTTACGCTGGCAGTAATGGCAATATTCGAGTCGATCCCCGCCTTGCGGCCCTGTCGGACAACGGCGGTTTTAGCCAAACCCATGCCTTAGGTCCAGGCAGCCCGGCCATTGACACGGGCAACCCAACGGCCTGCCCGGCCGTGGACCAACGCGACTACCTTCGCCCCATGGATGGGAACGCGGACGGCAGTGCCCTGTGTGACATGGGAGCGTACGAAGCCGCGTCCCGCCCAGGGTACATCCTTACCCTAACCAATGTTGGGAATGGAAGTGTTGTTCCGAACCCCGACCAGGATTATTACAAGCTGGGGTCAGCGCTCACCCTGACCGCCACCGCGCAACCGGGCTGGACCTTTGCCGGCTGGAGTGGGAACGCGAGCGGCACCGACAACCCACTCTCCATCACAGTCGCGGGTGACACCGCCATCACCGCCACCTTCACGCAGAACCTCTATAAAGTCTTCCTGCCGATGACATTGAGGTAAGCCACCTCCGTTGATTACCCACCAACGCGAAATACTTCAAAATAGGGTCGCGTTGGGGGCAAACTCCTTCGTTGCGATATAAAACAGACCGCCCCCGGCGCTGGGGGCGGTCATGCTTAGGCTATGACCTAATACGAGGCGTTCGAGTGCGAAATCTCGATGCCATCCACGCATAAGAAGCGCGGGACGCGTAACGCCACCGGGTTGCGCCGGCCGTAAGTGCTGGAGGTGTTATAGACTACCTGCTGCTTTGAGAGCCAGCGCACCCCATCCCCGAAAAAGTCGGCGAAAGCCTGGGTGAGCCGCACGTTGTAAGGGATGTTCACGCTGCCATCCTTGCGCAGCAGCAGCGCCCCAAAGCGCGAGCTGCCTGTAACCAGGCCCTTGCTTGGGTTGACGATGTTCATGTAATGAATGTATGGGATGTATAAAACGTCCTCATCGCGCGGTAGCGCGGCCAGCGCCTCCAGGTCCGCGCAATCCATGCTCCCTGGGTTGACGGTAAAACTGTATTGGTCCACGTCATGCCCGGTGGGCGTCCGTCCGAACTCATCCGCGTCGTCCTGCTCCCAGGTGAAAGCCTGGAAAACGCCCTCTTTGAACACGGGGAATTCCGCCCGGTCACGTCCGTAACGGTCCGCGGTCCGGCCATACAGCGCCGGGATGCCAGGGTCATCGCTCACGCTCACCAGCGGCGAAAAGACGCGCCTGCCGAGGTCCTCTTCCTTCAGGTAAGAGTAGCCCCTTCGCATCGCTCCACCGCTACTGCCATACCCGGCCGCGATTTCCATCACCTCAGCCGTGGCGGCCGGACCAAAGACCACCCGGTATTTGCCCAGTGGCAGTTGCACAGGCTCATCCTCCTGATAGTGGCGCGCCAAAAAGGCCAGTTCCCTGTGCAGCGCGGCAGCGTCCAGGTCGCTCTTCTTTTGCGCGGATTGCTCAGCGTTCACTTCCCACTTCTGACTTTCGGACGAGAGCACCACGGTGATTTTCGCGTCTGTCACGCGGAAATACTGGATGCCTTCCCCGGTGGTGCAAATTTGCGCCACGGTGGTGGTGCCATTGGAAAAAATGCCCGAAAGCTTGATATCCTCGGTTTCGAGGCCGGCCGCGGCCGTATTGAAAAAGGCCAGGCGTTCGTCGCTGGTGAGCCCAGCCAGTGCCGGGTCATAAGCGCGCTCGTCAACCACATCCTTCATGTAATAAGGAAGCGTGGGCTCAAAGCTGAGCGGCTCAGCCACGCGCGCCATCCGGCCGGCCGTCCTCAGACCCTCGCGCATGGCCTGCAGGTCCTTGGGGTCCGTAATCATGCCGTATTCAGCGCGCCGGTAGCCATCAAACGCGGTGAATTTCAGACGCACCAGGTGTTCACTGGTGTTGAGCGAGATGGCCGAATTCGCGAAGCGGGTCAGGTAGCTGTCTTCCTCGTGGTACTCAATTGCCATCACCAGGCCCTCTTCCAGGGCACAGGCACGTAAGGTCTTCAGTAAATCCAACACGGTATTCATCTTACTCTCCCACCGTCACGTTATCAAAACGGCAAACTGGCACGCCGTGCCCCAACTGCATGATTTGGTTGGGCGCGCCTTTGCCGCAATTATTCACATAGCGCACTTCCCAGGTGCGTTCGTCCCCCACCGCGCTCAGGGAATTGTAAAAAGCGAGTGTGCTCCCGCGATAGGTCGCGTTTTTGACCACACCCTTCACCTCGCCGTCCTCCACGCGCCAGCCGATGTCGGTGGCAAAGTGGAACTGCTCGCGGTTGGAGCCAATCGACCAACTCTTGTCCCCATCCAGGATGACGCCCTTCTCAGTGTGGCGAACGATGTCCTCCAACGAACCATCCGTGCCAGGGTCGATATTGATATTGGTCATGCGCTCAATCGGCACACGGTAAAAGCTGGTGGCACGGTTGGCCCCGCTGCTGCCCGCGAAGATGGGCCGCCGGGCCCGCGCGTTGGCTTCCTCCACCATCTGCCGGCCAGTAATGGCCCCAACCAGGATGCCCTGGTCAATCAGCAGGTTGTTTTGGGCTTGCACGCCGTCATCGTCGTAGCCAAAGCTGCCTGGGCTGTTTGGCACGGTGGCGTCCGCCCGGGCGGTCAGTTTTTCTGAACCGTAGCGCAGCTTGCCGAAGTCCTCAAGGCGCACGAACGAACCGCCGGCGAACGATAGTTCGTAACCCAGGATGCGGTCCAGCTCCAGCGCGTGACCGATGGTTTCATGGGTCTGCAGATACATAATACCCGGCAGCAGAATGACCGAGCGTTGGTCGCGCGGGCAATCTTCCGCCGTCAACAGCTGGTTGAGCTCGAGCGTCACGCGGTCGGCGTTTTGC
>JAKOSR010000138.1 GCA_029777225.1 Chloroflexota bacterium
GAACGACCAGATTGTCAAGTCAGGTCACCTGCTCTTGTATTACCAGAAAATCATTTTGAGCGGGCACGCCCGGTTCTAACGCACCACTGGTTTCAACAGGTGCACCTTGTCGCCTGCGGCGGAACCATTGGCGCTCACGATGAGGATGAGCCTGATGTTGCGGCCGGCCAGCGCGTTCAGGTCGTAACTGACCTGGTGGAATGTACTGTCGTTGGTTTCGGTCCAGGTGGCCAGGGGCAGCATCGAGCCGGACCCTTCCACGTAATTCAAGGCGATGACCGCGTTACAGTCTTTGCTGTCTGGCGCGCAACCGATGGTGGCCTCAAACTTGGTGTTGGGGAGGATTCTCTGTGCCGGGAAAACGCCCTTGATATACCCGTTGTCAATCGCCTGCGGTCCCAGCCACAGCGCGATTTCATCATCCTGGTAATTGTTCTCCAGCTTCGGGGTGAGGTCGGAGTAAACATAACCACGCGTGTCGCCCGCGTTACCCGGGCAGGAAAGCGGGCCCGCCCCGCTGCTCCATTCCGCGGCGCAGTAGTTATCGCCCAGGCTGTAAGTGGACGTAACCACCTCAAAATCCACCCAGAACGTGCTGGCGGGGTTTTTGAAGCTGAAGCTCTCTCCCTTGGCGTTGCGCAGCCTAAAGTCCAGGCGGTACTTACCCGCATCGACCGGGGTGGTGACCGCGATGGCAATGGAAACGGTTTGGCCAGGCAGGATGTTGGTGTTGGTGAAAGTCTGGGTGGACAGCATCGTCGAGATGTCACCACGGGTGTATTCCAACACATACCCAGGCGTCCAGATACAGGAGCCGACATTGCGCAAGACCCAGGTTTTGATGAAGATGGACCCGGGCAGGAACTGGCTGCCATCCGGAATGGTTTCCGAGACGAACTCAGCCTGGTCGCAGACCAGCGAGGTTGTGGACGTGGGAGGCTGGGCGGTGACGATGGCGGTGGGCACAGAGGTTTCTGTGGGCAGGGTGATGGGGGTCTCGACGAGGGCGGGAACCGTGGCAGTCGGAGCGTCGGTCGGGGGCAAAGGCGTGACCTCGGCCTGGGCGGTCAACACGATTTGTGTGGTCATGGCTTCCACAGTTTGGGCGGCGGAGGTACGCGCGGGTTCCAGCGGGTCGGTTTGCGTGGTACTGGGAATGCCAGGAATACACGCGGCCAGCAAGAGAGCCAGGCAAAGGCTAACAGTTATACTGTGAGAAAAATGCTTCATGGTTCCACCTCCTGGGTTTTTGGACGGCGCAAGGGCATATTGACTAACAATATTTTACTCCCTGGACGTGTCAGAATGATACCAGGACTATACCAAGCCATCCACATTCGCCCGGTTCATCAGTTTGCGTTTAGGAAAAGAGAACACTGGGTGGCACAAGCCACCCAGTGTTTCATCACCACCAAAATCATCCGCGCAGGATGGTGCGCACAAATGTGCCGAACTTGAACTTCTGCCCGGTCAGCAATGTTTGGGCGTGGAACAGGTTGGCCACGCCGCGCACGATGATAACCACTGTGCCCAACAAGATGGCCAGCGAAAGTGCCAGCTGCCAGGGCGGCACGTTCCCAATCGTCAACCGTGTCATCATGCCCACGGATGAGGTCAGTGGGAAGAGGCTCAAGAAGAGTGCTATACCGCCTTCCGGGTTTTCAATCAGCTGGGCATTGGCCATGATGGTGAAAATCATGGGCATCAGGATGACAAAGGACGATTGATTGGCTTCCTTCAAATTGGGCACCAGCGCGCCCAGGCCAGCCATCAGGCTGCCATAAATCAGGAAACCAAGCACGAAGTACGGAACGACCATGGCGATGGCCAAACCTGGGATTTGCAAATTGGCCGGAATGTTGAGCGTGGTGCCATTTAGACGCATCACCAGCACCGCCGTGCCAAACCACACCACCATCTGCAACAGGCCCACCAATCCGAGCGCCGCGATTTTGCCAGTGAAGAGCTGGATGGGTTTGACGGAGGAGACCAAAATTTCCATCACCCGGTTTTCCTTGTCCTTGGTGACGGCATTCAGCATCAGCGACGCGGTAATCAGGATGAACATGTACAGGAACATCGCGACCCCATAAGGCAGGAAGTAGGAATACATGTTGTTTGTATCGCGTGTGTCCGCGATGGCGACATTCAAGGGTTCGTACACCACCGTCGCGGGGTTCGAATACTTGAGGTAGAGCGCCTGGTCGCTGCCCAGCAGGTGGTAGTTTATCAAGTTGCTGAGCGTACGGCTCTGCGCCACTTCGGTCACCAGGCTCACTTGTGGTTTCACCAGCAAAATCTTGCCGCTTTCCAGGTAATCGGCGGATATCACGTAAAAACCTTCCAGTTTTCCGGCCGCAGTCTGCTCCCGCGCGCTGGTTTCATCGGCAACCGGGACCAACTCGCCGTTGACAATCCAGTCCGGATAGCTCTTGATGAGGCCACCCAAATCCACCACACCGTAGGGCAGCGGGTTGCTCATCTCCTGCGCGAAAATCTCCTGCAGGCTTTTATCTTCGCCCCGGTTCAACAAGCGCAGCCCGCCCAGCAGCAGCGTTGGGATGAGCGGCACCAGGATGAGCATCAGGAGGAAGGAACGGCGCGAAACCAGTGTAATAAACTCGTATTTGAAAACCTTGGCAGTCTTATTCACCGCGCGCCTCCTTTGAAAACAGGTTTTTGAGCGGGATACGCCTGGAATACTGCAGCATGCCCATTTTGAAGGCCCGGCCGGCCAGCCACACGCTTAGCAGGCAGGTGACAATCAGGATGACGAAAACCAGCCCGATTTCCCAGCCAGGCACTTGTCCGAAGGCCATACGGAATGACATGGACAGGGGCGCGCTCATCGGGAAGTAGCTTAAAATCCGGGCAATCACCCCGTTCGGGTTGGACATGAACGCACTAATGAAGTAAAACGGCAGGACCGTTGGAAGGACCACCAGGCCGTTGACGGACTGGGATTCCTGCGTGTCGGTGACCGTCGCTCCAATGGCTGCCATCAGGGCAGAGACCAGCACAAACGAGAGCAGCATCATGCCAATGCCAATCAGGGTCATATCCACCGGAACCCGGATTTCACCCAGGAAGGGGATGCGGTTGCGGAAGATGATGAGTACGATACCCGCAATCA
>JAKOSR010000139.1 GCA_029777225.1 Chloroflexota bacterium
CTCATCTTGATCATACCAAGATATGTATCGGGGATGGTGACTTCCTGGAGCTTGTCGTCGTAGCCAACAATCAAACCATAATGCCCCATCCAGCCTTCATGACGGTCGATATACCCGCGTTCAATGATGACTGGGAAGCCGGAAGAGACCAGTCGTTTTACCAGGTCGAGGTCTCCGCCGTAGCGGACAATGCCGTTCAGCTCGGTGTGTTCCTGAACATAACCCAACATTTCGTAGGGCATGACGTTGCGGTCTTTGATGAAAGGCTTCAGGACGGCTTCGGTGGTTTTTTGGTTGCCTTCCCAGCCCCAAAAACGCAGTGCCATCGCCAGGTTGGTTGGACCACAGTTGTTGAAGCCCTGTATCTCGGGCTCAACACCCTCGATCAGCGCCGAAGCCGGCAAAGGAGGCAGCGGCGTGGGGGTTATGGTTGCCGTTGGGGTGATCGTGGAGGTGGCGGTAAATTCAGCCGTCGGCTCCAGGGTGGGAGTGTGAGTGGGCTGCTGTGTGATGGTGGGCGAAGGAGCCATGGCAGTCAACGTGGCAAGAACTCCCGCGTCGAGCGTGCCCTGCTGGCTGGGCTCAAAAACTTCCGCGCCTGGCGGTCTGAAGAAATAGTAAATCTTCGCCCGCGCGCTGGCTAAATGGAAGTAGGCTCGGTCGTGAATGGATGGAATCTGGTAAAGCCCCACAAGCACCAAAACCCCAACCACCAGTATCGCAAGGTAGAACCAGGGCTTGCGCCAAAGAGGACGCGGCGCAAGACTCTGTCGGAATGATTGTTTAGCGTTTTTATTCATAACAAACTGGCATTATAGCAGCGAACCAAACTGCCGTTTTTGGCTTAGGGCTGAACCCCCAGCTCTGCCAAACCTTCCAGCGGTAAATCCCACCCGGGATTATACTCAAGCGCTTTGCGGTAGTTGGCAGCAGCGGTGTCGGTGATTCCCATGGCAGCCGCGGCTCGCCCGGCCCAATACCAGGATTCAGGTAATTCAGGGCTTCTTTTGTTGCTAAGGGTTTGCATAGCAAGATTTAAACAATCCTGATAGCGACCGGTGTAGTAGTAAGCTGGATAGGCACCCACCTGATACCAGGTGAGGCGCCAGGGGCGTTCGGTGGTTGGCAATTGGGCGTAGACGGAAAAAGCCTGGTCATAAGCCTGGGCGGCTTCAACGTAATTTTGCATTTCGACCAAAATGCTGCCGCGAGAGTACCAGGCGAAGAACAATTCCCGCCCACTCACCTGCTGAATCCGTTCGGTTACCTGGGTGAGCGTGTTTTGCAAATTCTGCGCGGGGTCCGCGTCTGGACCGAGCAGCGTCAACACTTCGGCTTCATGCTCCGGCGGATAGACAACGAGGTAAATCCCATCAAAATGTGCCCAATCGAGCATCAGTTCATCATAACTCAGGGTCATCATTCCAAGGAGTGTGTCTGGAACGAGCACTGTCTGTGCGGCGTCATCGTAGGCGGTCACGATGCTGTAATGCCCCATCCAGCCATCTTCAGGGTCGGTGTGACCGCGTTCCAGCAGGATTGGGAAACCATTAGAAACAAGTCTTTTTACAACGTCGAGCGTACCGCCAAAGCGGACAAGGGCGTTTAGGTTGGTCTTTTCGATCACAAAATCGCGCATCTCGCTGAGCATCACGTTACGGTCATCCGCGTGGGTCCGTAGACCAGCTTTGGTAACATCCTGCGTGGTTGACCAGCCCCAGTAGGTGAGGTTCATCGAGAGATTTGCAGGTCCGCAGTTGTTAAAACTCTGATATTCCAGCCCCATGCCATCCAGTTGGAAAGCTGCCGGAGCAGGAACGAGCGTGGGAGTTGGCTCTGGTGTGGCGGATGGCTGTGCTGGGTTGCCATCCTGGATGGGAGTTTGTTCAGGCAGCGGCGTCTGTGTTGGCGCCATGGCGGTCAGCGAAGCCAGTACGCTTGCGTCCAGTGTGCCCTGCTGGGATGGGTCAAAGACGTTTTCAGACGGTGGATTGAAACGATAGTAAATATCTGATGCCAGGTTTTGCACACGTCTTTCCACAGCGGGGATCTGCCTCGCGGCGAAGCCAAGCAAAACCAAACCAGCGAGGATGGCGAGGTAAAGCCAAGGGCTGCGCCAGGGGAAACGCTTGCCAAGATTTTTCTTGAGTTGATTTTTAGAGGATGCCATAAGTTCTCTTTAGGGTAATGATCAAAAGGGTTAGGGTTCAACGCCCAAGGTTTTGAGCTCATCCAGGGCAGGCTGCCAGCCGGGGTGCCACTGCAAGGCGC
>JAKOSR010000140.1 GCA_029777225.1 Chloroflexota bacterium
GGATGGTGTTGCCTTCCAGCACAACGATTTTATCCGCGTTGCGGATGGTGGAAAGCCGGTGGGCGATGATAAGGGTCGTGCGGCCGGCAATCAGCCGGTTGAGGGCCTGTTGGATAAGCGCCTCCGTCTCGGTGTCCACGGCGGAGGTGGCCTCATCCAGGATGAGGATGGGGCTGTTTTTGAGTACCGCCCGCGCGATGGAGATGCGCTGTTTCTGCCCGCCTGAAAGCTTGACACCCCGTTCTCCGATGAGCGTGTCGTAGCCTTCCGGCATGTGAGAGACGAACTCGTCCACGTTGGCAATTCGCGCCGCCTCGAACATATCCTGCTCGCTGGCATCGGGGTTGCCAAACAGGATGTTTTCCCTAATAGTGCCATGGAAAAGGAAAACGTCCTGCAACACGATGCTGATGGCCGAGCGCAGTGCCTTGGTGTCCAGTTCGCGGATATCAACGCCATCCAGGGTGATGCATCCCTCGCAGACGTCGTAAAAGCGGGGAATCAGGCTGGCCAAAGTTGACTTGCCCACGCCGGTTGGGCCAACCAGTGCCACAGTTTGACCGGAGGGGATATCGAGATTTATGTCTTTCAGGACGATTTCATCCTGGTTGTAAAAGAAGGTCACATTTTCAAAGCGGATTTCCCAGCGGTTCGGCTGAGACAGCAGTTTGGGCTCAGCTGGCTCTGGCACATCCGCGGTCTCATCCAGGATTTCCGCGACACGTTCAAAACCGGCCAGGGATTGCTGCACACCTTCCCAGGCGTTGCTCAGGTTGCGCACAGGCTGGTAGAAACTGTCCAGGTAGAGGAAAAAAGCCACCAAATCCGCGATTTGCAGCGCGCCTTGCATGGCGAGCTTGCTTCCGAAATAAATCACCACCAATTGCCCCAACCCGGCGGCAAAGTCATAAATTGGGGTGAAGGTGGCCATTAGTTTTAGGGCCCGCAGGTTGCTGTTGAGGTAGGTTTCAATTTTTGAGCCCACCTTTTCCATGGCCATATCTTCATGCGCGAAGGCCTTGATTTCGCGCACACCAGAGATGCTGTCGTTCAAGACGGCGTTCAATTCCCCAAGCTCACGCTGACGGTAGCGGAAAGCCGGGCGAACCAGCTTGGAGTAGAGGATGAGGGTGACGATGATGATTGGGATTGGGATGAGCGAGAGAAGCGTCAGCTTGGGACTCATGGTGACCAGGATGGCGGTGATGCCAATGAGCGTTATCAGGTTCACAATCACTTCGGGCAGCGAGTGCGCAATCATTTGCTCAAACAACTCGGTGTCGTTAATTACCCTGGACATTAATTGCCCGGTTTGTTTGTCTTCGTAGTAACGCAGTGAAAGGCGCTGCAGATGTTGGTAAACCAACTTGCGTGCGTCCGCCACTACGCCCCAACCGGCGATGTGCGCCTGGTAAGACCGCAGGTATTGCATGAACCCCCGCGCGATGAAGACCGCCAGCGCCACCAGCGACAGGCGCGTGACAAAGGCCATCGTGTCATTTGGGAGCGGCGAGAGCGAAAGCGTGTTAATGAGCGAGCGGATGAGCCATGGGATGAGCAACTGCGCGCCGACCAGCCCCAACATGGTCAGGATGGTCAGGCTAAGGGCCCGCACGTATTTTTTGGAAAGTTTAGAGAGAAGGGCAAAAGGTTTCATGAAGGTTGCAGGTTTCCATTCGTTTTTGAAATTAGGACGGTGGCGTTGCGTCCCAAACCCAGCAGGGGTAAGTTCCAGGCCTTGCGGAAGTTGCCGTCTTCCATCCAGAAGAGGCCGCTGCCGCCGTTTACCCACGAGTTGATAAAGCCCCAGGGTGCCATGACGCCATTCTCAAGCAGGTGTTCGGGGTCAAAAGCGGCGAACAACATGGTGTGCCCACCCGGCTGCCGGGTTGCATTGTAGTTTTTTGGTTTGTCACGGTAATAAAGCGCCGGCGCCCTTCCCCAAAGCCAATAAACCGTCACCAGCGCGGCCAGGGAATCGTCATTGGGTAGGTTCCTGAGGATTTCGGGTGAGGTATGAAGCAGGCGCGCTGAAATGGGCAGTTTCCGGGTGCGCGCCAGGTAGTTTACGAAACGGGCCTGCATGCGGGGTGTGAC
>JAKOSR010000019.1 GCA_029777225.1 Chloroflexota bacterium
CACCGCCGTTGATTTCCAACCCCTCCAGCTCCTCGAAGGTGATGGTGTAGACAATCCGCGCCGTGGAAAGTTTCAGGAACAGGCCCGGCTCATACCCGACGACCAGCTTCCCGTCTTTGACCTCCGAGGTCAGGTGGTTGAGCACATCCTGCGGGGCTTCGATGGTCAGGGCGCATTCGCTGCCCTGGAGGAGTTGCACTTCCCCGCCCCCGTTGAGTTGGATGCTGCTAAAGGGTGTCACCTCGCGCTCCTGCGTGACGCGTTCGCTGGAGGTATCCACGTTTTCATCAGGCGCTTCGGGCTCAGCCTTTTGCAATGAACAGGCCATGGCGGCCAGCGCGAGCACCAGGATTAGAATGGCTGCGGTGTATTTTTTCATAATTGGTCTCACTCCCTGCCTGTGCGCGTGCTGGTGACTGGAAAACACACAGGCATTCATCATTATGTACGAGGTTTTGCGCTTTTGCAACTTTTTCGTAAAAATTCGTTCCACCCACCGCGCCTGTACGCCTCGCGTGCTGGCCCAGATTTAACAATAAACGCCCCTGCCGGATGACAGGGGCGTCTTGTCTTAGGACCTGCGTCCGCCGCTGGCTCGCCCAGCGATGGAAATGTAATAAAGCAATTGCAGCAGCGAGGTTGCCAATCCGGCCACGTACGTCCAAGCCGCCGCGGAGAGCACCTGTTCCACGCCCTTGCGTTCTTCCTCGTTGGCGGCAAGCCCCGTCTCGCTCAACATCGCCTTCGCGCGCTTGGAAGCGTCCAGTTCCACTGGCAGGGTGACCAGGGAGAACACGGCTGTGCCGGAGAACAGGATGACGCCCAACCAGGCCAACCCGCTAATCTGCAGCACGATGCCAATCATGACCAAAATCATCCCAAGGTTGGAGCCAATGCTCACCATGGGCACAATCGCGCTGCGCAGTCGCATCGGGCCATAGCCCTCTTTGTCCTGCTTGGCGTGCCCCATTTCATGCGCGGTGATGGCCATCGCTGCCACGGAGGGCGAATCGGCCACACCCTGCGAGAGTCCTAGCGTATCGGTACGCGGATCATAGTGGTCGGTCAGCGTGCCCTGGATGCGGGTGACTTTCACGTTCTCAAGTCCCACGCGCGGCTTGAGCTGCTCAGCGGTATCCACGCCGGTCAGGTTATTGTAATTCCGCACCTGGCTCCACTTGGTATAGGCGCCTTTGACCTTGGCCTGGGCCCACAACGAGAGTAAAAGACCCGGGATCATGAAAATCAGGTAAGACAGGTTCATCCCAGTGCTTTGAATAGGCATTTTTCCTCCAATCGAATAAGCCAAAAAAAATTAACTTTACTTCCCCAGCAGCAGGTCCACGGCCGCGTTCAGCTGCGGATCCACCCCGGCATCAACATCTTCCTGTGTGTACTCAACAATAACATCTGGCGTCAGGCCCACATCGCTGATTTGCCTGCCGTTTGGCGTCAGCCACCGCGCGATGGTAATCCGCACACCGCTATCCTCGCTCTTAAGCGAAATCCAGCTTTGCACCGAACCCTTGCCGTAGGTGACCGTTCCCACCAGTTTCCCGCGGCCGAGGTCCTGGATGGCGCCAGCCGTAATCTCAGAGGCCGACGCGGTCCCCTCGTTCACCAAAACTACCAGCGGAATCTCGGTCGCTCGGCCTCCCCGTTGGGCTTCATAGGCGTCCCGCGTGCCGTCACCGTACTCTTCGTACATGACCACGCCCTTGGAGACGAACTCCGAAACCACCTCAATCGCTGTCACCAGGTATCCACCGCCGTTATCGCGCAGGTCAAGGATGAGTCCCTTGGGGTTTTGCGCCATCAGGTCGTCCAGCGCGTTGCGCAATTGCTGTGTGGCCTGGTCGTTAAAGGTGTAAAGGGCCACGTAACCAATCCCATCTTCACGCATTTCGTAATCCACCACGGGGATGGTGATTTTCTGGCGGATGATGGAAACGTCAAAGGTTTCCTCTCCGCGCCGGATGGTCAGTTTCACTTCCTCTCCAGCCGGCCCAAGGATTTGTTTTAGCACCAGGTCGCCGGGTGTGCCAGTCATGTCCACGCCGTTGACGGCGATAACGATGTCGTTGGCTTTCAGGCCGGCCGCTTCGGCGGGTGAGCCCTTCATCGGCGAAATGATTTCAACGTACTCGCCGGTGATATCCACCCACGCGCCAATACCTTCATACTCGCCTTCCATGCTGGTGTTGGCTTGTTTGAACTGATCCGGGTCCATGTAGGAGGTGTGCTTGTCACCCGTGGCCGCCAGCATGCCGGAAATGGCGCCGCGCATCAAGGCGGTGTCATCCAAGGGCTGGTCCACGAAGTTTTTATGCAGCAAATCCCAGCTCTCCCAGAACGGGGCAAAAAGCTCCTTCAGCTCAGCCGGGCTGCGCTGACTATAGTCCGGAACCTGGGTGGCACTGGTGCCACCTTCAACGGTCACCGTGGGCCCGGCGGGGTTGGTTTCCGACGGGGTGGCTGTCGCGTCGTTCATGCCCAGCATGTTGCGCAAGGGGTTATTGGGCAAGATGCTGCCAAAAACGGTGCCGCTGAAAAACCCGGCTCCAAAGATGACGAACGCGACCAAGATCAGTAAACAGGATTTCAAAAATTTATTATCCATAGGTTCTCCAAATATAACTGTAAAGCATACTATAACCCTGCTAGAATTTCATTAATAACGATTGTGCGTTGGGGGGATTGGTCCTGATGATTATGAGAACAGCGTGCCCAGCTCCGCGAGCCGCACGATGTGCGCGTGGTTGTTTTGAGGTTCGGGCGAAATCAGGCAGGTGGCCATGCCCAGCCCACGCGCCGTATCCAGGTTGGAGCTGCGGTCGTCCACGAACAGAATGTCACCTGGGTTCGGGTTCCCCAACCGGCGCAGGGCAATCTCAAAGGCCTCAGGCTGGGGCTTGCACCAGGGGGCCGTATCCACCACATCGATAATTCCGCTAAAAAAGCGCTCCAGCCCCATCAGGCCCAGGATGTTTTCCGCGTGCGCCCGGCTGGCATTGGTAAAAATCCATTTTTCCTGGGTCAGCCCCTCCAGCATCGCCGTCAGCGCCGGGTCGGGATGCACGTATTCACTAAGGTCGATGTTGTGCACAAAATCCAGGTACTCATGCATATCAATGCCGTGTTCAAACTGCAAACCCCGCATCGTCGTCCCGTACTGTTCAAACAGGCGGTCACGCGTCGTGGTAATCTCATTTTCCGGAATCCCAACCCTGTCGCGCATGTAAGTATGGATACGCGTGGTAAACAGCGGCCAAAGCCCGAGCGAAGCCGGGTAAATAGTGTCGTCCAGGTCAATCAGGATGATGCGCGGCGGATTGGTCATGGTCGCTCCAACCAGCGGCTCATGTTCTCTGGTTGCAGGTGGCCGTCCAACAGCCGCAGGAGTTCCGCGGGTTCCGCGGCCACGGTGTAGAGTTGGCTGTGTTCAGGGAATATGAAATTTTCTGCCGCAGCACGTGCCAACATGCTAATCAAGGGATCGTAATACCCGTTGATATTCAAAAAACCCACGGCCTTTTGATGCAGCCCGATTTGCGCCCAGGTCAGAGCTTCCAGGGCTTCGGCCATGGTGCCAAACCCTCCCGGCAGCACGATGAACGCGTCCGCCAGCTCCGACATCCGCGCCTGCCGCTGATGGATATCCGGCAGCACTTCCACCCGGGTCAGGTTGCTGTGGGCCAGGTTGGGCAGGTTCAGTCCATCATTAATAATCCCGATGACCTCGCCCCCCGCTGCCAGAGCGCCATCCGCCACCGCGCCCATCAACCCCGTTTTGCCACCACCAAACACCAACACCCGTTCCTGGGCGGCAAGCAGCGTGCCCAGGCGCCAGGCGCTGTCCATGTAGATGGGGGCCAGGTGGTCCGCCGAAGCGGCAAACACGGTGATGGTACGATGCATAGGGCTCACAATCTTATTCCTGAGATGATAATTGGCTTATTATACCCGTGCGGGTTGGGGCGAAGCGTCCTTCCCCCCTATCCGGGGTTCCAGGCTTCCATCTCTGCTGCCCGCACTCATGCTTATCCCGCGTGCCGCATGTTGCGCAGCTCGCGTACCTTGTCCTTCTCAGCCGGCGTCAGATGCTGGGGCAGCTTGAGCTCCACGGTCGCGTAGAGGTCCCCATGGCTGTCCTTCTTGCGCAGATTTGGCATCCCCAGGCCCTTCAGCCGGAACACCTTCCCGCTGTCAGTCCCCTCCGGCACGGTCAGCCGCACCGGTTTTTCCAGGGTCGGCACGCTCACCTCACCGCCCAGGATGGCGGTGTAAATATCCACAGGCACCCGCACCCGCAAGTCATCACCCTGGCGGGTAAAGGTGGCGTGCGGAAGCACCTTGATGCGCAGGTACAGGTCCCCCCCGCCAGCCTGTCCGCTCAGCCGCACCCGTGAACCACTGTCCACGCCCTTGGGGATGGTGGCTTCAATTTTTCTGCCATCACTGAATTGCAGCAGTCGGTTTGTGCCGGTATAAGCCTCCTCCAGCGTGATTTCAATTTCATTTTCCATATCCGGGTTGCTTTTTTGCTGCCGGGCCGGGTTGCGGCGTGCGCGGCTTGTGCCAGCCTGGTTGCTGAATCCACCCATGCCGCCAAAGAGCGTCTCAAAGAAGTCTGAAAAGCCACCCATCCCGCCCATGCCGCCAAACATCTCGTTCAGCTCTTCCTGCGTCACGGTGCGGTACGATGTGCCATCTCCTGGTTGGGTTTGCCACCGACCCCAGTCGAACCCACCCGGCTGACCGCCCGTGGACTGGTAGCGTTGCCATTCAGACCCAAACTGGTCGTACTTTTTGCGCTTCTCCGGGTCCGAAAGCACCTGGTAGGCTTCGTTGACTTCCTTAAACTTTTCCTCCGCCTTGGGGTCGTCTTTGTTCACATCCGGGTGGTACTTGCGTGCCAACTTGCGATAAGCGGTCTTGATGTCGCTCTCGTTGGAGTCTTTGTTAACCCCGAGTGTTTTGTAATAATCTTTATATTCCATAATTCAACCTGCGTTTATTTATCCTATTAGGATAGCCCCTTTTTATCAACTATTTGTATATATTGCCCGTGATTCTCCCGGAATTACCCCCCAGCTGGCTTGCGCTGCCGAAACCAGGCGTCCAACATGCTCCCCTCAAACCCCTGCCACGTCAGGCAGCCCGTATGTGCCCCCGGCCTGGGGTGGCAGCAACCGCGCGATTTGCTGGATGATTTCCTCGCCGGCCGCCCGGATTTCCGTCCGCCCTGGCACCTCGTCGGTCCCCGCTGAAAGGGGACCAAAGGCCTTGCCGATGCGCGCGATGACCCGCGCGCGGCGTCGTTCGCGCCGCAATGTGCCGAGGATATCCCAATTGTCTTCACTAAACGTGGCAATCGGCACAATCGGTGCCCCGGAACGTAACGCCAGGTAGGAAGCCCCGGGCAGCGGTTTGCCCAGCGGCGGCTTGTGAACATGCCCCTCCGGGAAAATCGCCAGCACACCTTTTTGCGATAGCACCGCTTCCGCCGCCCGCATAGCTTCCAGGTTGGGTGTTCCCTGCAATATCTGCAGTGTGCCCCACAGGGACGGAAAAAACCTGAGGTAGCCTGGCGCGTTTGGCATCACCGCGTCACCGATGAATTCAAGCGCGTAAGGCGTTGTATGAATGGGACTTATGGTATCCAGGAAGTGAAAATGGTTCCCAACCAACAGGAGCGGCCCCTGTTCAGGCAGGTTTTCAAGACCCTCCACCTTGTACTTTAGCAACAAGCTGGAAGCGAAACGTATGCCCCCCCGCAGCAGTCCTCGAATGAACTGCCGGCGTGGGTAAGGGTACTTAAGTTGATATGCTGAGCGTGAGCGAAATCTTGCCATCTTCTCTCCAGAGGATAATCCCACTAATTTTACTCGGGAATAAGCCTGCGTATTTAGGTGAATATGGTCCAGTCTCGCGCCTACGCTCAGCGTGCGCAGTACCAGTCTTCTATGGCAGTTGGGTATACAAACCCTCCAGAGCCGTTTTGTAACTGGAGAATGTCAGCCCCTTGCTGGTTATCCAATCCTTGATAACCAGGCCGACATCAGGCAGGCTTTCCCCAATCACCTGCTCAATGGCTTCCTGGCTGATGCCCCAGTCCAGCATATCCTGGAAAGTAGTCTGCCCGGTCACCTTGCCGGATTCCTTGGTATGATCCGGGGTGCCTGAGGCGCTTGGCGTTCCTGAGCCCTTGCGTGGGGTTGGTGTCATGGTGGGGGTGGGGTTGCTTTCGGGCGTGAGGGTGCTCATGCTCACCTGGGGTACAGGGGTCAGTCCCGCCATGTGGCTCTCAACATACACCACCCACTCCGGGCTCAATTGCGCCTTCTCCCTGAGCAACGCCACAGCCTCTGGTAATAGCCAGGTGTCTTCGGTTCCTACCGTGTAGGGGAGCCCCCGGTATAACGCGGTAAATAAGCGTACTGAACTCGTGCCAATTTCCACGTTCAGGTCTCCATACAACCCCTCCAACTCTTTCAGCGCCACAGCCTCGGGATTACCCCCAGGCAGGCGGAAGGCCGTTCTCAAATCTTCAATCGGGATTTCAAACAGGCTGCTCACCTCCCCAAACGTGTACGACCCACGGATATCCGCCGGGTTGTACTCGCCGGCTGCTTCGCCTTCGCCATATGTAGCGGGGATTTTTTCACTTTTGGTGGACCAGGCTCCCAGCGCTATGGAAAGCCCAATACCGCCAACCAGTAATGCGAAAACAAGAATGGCCATCACACGCGTGCTGATTTTCATTTCACTTTTCCAATCCGAAACTCAACCGTCTCTTTGATGGGGCATGCCGCGTCTGAGGTGCACTCCATGCAGGAAATACATTGGTGGTTGCTGATAACGTCCAGCTTGCTCACCTGGATGTTCATCGGACATGCGCGGTCACACGCGCCACACTGGATGCAGGTTTCGTTGTTCCTGCGCAGCTTTGCCAGCCGGATGGGGTTGAACAGGCCTTGTACCGCCCCGTACGGGCAGGCATATTTGCACCACGGGCGCTCAACCACCAGGGAGAGCAACATCGTCACGCCCAGCACCACAAGCCCACCCAGCGCGACTTCGCTTGACCAAAAATTGAACAGCGCGAAGTATGGGTCCACGTTCGCGAACACCAGGCTCAGCGAGCGCGCGGTCATATACACCACCCAAATGGCCACCAGGTATCGCAGGTAGCGCAGCCGCTTATCCCACTTTTCCGGGACCATGTGGTTGTATCTTTTCCCGAAAATTCTTTTCCCCAGCTTGCCAATCCACTCCTGGAAGGTGCCCATTGGACACACCCAGCCACAAAAAATGGGTCCCGCGATGATTGCCATCACAAAACCGATGACCATCAACACCAGCGAGGAGTCATGGACTTTCTGTACCAGCGTGCCCGAAGTGAAGAATTGGTACAGCGTGACGACTCCGCCAAAAGGACATAGGGCATGCAGGGAGGCAGACGAAAGCCAGCTAATCCCTTTGCCTGCCTCTGCAAGGCTGTGGTTGATCGAGATAAACGCGATGAGGACAAAAAAGAATGCCTGTACATAAGGCCGGTAAATATTGGTTTTCGAACGGCGCTTTTTGGCGAGTTTTGTGGCGATGGTCATGCAGTCTCCTCGTGGTTAAAACAACAGGAGCCCTAAATTGGGGCTCTTGTTGTTACTATATTTGGCTTATTTGCAGTTCTCAAAGGCAACCAGGTGGTTGTTTAATGAAGCAGCCTGCAGTTGGGTGTACACCCGGATTAACGCGGGGTTGGTAACATCTGCCAGCAGTTCGTCGTACAAAGCTGCGTCGTCTGTCTCCAATGCCACACCCATCTGGCAGGCCTCGCTCAAACTGGCGTACGTGTATGGAAATACCTCTCCATTGTTTATTGGCACAGCCACGCCGTACCGCTCTGCCACACGCGTGAGCGCGGCCACATGCTGCGCTTCCGAAAGTACTATGCGGGAGAACGGGTAGACCTGTCCGAGCTCATCCAGCACGGCCTGGTAGGTGTTGAGAGCCACATATTCCTCGCGGATGGCGTTCTGCAAACCAGCCGCCTCAATTTCCGTCAGGGGGTTCTGGGCAGTGTATTGGTAGCCTGGGGTCACGCCACGGTTTCCATTCCCAACCTGACCGTTGCCCGGTCCGCGCTGCCCGGCATCATAAGCTGCCTGTATGGGTGTTGAGATGAGGGCCGCGGACATAAAAGCCAGGATGCCCGAGATGACCAGTAATTTCTTCAAGATTGTCTTCATTGTTGCTCCTTATCGTTTCTTGTCAAAATTCTACGTGCCAATCATTTAGATTAGGTTTAGATGGCATGAATTTTTGATTAGGCAGACAGCCGGTTGGCATGGATCACAACTTGCTTGCCATAGGGTCCAGCACCGCGTCATCAAAACAAGCCGTTTTCCAGGCCCCGAAACCGTTTTGCGCGAAGGACAAGGGTATAATGGAAAACCCTGCCTCTTTAGGAAGCCGCCCATGGAAACCAACCCGCCTGTTGCCAACCCCGTTATGCCTGAAAAATGGCTCCGTAATTACCTGCCCATGTGGATAGGCCAGGCGGTTTCGCTTTTGGGCAGCGCGCTCGTCCAGTTTGCACTGGTTTGGTACCTGACGGAAAAAACAGGCTCTGCGGGCGTGCTCGCCACTGCCACCTTCGTCGCCCTCATCCCTGGCGTGCTCATCGGTCCTTTTGCTGGCGCCCTTGTGGACCGCTGGAACCGTAAACGCACGATGATTTTCTCCGACCTGGGTGTCACGCTTGCCACGCTCGGCCTGGTGGTCCTGTTTGCCGGCGGCTGGATTGAGACCTGGCATATTTACGTTGTCCTTTTCATTCGCTCGCTCAGCGGCACTTTCCAGGGGCCGGCCATGTCCGCCTCCACCTCGCTCATGGTGCCCAAGGAGCATTTCTCGCGCCTCAGCGGCATCAACCAGGCGCTCTACGGTGTGATTAACATTGTCTCCCCGCCCGCGGGCGCGCTACTGCTGGAGGTCCTCCCCATGCAGGGGGTTTTAGCCGTGGATATCGTGACGGCCGCGCTCGCCATTGCCCTCCTGCTGTTCCTGGTCACAGTCCCTCAGCCAGCGCGTGATGACCAGGCCAGCGCCACCACCCCCAGGCAAATCCTCACGGATGTCAGAACCGGCTTACGTTATGTAGCCGGCTGGCCCGGCATCCTGATGTTGATGATTAGCGCCAGCCTGATAAACATGCTGGCCACACCTGCGTTCACCCTGCTACCCCTTCTGGTCACCAAGCATTTCGGGCTGGGCGCCAGGGAACTGGCATGGACCGATTCCGCCTTTGGTATCGGTGTGGTGGCCGGCGGGTTGCTGCTGGGGGTTTGGGGCGGTTTCAGGCGCAAAATCAGCACCTCCCTGGCAGGCATCCTGGGTATGGGCGTCGGAATCATCTTCCTTGGCCTCGTCAACCAACAGGCTTTCTGGACTGCGCTCATCTTCCTCGGACTGGTTGGCCTGACCAACGCCCTGGCCAATGGTCCCCTCGGCGCGCTGATGCAAACCCTTATCCCGCCTGAAATGCAGGGGCGCATCTTCACCATCACGGGCAGTCTCTCCACCGCCGCCGCGCCAATCGGCATGCTTTTCGCCGCGCCTATCGCCGATCGCCTCGGCATCCAGGCTTGGTACCTGGTCGCGGGCGCGATGTGCCTCCTCATCGGAGTGTTTGGCTTCCTGAACAGGCACGTCGCCACCCTGGATGACCAGCTCCCCGGTGGCCGGCTAAAGACCGACGCGGAGCAAACCTCCGCCCAACCACTCTCATAACGCGAACAGAAAGTTATCGGCAGCAAAACAGCCGCTGTCTGTGCGTCAAGTTTCCCCTAAAGCGCCTTCTGATTTTTGCTGAATATTGAAAATTGCCCTACGCGCTCCCGCCCATCAGCAAGTCGGCCAAATCGCCCGTGCTTTTCAGGAGAGCGTGCGTCCCGGCCTTGATGAGCTCGGCTTCAGTCCCAAATCCACATAGCACCGAAACCGATTGCGACTTGGCCGCCAGCGCGGCGCGCACGTCAATCACCGTATCCCCCACCATCAAACACTCGTTCACCTTCACCCCCAATTGTTTGGCCGCGAAGTACAGCGGATCGGGGAAAGGCTTGGTGTGTGTGCAGGTTTGCGAGGTGACCACCACGGGGAAGTACTTTTCCAGCGCGTTCAGCCTTAAAAACAAGCGGGTGGTGAGTTCGTTCCGCGCGGATACCACCCCCAGTTCATATTGTCCGCTCAACCTCGCCAGCATGTCGTGAACACCTTGAATCACCGGGTAATCCAGGATGGAAGCCATCGGTTCGTCCGCGCGGGCGCGTTTGTCCAGGAACTTGGCAAAGAGTGGGTCAATTCCCAGCCTGTCCGCGGTTTCCAGCACAAAGTTGCCCGGCCCTTCACCCTTTTTTACCACCCACCGCGCGAAACGGTGCAGCTTTTCCTCGCCGAAAATCCCGCGCAGTGGCTCAATCCAGCCCCGGATGGTGTCGACCATGCGGTCATCGCTATCGGAGAGGGTCCCATCCACATCAAAGAGCACCGCCCGCACGCGTGACCGGTCCAGCGCTGCCCTAATATGGTCCTTCTCCCTCCTCATGCGCGCCTGCCTTACTGCCCGAAAGCACCGCTCAATGTTAGCAATGTATCAGGCGTTTCGGCCACCAGCCAGGTGATTGAGCCATCATCGTTCTGAGTTGCGATGCTGTAAAGCCCGTTGGCAGAACGCATGCCAAGTTTGTCCACCTTCCCAAACCGCAGGGTGAGGTATTGGTCAAAGGCCTGGAAGGCCTCGTTCGACTCCACCGTGGAATCCCAAACATAACGGCAGGCAAACGCATATTCCCCAGTCCGGTCGTTGCTGAGAATGGTATAGGCATCCCCGCCCCAGCCCTCGGCCGCGGCCTTTGCCAGGCTGTCCTGCATCCGCCAGTTGCTCTGGTCCCCATGCCCCAGGATGAGATAGGTGTACCACTCGCCAATCACGTCTTTTTCCATCTCGGACCAGCCGCTTCCGAGCGCATCGACCAGATCGGGCAGCTCCACCTGCATGGGCTTGTCATTGGGATAGCGCGCGGGGTGCAAAATTTGTTCGGTTGAAGCAGGTTGCTGTTCCAGAAAAGCGCGGTTCACCGACTCGTAGCCTCCCTGGTCGTACAGGGTTTGGACGAATTCCGCCCCCTGCTGGTAAGGAAAGCTCATATCCTGTTGCATGAAGTCCGGCGCGGCATCAAAAACAGGGCTTTGATAATTGCTGTAAAACTTCTGCAGGTCAATGATGTCCTGCTGGGTGGCGTCATTTGTGAGCCAGGTGTTTTCACCCACCACCGCGTCGCCCTCAATCACGGCTTGCAGCGCGGCGCACCGTTCGCTATCGTGCTTGCATTCCTCGTCAGAGTAACGCATGCCATTTTCAAAATCAAAGGTCGCGTCCTGCAGGGCGTGGATAAATTCGTGCGCATATGTACTGCGTTCCACCCCCGAAAACGCGCTGTCGCTCACAACGTACATGGCCTGCTCTTCATTATCGTAGTACCCGGCAATTTGTTCGCTGTAGAGTTGCTTATAAAACGTCAGCAGGTCAAAATCCTTCGGCAGCAGGCCCAGCAGGTAGAGGCTGCGCGCGTCCTGGACGGCTTCTTCTGGCGTGTAATCTTTGAAGAATTCCTCCGAAACGGTCTGTGCCAATTGGTCAGATGTCAAAAAGTCGCGTTCGATCGGCCCAGGCAGGCTAAGCCCGCGCTCCTGGCTCACTTGCGCTTCAATCTGGTTCATCTCAGTTTCCAACTGGCTGCCTGGTTCAACCGGGCTGGCCGTGGAAACTACTGTCTGGGTTTGGGCCTGGGTCGCGTATCGCCGGTATAGGAATACGCCCGCCCCAACAAGCAGGGCTGCCCCCACCAGGCAGACCAGCAGAACCGCGATGATGATAAAGATGATGACATTTCTCTTTTGTTTGTCCATGGTTTCCATCCTGCGCGAAAGTATACCACTCGCCATCCCTTCCAAACCGCGCCTGATAATCCCTCCTTCAGGCCAGTCTTCCCCAGAGTGAACCAGGATCGTCTGTTGTGGGAGCCTGAGCTTTGCACGTCGCCCATCCTGCGGGAGTATCCTTTTTGCGCGGGTATCTCCACCCCCATAACCGCGAAAAAGAATTGGGGCGGCTCTCGCCGCCCCGGAATAGGTTAATCTGAATTAGTTACCCGTATCGGTGCCCGCGTCGTCGTCAGTATCAGGAGCGTTGCCAAAACCGCCCCGTCCGTGCCCGCCGCCCATCATGCCGCCGAAACGGCCCATTCTGCCTTCGCCCATCATGCCAGGCATTCCACGGCCAAAACCGGGCAGGAAGTTGCCAAAATTCGCGCTTTCCACTTTCGCCCAAATGGCTTCGTACTGGGCCTGGGTAATGGTGCCCGCCGCAACAGCGTTTTCCAGGGCGGTCTTGATGCCAGCCTTCACGTCATCGCCAAAGGAGGTTGAGGCGCCCAAAGCCTGCTGCGCGGCAATTAGGTCAGCTTCTTCCTGGGTCAGAGTGCCTTCGGCAACCATGGCGTCCAGTTCTGCCTGTTTCGCGCTGGCAACAGCGGCTGTGAGTTCATCCGTGCTGATGCCCAATTCCTCGGCCAGCAAAGCCTGGGTGTCAATCTGCGCGAGGTCATCCTGGGAGATA
>JAKOSR010000141.1 GCA_029777225.1 Chloroflexota bacterium
AACAGGAGGCTAATCATGAATCGTCGTCGTATTCTTACTTTTGTTACCCTCGCCCTCGTGATGGCACTGTGCTCGGGTGCCATCAGCACGGCGAACGCCGACCAGTCACGCCAGGATGTCCCACAAGCAGGCGGACCACAGGTGGTGAGCTACCAGGGGCAGGTAGTCGTCAATGGCGTGCCATTCACCGGTACGGGCTATTTCAAATTTGCGCTGACCGATGGTGCCACAACTTTTTGGACCAATGACGGCACAGCCAGCGGCCAGCCGGCAACCGCGGTCGCTCTGTCTATAAGCAATGGGCTATTCAATGTGCTTTTGGGTGATACTTCGATCACCCATATGGTAACCCTCCCAGCCACCGCATTCAGCGGCACCAGTCGTTCCCTGCGCGTGTGGTTCAGTACCAACAATAGCACCTTCACGCAGCTTACCCCGGATCAACGCGTGGCCTCCGTGCCGTACGCCTTACAGGCGGAGGACTCCAACACGCTGGATGGCATTCATGCTGGCAGCTTTGCCACCAGCACGCATGACCACTGGGGGCAAACATGGACAGGTAGCGGTACAGGGCTTACTCTGACGGGTGGGACCATAGGGCTTTCGGGATCCGGCTCGTCTGTTGGCGTTAATGGAATAAGCGACACCACTTCAGGAAAAGGCGTGTACGGTGGATCGACATTGGCCAGCGGACTTGGATTTGGCGTCTATGGACAGGCGGCTTCTTCATCGGGATATGCTGGATATTTTAGGAATGGATCAACTTCCGGGAATGCAACTGCGGTTTACGCCTACACGGCCTCCACTTCTGGATTAGCGGGATATTTCCATTCTGACGCCAATACGACGACTGCAAGCACAGCCGGTGTATACGCGCGTGACGATTCTGATGGCACCTCAAACAGAGGATATGGGCTGGCAGGCCATGCCTATTTTACCGGGACTGGGGTAGGGGCCTGGAGTTATGGTGGACGCTTGTTTGAAGGCTTCAGTGGTGACTTTCCAGGGGGCACACTGGAGTTTTACGTGGATCTTGCGGGTAATGTCTACGCAAACGGAACCTACGGGGTCTTTTCCACGAGCCGATTGGATGGTACCACACACGCAACCATTGGCCTGCAGGCTACCGAAGAATGGCTGGAAGATTTCGGTCGGGCGACCCTGGAGAACGGTGCGGTCATGGTCGTCATCTCCCCGGACTTTGCCGGTCTGGCTAATCTGGCCGCGGAGTACCATGTATTCCTAACCCCGGAAGGCGATAGCCAGGGGCTCTACGTTACAAACCTGACAGCCACGACCTTCGAAGTGCGGGAGCAAGACGGGGGAAAGTCCAACATACCCTTCAGCTACCGCATTGTAGCCAAGCCCATTGACGCCGAAAGCGTGCGTCTGCCTGCCGTGGACGTCGCGACACGGGTTGGGCAGACACCTGAAAGACCCGCGGAAGGTGAGCCATGAAACCTCTAAAGATGGGCTTAGGAGCCTGGCAAAAAGCGCTGATGCTCCTCCTGCTGACAATGGGATTGCTGGGATTAGCTGGGGTTGTTCTGGCGGCGGAAGGTGTTTCAATCGACTGGCGGGTTATCGCCGCAGGTGGGGACAGGGCTGTAGGGGGTGAGGTGGTGTTGAATGGGACCATTGGCCAGCCCATCATCGGCGTGTCCTACGGTTCTGGCCTTAGCTTGCGAGCTGGTTATTGGGGAGGCTTGCCCGCGATGTACAAGGTGTTCTTGCCGATGACGGCCAGGTAACCGGAAAACAGAGAAAACAACAGCGCGAACCATATTGTTGACATGGACAGACCGAAACCCCACCTCTTTTGTTGGGGTAAATTTGGTATGGGTATGGCGCAATCCCGAGGGCTTTTTACCTCCATCCCTAAACCCGCACTCAGCGCTCTGAAATTCGACAGTTGCGGTAAAATCTTAACCGAAACAAACCGCGGACAGGGAAGGATAATCAATGAACATACTTATCATCGGGACTGGTTATGTTGGGTTGAATACAGGGGTCGTGCTGGCTTACCTGGGCAATGAAGTAACGTGCGTGGACGTGAACGCGGAGAAAATCCGCCAGCTCAAAGCGGGTATCACACCCTTCTATGAACCGCACCTGGACGAGCTTTTGCCCCTGGTGAAGGAAAACCTGCGCTTCACTGATGATTACGCTGCGGCAGGCATCCCTGAAACGGATGTCATCTTCATCGCGGTGGGCACGCCTTCACTGCCGGATGGCAGCGCCAATCTGGAGTATGTTCGCCAGGCTAGCGAAGCCATTGCCAAACACCTGGATAGCCGCTTTACCGTTGTGGTCAATAAATCCACCGTGCCCATCGGCTCAGGCAACTGGGTGGCAGCCATCATCCGGGAAACCTATGAGAAAACGCACCAGGTCAAGTCGGATAATTTCGCGGTTGTTTCCAACCCGGAATTCCTCAAACAGGGCATGGCTTTGCATGACTCCTTTTATCCTGACCGGATTGTCATCGGTTCGGAAAACGGCAGGGGGGTTGAGCAGCTTAAGGAGCTCTTTGGTCCTCTCACGCGCCAGGATTTCGTCGCGCCCCCCGGCCTTCCCAGGCCGGCTGACGTGGGCAGCGTTCCGTTGGTCGTGTGCGATCTGACCTCCGCGGAAATGATCAAATACGCCGCCAACTCCTTCCTGGCTCTCAAGATCTCCTACATCAACGAAATCGCGCACCTGGCGCAAAAAGTCGGCGCAGATGTCACCCAGGTAGCCCGTGGCATTGGCCTGGACAAGCGCATTGGATCGCGCTTTTTGGAGGCTGGAATCGGCTGGGGTGGTTCCTGTTTTGGCAAAGACACCGCCGCCCTGGTAGCCACCGCCCGTGAATACAAGCTGGAGATGCCCATCGTCCAGGCCGCGCGCGATGTGAACTACCAGCAACGGGTTTGGGTGGTGGACGTCTTGCAAGACGCGCTCAAGATCCTCAAAGGCCGCCGAGTCGCCCTGTTGGGCTTTAGTTTCAAGGCTGATACGGACGACCTTCGTGACGCGCCTTCCATCGACATCGCCAGGTTGCTCTTGCAGCGCGGAGCGATGGTGCGCGCGCACGACCCGGTTGCCTTGGATAACGCCCGCCGTCAATACGCGGACTTGGGCGTCACCTTCTGCCAGGATGTGGAAGAATGCCTGGATGGCGCGGAGGCAATTGTGCTTGTGACCGGCTGGCCGATGTACCGCGACCTGCCCTGGGAAAGCATTCCGCCGGTGCCGCTCGTGGACGGGCGCAATTTCCTCGATCGCGAAAAGCTGGAAGCCCTTGGCTTTAACCTGGTGGGCGTGGGTCGTTAAATATTTAATCAATCGACAAGGCGGAGAGAAAACCTCCGCCTTGTTTTCCTTAAAGGCACAAGCAGCCCATACCTTCTATATTCAATTTTTGAATTATGGAACTTGGTTTTTTGGGCGGGGTGGGGGAGAGGGCCGAAGTGGTTGGTGGGCCAGCAGCCAACTTCGTGGTTTCAAGAATTGATAATCCTACTATAATTGTGTGGAATTCATTATCGCTATCACGACAGGAGTTTTGAATATGCCAGAAATGTTTTGTTACCAGTGCCAGGAAACCCTTCAGAACAAGGGCTGCACCCGTAGGGGAGGGGTCTGTGGAAAACCCGCAGAAGTTTCCAACTTGCAGGACCTGCTAATCTATCTGCTCAAGGGCATCTCATTTTGGGGTACCCGCGGGCGCGGGATGGGTGTGGTTGACGCGGAAACCGACCTGTTTGTCGCCCAGGCCCTGTTTGCCACCATTACGAACGCCAATTTCGACAGCCAGCGTTTTGTCGCGCTGATTGAAAAGGCCATCACCCTGCGTGACGCGCTACGCGGGCGCGCCCAGGGCCGTTGCAACGAGCTGCACAGCTCCAATTGCACTGGTAGCGGTCCGGACTGGGCCGGCTGGCACCCCGTGGATTACTCGCTGGAAACCCTGCTGGCCAAAGCCCGTGAAGTGGGCGTCATGGCCGACGAAACCCTCGACCCGAACATCCGCTCCTTGCGCGAACTGGTTATTTACGGCCTGAAGGGTATGGCCGCCTATACCGACCATGCCTATGTGGCCGGCGGACAGGACGAAACCGTGCTCGCTTTCATGCAGGAAGCCCTGGAAGTCACCACCCACGCCAGGGCCACCCTCGAGGACATGCTCGCGCTGGTCCAAAAGACCGGTGAGTTTGGGCTCAAGTCCATGCGCCTGTTGGATTCTTCCAACACCGCCCGCTATGGCAACCCTGAACCCACCCAGGTGAACCTCGGTGTGCGCCCCGGCCCTGGCATCCTGGTCAGCGGGCACGACCTGGTGGATCTTGATGAGCTCCTCCAGCAGACCGCTGGCACCGGCGTGAACGTATACACCCATGGCGAAATGCTTCCCACCAACGCTTATCCGGGGCTGAAGAAATACCCGCACCTGGCCGGCAACTATGGCAATGCCTGGTGGCAGCAAGCCCAGGAATTTGAAGCCTTCGGCGGCGCCATCCTGATGACCACCAACTGCATCACCCCCGTACGTGACTCCTACCGCGGGCGCATTTTCACCACCGGCATGGCTGGCTATCCTGGCGTGCCCCACATCCAGGATCGTGAGCCCGGACAGCAGAAGGACTTTTCCGCGGTCATCGCCGCGGCCAAGGCCGGCGCTGACCCCCGCGAGCTGGAAAGTGGCACCATTCCGATCGGCTTCGCCCACGCGACGGTTCTATCCGTAGCGGACAAGGTGATTGAGGCCGTCAAGAGCGGCGCCATCAAACGCTTCGTGGTGATGGGGGGCTGCGATGGTCGCCAAAAAGAACGCGCTTACTTCACCGAGGTCGCCCGCAACCTGCCACAGGATACGGTCATCCTCACGGCCGGCTGCGCCAAGTACCGCTATAACAAGCTTAACCTGGGTGAGATTGGTGGCATCCCGCGCGTGCTCGACGCCGGTCAATGCAATGACTCTTACTCGCTCATCGTGATTGCCTCCGCGCTGGCGGAAGCGTTTGGTGTGGGCGTGAACGAACTTCCGCTTTCCTTTGACATTGCCTGGTACGAGCAAAAAGCGGTCATTGTGCTGCTGGCACTGCTCAGCCTCGGTGTAAAGAAAATCCGGCTTGGACCAACCCTGCCAGCCTTCCTCTCGCCGGACGTGGTCAACGTGCTGGTCAGCGCGTATGATCTCAAGCCCATTAGCGCACCAGTGGAAGACGTGGAATTGATGATGGCTGGCAATTAGCCTGAAGTAAAATTGAATGGGAGCGCCGTAAGGCGCTCCTTTTTTTGAGAACAAGGAAAAGGAGTCCAGGTTTAAAAAAGGGGGCTTTGGCCCAGGCTTTGCGGTTCCTTACTATTACTTATGAGAATAATACTTCTCGATAGTAATAAAGCGATTTTTCCCCGTTGAATCACGCAGCCCAGCCTGGTCAGGTCTCCAGGTGGAGAAACGTTCACACCATACGGGAAATCCGCTGGATTGAGCGCGCTGTAGCGCCCGCTGTTAAAAATAGACCACGAAATTGGCATGAAAATGATGTAATATAAATATCCTAAACGCGCGCAAACATCGAAAAATCGGCCAATTATTGAATTGCTCGTGGGAGTTGACCTGGGGTTTTCACACAAGGCTTGGTTTGGAACACGCGCCTCGCGCAGCGCCGCGCAAGCTGTGGCATTAATCCAAATATCAGGTATCAATCACCCCGGGTATAATTACTTATGAGAATAACGAAAAACCAGGCCTGCAATGCCAAAGAAACCAACCCGCTCCGCCCTCACCCTCCCCAGCCTTGAGCCGGCCCCAGCTGCTGACCAGCCTTCCCCGGCGACGGCCTATCTCAACGCGCTCAGCCCCGCTGGCCGCCGCACCCAACGTGCCGCCCTGAACAATCTGGCGCTCATCTTCTCGGATGGCAAGCTGACCAACGCGGAGAAATTCCCCTGGCAAAATTTACGCTATGACCACACCAGTGGCCTGGCGGCTTACATGATCGAAATTGGCTACACAAAGTCCTCTGTTAACAAGCATCTGGTCGCCCTGCGCCGCGTGCTTCGCGAAGCCTACAACCTTGGCCTGTTTGCCGACCACAACGACTACTACCGCGCGGCCGGCGTGAAGAGCCTGCGCACCGAAACCATCCCGCGTGGCCGTTCGCTCAAGATGACCGAGCTGGAAGCCCTGGTCCAGGCCTGCCTCTCCAACCCCACAAACCCCAAGCTCGGCATCCGCGACACGGCCATCATCACCGTGCTCTACGCGGCCGCCATCCGCCGGCAGGAAATCGTGGACCTCAACCTCGCGGATGTCTTCGTTGACGAAGCCCAGCTACGCGTTTTGGGTAAGGGCAGCAAAAAACGCCTGGTTTATCTCTCCACGGACGCCCTGCAAGCGCTGCTGGCATGGATGGAGGTTCGCGGCCGGCAGCTCGGCCCGCTTTTCACGCCTGTCTCCAAATCCGGCAAGGTTATTCCCCGCCGGCTCTCGTCTCAGGCAGTTTACTTCCTGCTGAAGCGCGCCCAACAGGCTGCCGGCGTCAGTCCGCTGACCCCGCACGACCTGCGCCGCACCTCCATCACCGACCTGCTCGCGGCGCACGTGGACGTTCTGACCGTCTCCGCCATTGCCGGCCATGCCAGCACGGATACCACCCGCCGCTACGACCGCCGGACCGAGGAAACCAAGAAAGAAGCCGCC
>JAKOSR010000142.1 GCA_029777225.1 Chloroflexota bacterium
AGACACATTTAATCCTGATATTGTGTGCCCATTACCATCAAAAGTATTCGTCGCTCCACCGCCAAGTGCGTTTGACGGTATCCAAGCATAGTGGGCTAAGTCAATATCCACGTTGAGTTTGACCGTGGTCACGCCCCCGACGAACATATTCGTCTGGCTTGCCAACCAGGCAAATTCCTCAGCCGTGTTGACCAGCTGCACGCCAGCATCAGGGGCAACCATTCCTATAGGCCTTTCAGTTGGATAAGTACCATCCCAGGTGCTAACAGTAGTCTGCGCCTGCGCCTGCATAGTCGGTGCGACTGCAAAGAGCAGCCCCACCACCAGGAGCAGGCCTAAAACCTTAATATAACTTTTGTTCATTGATTCTCCTCCGTTAAAAATGAATGATTGTTCCCTCGTTTAATCATTTGTTCCGGGAATCCCCCGAGGAATGTAAAAACTGTTGCTGTTCCCCAAACAGATCCCCTGCCCCTCATAAGGGCGTTTAGCTTCTCCTGGATCCTACTTCGATAAGCCCTCCTTTTGACTCATATCGAAAGACAAAATTGCCTGGAAGCAGGCACGGCGAATTCCCCCGATTCGTTCCTTTGGGTGAGAGACCATTCCCCGCTTCACCGATATCCTTGGCATGGTGATTACCATTATATATGGAATCTGAAATTGTTGTGGGGATTCAAGGCGAATCGCGCGATAATTCACAAATCGGGGGCAGGAAAAGTAAAATCGGCATTGGGAATATGAAAAAAGGAAGTAACTACTATATGGCTACGCGCAAACGGGTTTGGGGGCTTTCAATAAAGACCTGTGAATAAATAGGGGCGCTCCAATCTAACGCGTCACCAGCGGCAGGAAAACGCGCGCGCAGACAGCGCCATCGCACACGCGCACGGCCCCGTGATCCAGTTCCACTGGGATAAGCAAATAGTCGGTCGCATCCACCAGGTCCCCTGTGAGGATGGTAAGCGCGCCTTCCCCCAAGGCAGCACGGGCGGTGAAATCCAGCTCCACCAGCGTGCCGGAACCGCTTTTTGGCAGGCTGCCGCTCATTTGGGTGTTCACTAATTGGGCAGTGCCGGCCTCGTTATCGAGGGTCGGCCCCAGCAACATGCCAGCGTCCAAAAAGCCGCCGTTGCGCATGGCGGTGACCTGCAGCAGGGAGGGCGGGAAACTCAGCTTGAGGTCGTAGGCCCACAGGTCCGATACGTTTTCGACCATCACCTTGACCGTGAAGCTCTGCCCGGGTTGAACGCTGCTGAGGGGTGGGTCCACCATCACGCGTGTGGGGGTTTGCGCGGAGGTTTTGCCCGCCGAGAGGAACAGCAGGGCTGCCAGGAGGATTAAGGCCAGGCGTGCGGGGTGTGAGGGTGTGTGTCGCATGATTTGCCCCTTTCAGGCGGCCGGCGTGGGTGCCGGCGGTACAGGGCAATTGTAATCGGGTTGTTGAGGTTGCCAGGAGAGGGTGTAAGGTTGGGGAGATGGCTGCACAGCCCGCAGGAAATTCACAGGCTATATTCTGCTTGCGAATGCAAAAAACAACCCCTTTGGTGCTTGCCAGGGAGGATCGTATCCCGCCTTCGGGTTGGATCAAAACCTTTTACGGCCCGGTGACCGTCGGGTAGCCGCCGGCCGTCCATTCGTTCATCCCCCCGGCCATGCTCGTGACGGTCTCATACCCGGCCTGCAGCAGGATGTCCCGCCCCTGGGCGCTGCGGTTGCCCGAGCGGCACACCACCACCACTTTGACGTTGGCCGGCACTTCCGCCAGCCGGCTGCTGAGCTCGCCCAGGGGGATGAGCGTGGCGCCGGGGATGTGCCCCGCGGTCCACTCGCTCAGCTCACGCACATCCAGCACAAAGGCACCCTCGTCGCGCAGCGCGGCAGCCTCGGCCACGCTCACCTCGCGGGGCAGGCTGACGCTTTGCCCGGGATTATCGGGGCGCGTGAACCACCAAACCGATACCACCGCCAAAACGGCCAGGGCAATCCAAACCCAGGTCAACGCGGGGCGCGGCTTTGCGGGCTGGCTTTGCTTCCCCTTCGGGCCGGCCGTGGGCTTCTTCTGGTTGCTGGTTTGGCGCTGGTTGGTTTTGCTCATTGGAACCTCGTTATCGTTGATTTACTGCGCTGAATTATACGTGACGGCGCGCCCACATTGCCAGCCGCAGCCAGCCAAACTTGTACACCTTCCTCCGCGGCTATCAAATCGCCGTGCTTTCAGCCCTGAGCAAGATGGTTTATTCAGAATTTATGGATTTTCAAATATCCAGCCGCGCCACCGGCCCATCGTGGCAGACGAGCCAGCCCGGTAGCAGCCCGACCTCCGCGCACAGCGCTTCTGGCAGCTCGCAGGACCCGCACAAGCCCACCCCGCAGCGCATGAGTGCCTCAAACGAGAGTTGGGCAGGCACCCCAGCCTCCCGCGCGGCGCGCGCCACGGCCAGTAGCATGCCGGTTGGGCCACAGGCATACACGCAATCCACGCCCTCCAGCAGCGCCTCACGCGCCGGCTCCAACACAAGCCCCTGGCGCCCCGCGGAGCCATCCTCCGTCGCCGTCCACACCCGGCAGCCCATGGCTTGCAGGCTGCGCACGAGCAGCAGCTCAGCGGCACAACGCGCGCCCAGGCAGACGGTCACCTCCCCGCCCAGCACGAGCAGCTGGCCAGCCAAAAAAGCAAGCGGCGCGGCCCCATACCCGCCCCCCACCAGCAAATGCCGGCGTCCAAGCGGTTCAAACCCGTGTCCCAATGGCCCGCGCGCCCACACGTCAGCTCCTGGCTCCAGGCTGCAGAGCGCGTGGCTCAAAGGACCGACGTCCGCCACGGTGAGAGCAAGCGGGTGGTTGCCCGCGATGCTGAAAGGTTTCTCCCCCACCCCAGGCAGCCATGC
>JAKOSR010000143.1 GCA_029777225.1 Chloroflexota bacterium
GGTAATCTGGGTCATGCGTTATGTTGCCCGCTTTTCCAGGCGACCCCATATCCTTGCTTGCTTTTCCCCCTCCATCTGGCCGCTCTTGCTTTATACTTAAGCCATGACCATCACATCCAACCCCCTGACGGACCTCCTGCGCGAAGTGCCGCTATTTAGCAGCCTGACAGCGCAGGAATTGGAACGTCTGGGGGAATCCTTGGTGCCGATTGAGTTGGAAGAGGGCGAGTGGCTTTACCAGGCTGGCGAACCGACCACGGGAGTGTACCTGGTGGAAAGCGGTAGCCTGGCGCTGGTAGAGAAGGGTAGCGGGCAGCAAAGCCTCTGCCGTCGGGCGGCGATTGTTGGGAATGAAGCCCTGCGCAACCTGGCGACGCGCGAAGCGACAGCGACAGCCCAAACAAGCGCTCGGTTATTATTTCTGGATAATGCTCAAATCAGAGAGTTGCTGCTGGCCAACCCGCGCTTTCGGGAGACCAACCAGGTGATGCTGGGAAGCCAGGAACTCATCCGGCGGGTGCCGATGCCCTGGCTGGAACCGGACGAGCGTGTGAACGTGATGACGCGCAAGCATCCCGTCTTTTTGCTTGGTAAGGCGCTCATCCCGCTGCTGTTCTTCCTTGGGGTCATTTTTACCGCCAACTGGCTGTTGGCCGTGAGCTCCATTTTCGCGATGATTGTGCTGCTGAGCGGCTTCCTCCTCAGCCTGGCATGGCTGGCCTGGAACATCAACAACTGGGCCAATGATTTTTACCTGATTACCAACAAGCGCATGGTGTGGGTGGAACGCGTTTCCGGCCTGTATGACAGCCGGCAGGAAGCGCCGCTGGGCACGTTGCTCTCGGTGGGCATCAAGACCACGCAACTGGGTGTGTTTTTGGGCTATTCGGATGTGGTGGTGCGCACCTACATCGGCGATATCCGCTTTGAACGGGTGGCACACGCGCGGGCGATTGGCAAGCTAGTTGAAGCTTATTGGGCGCGGGGCAAGCAGGTGGACCTGGACCTGGACGCGAAGGAAATTCGCAGCGCGCTGAGGCGCAAGTTTGGCAAGGACATCGGGGACGTGAGCACGGAGGAAATGCGCGTGGAGGCAAGGGCCACGGCGGAGGCCTTTAAGGCGGAAACGCCGGTGGAGCCCTCCTTTTTTGACTGGCTGTTTTCCGATTTCTTCAAGGTCCGCTTCGAAGCCGGCGGGACCATTACCTACCGTAAGCACTGGTTTGTGCTGCTACGCAACGCCATTGGAGCGTGGCTGGGGCTGATGCTCTCGGCGGCGTTCACCGTGGCGTTGGTCACGCACTATATCACGCGCATCAACTACGCCATGGGCTTTGTGCTGGGCGTTTTTTTGATGATTGTCTTCATTTTGACCCTGTTGTACGTGTACGTGGACTGGCACAACGACGTGTTCCAGCTTACGCCCAACCAGGTGGTAGACATCGACCGGAAACCCTTCGGGCGGGAGTCCAAACGCTCGGCCTCGCTGGATAACATCCTGAGCATCGAGTATGAAAGGCGCGGGCTCATCCCGATGCTTTGCAACTTTGGGACCGTGTACATCTCGGTTGGGAACACGCAGCTGACCTTCAACGAGGTCTATCAACCCTCCGTGGTGCAGCAGGATATTTTCGCCAGGATGGGGGCGCGCAACGAGGAGAAGCAGCAGCTGCTGACCAGCCAGGAACGCGAGCGGGTGGCGCAGTGGTTCAAAATCTTCCAGGAAGAGACCCAGGCCCAGGCTGCTGCCACGGATACAACCCACAAGTTGAATTCGACCCTCCCCTAAGGTAGAATAGCGCTATTGAATTCTTAGGAGCAAGTATGGCAGTATTGGATATTGTGACCTTTCCTGAGCCCTCGCTGCGGCTGAAGGCAAAGCCCGTCACGAAGTTTGACAAGGAATTCCAGGATTTGGTCAACGACATGTTTGAGACCATGCGCGCGGCGCCCGGTGTGGGCCTGGCCGCGCCGCAGATTGGGCAATCCATCCGGTTGGTGGTGGTGGAGTATAGCGAAGACGAGGACGAGAACGCGAAGCCCAAGACGTATGTTTTGGTGAACCCTGAAATCGTCAAGCACTCCGAGGAAACCGTCACCGACATTGAGGGCTGCCTTTCGGTGCCCGGGCTGGTGGGGGAGGTGGAGCGTTACGAGGCGGTGACCGTGAAGGCGCTCAATCGCTTTGGCAAACCCAGCAAAATCAAGGCCGAGGGGTGGCTGGCGCGGATTTTCCAACATGAGATGGACCACCTGGACGGGGTGCTGTATATTGACAGGGCTGAGAACGTTTACCAGCCCAGCCCGGAAGAGATGGCAACCCTGCGAGACTGATGTACCTGACTCGGCTTTCCCTGACGAATTTTCGCATATTTTCCCGCCTGGATGTTGAGCTTCCGAGGCGGGTAATTTTACTCGCGGGGGCCAATGCGCAGGGAAAAACCAGTGTTTTGGAGGCAGTGGCCTACTTGGCCAACTTCTCGTCTTTTCATGCTGCCAGCGAGCGACAGCTGGTTAATTTCAACTTACCCCCAGAGCCCATCCAGGTGGGGCGGATTGTGGCGGAGTTTGTGCGCGAGAACCGTAAGCACACGCTTGAGGTGCGGCTTATCCTGGAGTACAACGGCAACCAACTTAACCCGCGCTTTAGGCGGGAAGTGCTGCTGGACGGGGTGAAGAAGCGCCTGGGTGACCTGTATGGGCAGTTTAATGCGGTCACATTTTTACCGCAGATGGCGCGCATCATGGAGGGGGCACCCTCAGACCGGCGCGCCTATTTGGATGAAATCCTCTCGCAGGTGGAGCCGGGGTATTCACGCCATTTGAATGACTACAACAAGGCGCTCACGCAACGCAACGCGCTACTGAAGATTTTGGGGGAACGGGGCGGCGACGTGAGGCAGCTGGAGCCCTGGGATGGCATGCTGGCCGGCCATGGGGCGAATATCATGCGGGCCAGGATCCACGTGTTGCAGGAATTGGAGGCGCTGGCCAGGCCCATCCACCTGAAGCTGACCCGGGACGCGGAGGTTTTACGGCTGGGGTACCAGCCTTCGTTCGAACCGCTGCCCAGCCCGAAGGGTCAGCTGGCGCTGCCGGTGCAAGCCAGCCATGACCGGGGAGGGCTGAGCACCGACGAGCTAGAAAGTGGGCTGCAGCGGGCTCTGCACGCGGCTTACCGAGAAGATATCAGCCGCGGGATGACAGGGCTTGGGCCGCACCGCGATGAATTCAGAGTGTTTGGCAACGGGGTGGATTTGGGGGACTTTGGCTCACGCGGGCAGAACCGGACGGCCTTGCTCTCGCTCAAGTTTGCCGAAGTGCACTGGATGAGGGAGCGCACTGGGGAGTGGCCGGTGTTGCTGCTGGATGAAATCATGGCTGAACTGGACCCCCAAAGGCGGGCAGATTTGCTCTCGGTGCTTGGCGAAGTGGACCAGGCACTGTTGACTGCCACGGACCAGGACATGTTTACGCCACGTTTTCTCTCTGAACACGAAGTCTGGGTGGTGCGGGATGGCAGGGTTGGCCCGCTCAGCTCAGAAAGCCACTAAGGGGATAGCAATGAACAATGCCAGCCAGTCCGCCAAACCCAAGGGAATTATGTGGGCCAGGGGATTCATCGCGCTGGTGCTGGTATCCAACCTGGCAGCCGCCATTCCATTCGTTTTTAGACCTGAGCGCTTCGTGGGCGCGTTTGAATTGGCGGGGGTTCCCGGCCGGGCCGCGGTGATGGGGGTGGGGCTGCTTTTCGTGATGTGGCAGGTGCCGTATGCCTTCGCGCTGGCGCATCCGGGGCGGCATTGGATATCCGTGGTTGAGGCCGTACTGATGCAACTGATTGGGTTGGGGGGTGAAACCTGGTTGCTGAGCCGAATTCCGCTGGAGCATGCCAATTTGAGGGGTTCCATTCTACGATTCATCCTATTCGACGCCCTGGGGGCGCTGTGTTTGTTGGCCGCGTTGGGGCTGGTATTGGCCTCGAGGCGGAGTGAGGAAAGGTGAGTGAAACATGTTGGAAGACCTGGTAAGAAAAAGCCGCAGTTACAGACGGTTTGTAGCCGCGGAAGCTGTACCGTACGCGACGCTATTAGAGCTGGTGGACCTGGCAAGGTTATCCCCCAGCGCCGCGAACTTGCAGGGGTTGAAATTCCTGGTTGCCGATGGACAGCCATTGAACGACCTCATTTTCCCGTGCCTGCGTTTTGCCGGGCATTTAACCGGATGGGCAGGGCCGCAGGCGCATGAGCGGCCGGCGGCGTACATTTTAGTGCTGGGCGATACACGCATCAAGCAGCAGTTCGACCTTGACGCGGGAATCGCGGCGCAAAGCATGATGCTCGGGGCCGCAGAGCGGGGCCTGGGCGGCTGCATCATGAGCGCGATTAACCGTGAGAAATTAACCGACGCGCTCAACCTGCCGGAGCATTTTGAAATTGTGCTGGCCCTGGCACTGGGTAAACCCGCAGAAAAAGTGGTGTTGGAAGAATTGGGAGAAGGGCAGAGCATCCATTACTACCGGGACGCAGAAGACGTGCACCATGTGCCTAAGCGGAAGCTGGAAGATTTGCTGGTGAGGCCGGAAATTTAGTCGGGGCCGGCCAGGCAGACCACGCTGGCTATGATATTAGCCGGCGCGCTGGAGGATGGCTCA
>JAKOSR010000020.1 GCA_029777225.1 Chloroflexota bacterium
ACTTGCGCGTGTTAGTCCTTTGCCAATGCCAGTGCTGATGGGACCGCGTCTGTTAAAACCCGACCACATTGCGTACGAAGTAACCAATCACAAAACTCAAGCCTGCCACGCCAAGGCTAATCGCGACCATGCGCAGGAAGTGCTTGCGGAATGATTCCTCCCTAACCACGGAAACATAGAAGTTGAATAAGGCAATAATCAGGACCCCGGTCAATAACATCACACCCAGCGCGAAGTAATAGTTTCTAAATACCAGGTAGGGTAAAACAAGCAAGAAAACCGTGATGATGTACGTGATGCCGGTATACAGGGCCGCCCTTCCCGGGTTCTTTTCAGTTTTCTCTGAAGAGATGGAGAGGAACTCCGAGGCAGCCATGGAGAGCGCCGCGGCAATGCCGGTGATGAGCCCGCTCAGGGCAATCATGCGCGTGTTTTGGAAAGCCAGGGTCAACCCTGCAAGGGTGCCCGTCAGTTCCACCAGGGCGTCATTCAAACCCAACACCACCGACCCGGAATACTTGACGCTTTCTTCATCAATCATCCCGACGAGCAACTCTTCATGCTCATCTTCCTCGCGAATGATAGCCTCCAACTCAGGGAAGAAGGCTTTGTATGGCGCGTAACCTGCCGAGGCCTGGTCCTCCGTCTTTTCCAATAACTTGATGCCAAACGTATAGCCAAAGAGCTTGCTGAGTAACAGGAAAAAAGAGACCTTCAAACGGTTGGGGCTGCGGTCCTGGCCACTGTAGTGCCGCCAGGTGCGGTAGTGCTTGTACTCGTCGGCGGACATATGGGCAATAATTGCGCTGTTTTCCTTGTCCTTCACAAGCAAGGCCAGTTTTTTGTAGATTTCGTACCCATCAATTTCATCCTGTTGAAATTTCAATACCTGATTAAGCGTCGCTTTGTCCAATTCCATTTTTTCCATTACCCTTCAATAGGTGCATTCTTTCAGGCTCACCCCGGCGGGTTTTTTGCAGCTATGTTCAATAAACCTGGCAATTGCTCCCCGGTCAATCAAGCCCTTGCCAATCGCCCAGCAGACTGCCAGTGAATTGCCGCTGCCACCCCGCGTCACTTGCGGTGCTGTTCGTCAATCGCGCGCATCGCGTCCACCTTAGGCTGGGATGGTCCATCGGGCTTGTATTGCAGGCTCAACCATTCGCGCAGAATCTTCTTAGCCAACTCCGGACCAATCACACGCGCGCCCATGCACAATAGATTTCCATCATTGGAAAGGCGCAGCCTCTCCGCGGAAAAACTGTCATGGCACACGCCTGCCAGGATGCCCGGGAATTTATTGGCGGTTATCGCCATCCCAAGGCCTGTCCCGCAAATCAGGATGCCTTCCTTCTGGTAGCCCGAGGCGATGATGGCCTGGCATACCCTTTCAGCGACAAGGGGATAGTAGGTCTGATCGCTTGTATCCGTCACCCCCACGTCCTCGTAAGCCACTCCTTCCTGCTCCATTACCTTGATGAGCTCTTGCTTGAGGCCAACCGCCGCGTTATCGCAGCCAATCACAATTGTTTTCGTGGTCATGCTTTCAACTCTCCTCACTCCGGGCTTGCCAGACTAAACTAGTTATTAATAAAAAATCGCTCTCCATCGTGGCTCCAAGGGCTATGGCGCACGCGGATGAGTGAATTATAAGGGCTGGCTCGAATTTTTGGGCTCTTCCATCATACAGCCACCTCGTCCCGCCCTACCTTCGCGTGCCAACATACCTCCCAGGCAGGGTCACGCGGTAGCCGCAGGCTGGGAAGCAAAAAACATGGAATTAAGAGCATCAGGGCGGCCAAATGGCCGCCCTGAACGAAACATATATTTATTTTAGTAGTCCATGCCGCCCTGGGGCATCTGGGGGGCCGGAGGATTCTTTTCGGGGATGTCGGTGATCAACGCTTCGGTCGTCAAGATCATCGCCGCGATGGAGGCCGCGTTTTCCAACGCGCCGCGGGTCACTTTGGCGGGATCAATCACACCACCCTTGACCAGGTCACCGTAGGCTTCGGTAAGTACGTTGTAACCAAGGTGCTTGTTGCCTTCAGCAACCTGCTTCTGGCGCACGGTCTCAACCACAACCGAGCCATCCTTGCCCGCGTTTTCAACAATGCGGCGCATGGGCACAACCAAGGAGTTGCGGACGATATTGACACCGATTTGGGCGTCTTCCTGTTCCATCTTGATGGCGGAAACCGCGGCGACCGCGTTCACGAGCGCGACGCCACCGCCAGGCACAATGCCTTCTTCAACAGCGGCACGGGTGGCTGAAAGCGCGTCTTCCACGCGGTGTTTCTTTTCCTTCAGTTCGGTCTCTGTCGCGGCACCCACACGGATGATGGCCACACCGCCAGAGAGCTTCGCCAGGCGTTCCTGCAGCTTTTCGCGGTCGTAATCACTCGTGGTGTTGTCAATTTCGGCCCGAATTTGTTCAATGCGGCCCTTGATTGCGGCAGAATCGCCCTTGCCGCCAACGATGGTGGTGTTGTCTTTGTCCGTGGTGACCTTTTCGGCACGGCCGAGGTCAGAGATGGTGGCTGTTTCCAGCTTGCGGCCGGTTTCTTCGGAAATCACGGTGGCATTGGTCAGGATGGCAATATCCTGCAGCATGGCCTTGCGGCGATCACCAAAACCAGGGGCCTTCACGGCGATAACATTGAGCATGCCACGCAGCTTGTTCAGCACGAGCGTGGCCAGGGCTTCCCCATCCACGTCTTCGGCGATAATCATCAATTCACGTTTCCCAACCTGCACAACCTTTTCCAGCAGGGGAACAATGTCGGTGGCGGCGGAAATTTTCTTGTCGTAAACGAGAATGTAGGGATCAGAGATGGAAGCCTGCATGTGTTCGGTATCGGTCACAAAGTAAGCGGAAATGTAACCACGGTCGAACTGCATACCTTCCACGTACTCGGTCTCAAATTCCAGACCCTTGGATTCTTCAACCGTGATGACGCCATCCTTGCCAACTTTGTCCATCACATCCGCGATTAATTTACCGATTTGCTCGTCCTGGGCGGAAATGGTGGCCACGGAAGCGATTTCTTCCTTGGTGGTGATGTCGATGGCCTGGTCATGGATGGACTCTGCCACAGCCTTGGCGGCAGCTTCGATACCACGCTTAAGCAGCATCGGGTTGGCGCCAGCGGCCAGGTTCTTGAGGCCTTCGCTCACGATGGCGTGGGCCAAAACGGTCGAGGTGGTGGTGCCATCGCCAGCGATATCGTTGGTCTTGGTGGCGGCTTCCTTCAGTAACTGGGCGCCCATGTTCTCATAGGGGTCTTCCAGTTCAACTTCCTTGGCAACGGTCACGCCATCGTGAGTGATGGTCGGGGAACCGTATTTGCGGTCCAGGGCTACATTGCGGCCCTTGGGGCCAAGGGTGGTCGCGACCGCGTTGGCGACTGCGTCAACACCATTCTTCAGGGCACGGCGTGCCTCATCTCCAAAAACTAATTGTTTAGCCATAAATCATACTCCTTGCGTGTGTAGTGTTCTTGATTAGAGAATGGCGAGAATGTCGCTCTCGCGCAAAATCAACAGTTTCTTGCTGTCGTACTTGATTTCGGTGCCGGAATACTTGGCAAACAGCACAACATCGCCAACCTTCACGTCCATCACAATCCGTTCGCCTTTGTCATTGCGGTCACCAGGACCAGTTGCCAAAACAGTGCCCTTTTGGGGTTTTTCTTTGGCAGTTTCGGGCAGTACAATGCCACCGGCAGAAATTTCTTCCTGCTCTATCGGTTCGACAACCAAACGGCTGCCCAATGGTTTCATATTCATCGTCATATCATCCTCCAAATCAATTGATGTTGTTTCCATTTTTTAGCACTCTTATCATAAGAGTGCTAACAAGCTAATCATACAACCCCCCAGGGTGGAAGTCAAGAGGAAAGGCTGATTTCTTACGATTTTTTTACACGGTTTTTGGAGTTGGCTTCAATTGCCTGAGCAGATGTCTTCACCCGCTTTGACAATCCCCATGATGACCGCGTCTTCGCTGTACGACGCGCGAATGATGCTAAAAACCTGGTTGGCACGCGTGCAGTAGTCATCCCCTGGGCGGTGCAGGCCGGCCAGCACAGACCCGTAGGTGTAGTAATACAGCACGGTCGTGTCCGAAAGCGGCAGCCCTTCCATCGCGATTTGCGAGACGCACGGGTCTTCTTCCCGGGCCGCGCAACTAACTGCCACGTCACAGCCCATTACGGCGCACTGGAGCGCGGGGATGGAACCTTCATAGTTGCGCGCGCGGTAATAAATCACACCCACCTGGCCGTAGGTATCCGGGTTGTATGGGTTCAGGGTGAGGGCTTTGTAAGCATTGCGCGCGGCAATCATCGGGCTGGACTCGGGCATGCGGATGTACGTATTGGCAATCGCCATGTAGGGGATAGGGTCCTTGATTCCCAGTTGTTCGTTCAGGCTGGCAGCCTTGTCAAAATACTCCAGGGCCAGGTCCCATTGCTGTAATTGCCTGTACAGCCGACCCACCGAGTTGTAAAGGAAGGTCAGGTTGGGTGTGATTTCAATCGCCTTCAGGTATTCGTCGATGGCCAGGCTGTATTCTCCCAGCACCTCGTACAAGTACGCGTGAACGCGGTGCAAGTCCATGGACTCCTGCCCGCGGTTGACGGCCTGTTGCATGTATTCCTGCGCCTGCACCCATTTGTACTGGTCCGTCAAAATTTCCGTGTAATAAATCAGCGCCAGGGTGTTGGTACTGTCCAGTTGGATGGCCATCAGCGCTTCGGATTCAGCTTCATTTTGCCTGGCTTCCGCGTCCGCGCCAGCCAGGATGGGGTTGGCATACCAGTTCAACACAAAAGCGCGCGCGGCCAGCACGTTGGTGTCGGTGGGGGCAAGCGCCTTGGCCTGGTCAATCACGCTCAGTGCCTCTGCCAGCCTGTCGCGCCGTTCCTGGTCGGTGGTTAGCGTGTTGGATGAATAGACTTCAATCCTGGCCAGCTCCACCATGATACTGGTGTTCTCAGGCTCAAGCGTGATAGCCTTGCGGTATGCCTCGATGGCCTTGTCAAGGTTGCCGGCCTGGAAATGCGTCTGCCCCTCCACCAGGAAGGAATTCACCGTGCGTGTTGGGGTTGGGGTAGGGATGAAAGGCGGGGTGATATCCCCGCTGGCGTAGCTGCGTAGCACCGCAATCAACACCACGATGATAACCAACAGCAGCATAATCCGGTAAGGATTTGAGGAGTTCCGCGGGTTGCGGAACAGGTTTTTACGTTCCTGGATGTACATGTTAAGGCGTGCTGGTGCCCGCTGGTGTGGCAGTTGGGCCAGTGACAGGGGTTGAGGTTGGCACAGGGGTGGCTGTGGGCGGGTTTAGGAGGTTTTCTTCACAAATTTTGATGACCTCATTGGCATTAAACACCCCGTCTGCGTCATCCGGGATGGTTTGCAGCATCCCATTCGCCACGGCTACTGCCTCATTGCAGCGGTTGATCTTTGCCAGCGACAGCCCATAACGGCTGTAGATTTCAATCACGCTCGTGCGGTATTCCAGGGGAATGCCAGGCACCGCTTCCCCATCCTTGGAAAGCCCGCCCTGCACCGAAATTTGCAGGTAATCAATCGCCTGGCTGTACTGGCCTTTACGGTAGTACAAAGTTCCCAGGTTGGCGTACAGGTTCGGGTCAGTTGGGCCATTTTGAAGAGCCAGCTCCCCATACTGGATGCCCTTTTCCCATTCGCCCAACATGCCATACACCCGCGAGATGAAAAGGTTGGGGGTGGGGTTGGTCGGGTTGAGCGAGTAGGCCTTGGTGAATTCAAATACAGCCTGGTCGAGCTCGCCCAGGGTCATGTAGTTGCGTCCCAACGCGATATGGATATCCGAGATATTGGGGTTGATTTGAATGGCTTCTTCCAGTTGCGCGGCGGCTTCGGCGTAGTTGCTGGTAATTTCGAGCACATACCCCCTGGCCCAATGCGCTTCCATCAGGTTGGGGTCCAGGGCCAGCGCTGTGCGCGATTCCTCAATCGCCTTGTCAATCGTATCCAGCTCGTCGAGGCCGGCTTCCGTGCGCAGACCGAGCAGGTAGGCGTAAATGGCGTGGCCCAGCGCGTTGTTGGTATCCAGCTCGATGGCTTTGCGCGCGTCCACCTCCGCTTCAAGGTATTTCTTTTGAAATCCCTTGGACCAGGCCAACAGCGCGAAGGCATCTGACCGGGTGTTGTCCAGCAGGATGGCGTTTTCTGAGTTAACCTGGGCTTCCGCCAGTTGGTTGGAGTAAATTTGCAGCCTGGCAAGCTTGAGGTAATTTTCAATATTGGTGGGTGCGGCGTTAATCGCGGCTTTGTAAGTGTCAATCGCCGCGAGGAGCTTGCCTTCCTTGCTGAGGGCATCGGCTTCCTCCACGTAAGAAACCGGATCGCGCGTTGGCGTAGGTGTGGGCACAAAGGGTGGATTGATGCTCGGCACCACCATCAGGTTGAAGTAAACCAATCCGCCAATCACCGCCAGCAAAAAGAGCACCAAAAAGGCGTTCGGCCGGCGCCGGCGCGGCTTCATGGAAAGTCTGCTTCCTTTAAGATACATTTTTTTATAATATCATTGAACCAATCCCAGCGCCAACCATGTCCATGGAAGCACAGTGTGGTCCTTCCCACCTGTTCAGTTGTAGGTCAGGTTCCTCCCTTGAACCTGGCGGCAATTGAAATCGAGGTAGGTTGGGTGGAGCGACACAGGAGCGTAACCCAACAACGACTACCCCACACCTTGTTTGTATACGTCGGTCACGTTCCGCCCTTGAACCTGACGGGACCATACCTTCATCCTTTTCTCCTTCCCCCCGCAAAATGATTTCCCCCTTTTTCCCGGTTACGCTTGTCCTAATCATCACTCTCGAATAAAATTCCACCATGCGCGTTGACCTGTTCAGTCTCTTCCCGGATGTATTTCGACCATACCTGGAAATTTCCATTCTCAAGCGGGCCATTCAAAACGGTTTGCTCGAGGTCCATACGCACAATATCCGCGCTTATGCCACAGACCGCCATCACACCACCGATGACACCCCCTATGGTGGCGGGGGCGGGATGATTATGAAGCCTGAACCCGTCTTCGCGGCCGTGGAAGACGTCTTGGGATCCCCTCCCAACTGCCCGGTCATCATGCTCTGCCCCCAAGGGGAACTGTTCACTCAAAAAATCGCCCGTGAACTCGCGACCTATCCTCACCTCGCCCTGCTCTGTGGCCGGTACGAGAGTTTTGATGAACGCATTCGTTCCCAGCTCGCGACCCGCGTGCTTTCCATTGGCGATTACGTGCTAACAGGCGGAGAGCTCCCTGCCCTGGTGGTGCTGGACGCGATTGCCCGGCTTCAGCCCGGAGTGCTCGGTGACAATGAGGCCACCAGTGATGATTCCTTCTCCGAAGCCGGCCTGCTTGAATACCCGCAATACACCAAACCGGTCGAATTTCGTGGCTGGCGCGTGCCGGATGTACTCCTGAACGGTAACCTGGGCGAACAACTCAAGTGGAAACACGAGCAGTCCCTGTTGCGCACCCTTCGCTGGCGGCCGGATTTATTGGCAAAATACCCATTGAGCGAGGATGACCTGCGGGTCATTGAAGATTTCATCAACCTTGAACTCTCTCAGGATGTTGAGGGAGAACCAGACTAAAGGAGAGGCAGTGGAAAAAGAAAAGTTCAACATTGGTAAGACGTTCTTAATAGGTTTTGGCTTTTTTGGCGTGATGATTGCCTGGTCGGTTTATAACTCATTCGTTCCCTTGTTCCTGGCAAACAAATTCAATCTCAACGCGGCCATGATCGGCTTCTTTATGACGCTCGATAACATCGCCGCCCTCTTCATCCAACCCGCCATCGGGTCCATTTCCGACCGGACGCGCACCAAGATAGGCCGCCGCTTGCCCTTCATGCTAACCGGAGCACCCATCGCGGCGATCGCCTTTTTCTTCGCGCCTTTGGTCGCTATCCCCGTGCTTAAGGTCCCCGAGCCTGCGCGCCTGCCCCTCTTCGTGGCCTGCACGATTACCTTCATGCTGAGCATGGCCATCTGGCGCACGCCTGTGGTCGCTCTCATGCCAGATGTCACTCCTTCCAAACATCGCTCTGTCGCCAATGGCGTCATCAACTTCATGGGCGGCATCGGTTCCATCACCGCTTTCCTCGTGGGTGGCAAACTGTACAAGCTCAACCCGGCCTATCCATTCTGGATGGCCGCGGTATTATTGCTCGTCGGTGTGATGTTGGTTTTCGCCTTCGTACGCGAACCCAAGATCTATGAAGAAAACCCCAACATCGAGAGGCCGAACCTCTGGAAGAGTCTCGCGCAAATCTTTAAGGAAAAACAGCACGATGCCATCCGCATTTTCCTGGCGATATTCTTCTGGTTTGTAGCCATGAATGCCATCGAAACATTCATGACCCTGTTCGCGAACAAGTCGCTGGGCATGCCGGAAGCCGATAGCGTCTCCATACTCACGCTCAACTCTGTTGCCTTTGTCCTGATGGCCCTCCCCGCCGGCTTTATTGGCGCGAAGATAGGGCGCAAGCGCACCATCAGCATTGGTTTGGTGGTGATGATGATAGTAATGCTCTCAATTTTCTTCTTCCCCAAAACCACCTTGACCCGACAAATCTTTACCCTGCCTATCCTGGGCCCTGTGCCTGTGGTGGGTATCATGTTGATTGTGGCTGGCCTCGGTTGGGCGCTGATTAACATTAACTCCCTGCCTGTGGTCGTGGACCTCACCGACGCGGTCCACATCGGCACGTACACCGGCTTGTATTACCTGTTTTCCACCCTGGCCGCCATTGCGGGCCCCAACATCAATGGCTGGATTGTGAAGCTGACCGGCGAAAACTACGCCTCCATCTTCATCATCGGCCCGATCTTCATGGCCCTGGCCCTGGCTTCCATCCTGACCATGAAATCCGGGGAAGCAAAAACCCAGACCACTGAACAGTAATTGTATTCAAAGGCGGCATACTCCAAAGGTATGCCGCCTTTGACTCTGACGTAGGCCTGAATGTCCAGGAGCCCCGTGTCTTTTTCCGGGGTTCAAGCTGACGCCAGTACGCTTTCGCAGGTCCTGTTCGGCCTTTGAACCTGGCAATAAACCATCTGCTCAATCCCACCTCCTGACCCAATCTACACGCCCAAACCACGCACGACCAATAGCAAACAACAAAAAGCTTCCGGCTTCAAAATTCACATCTTGCGCATAAAGCCCTGCTAAACTATACTTGTGGTGTACCAACTCGCGTCACGCGAGATATATTTTGCCCTTTTCTTGAGAGGAGAAAAGTAAAAAATGAGCAAGAAAATTATCGCTATTCTTTCTGTTTTGATCGTCAGCAGCATGATCCTGGCCGCGTGCGGGACCACCGCCACCGAAGCGCCAGCCGCCGCCAAGCTGAAGGTCTGCCAAATCACCGATACCGGCGGTATCGATGATAAATCGTTCAACGCGACTGCCTGGAAAGGCATTCAGGATTCCGTAACCGCCCTGGGCATCGAAGCCAAGTACCTCGAGTCCAAAGAAGTTGCTGACTACGAAAAGAACCTGAACGCTTTCCTCGAGGAAAAATGCGACCTGATCATTACCGTCGGCTACCTCATCGGCGATGCCACCAAGGCCACCGCTGAAGCCAACCCAACCGTCAAGTTCTCTATCGTGGACTATGCTTACGATCCCGCTGTTGCCAATATTGTCGGCCAGGTCTTCCAGACCGACCAGGCTGCCTATCTGGCTGGCTATGTCGCCGCTGGCGTCACCAAGACCGGCAAAGTCGGTACCTTTGGTGGTCTGCCCATCCCCACCGTTACCATCTTCATGAAGGGCTTCGCCGAGGGCGTTGCCAAATACAATGAAGTCCATGGCACCACTGTCCAGGTCCTCGGTTGGGACCTCGGGGA
>JAKOSR010000144.1 GCA_029777225.1 Chloroflexota bacterium
CCGGACTTCCCTCCCGCGGCAAATGACAATCTCGTTGATGACGTCCCAGCTGCCAACCAGCTGGCTGGCCTTGTCAAACAGGCTGGCCTGCAGCATCATGCGGTTCTCAAGGCGATAGTCGGCCTTGAGCAGGCGCGTGATACTCGGTTCCAGGTTGTGTTCACTCAACTCCACCAGGAATCCCAGGCGCCCGGCCTGCACTCCCAGCTGGGGGATACCCAGCGGCGCGCAGAGGTGGCCAGCCCGCAACAGCGTGCCGTCACCCCCGATGACCAGCAGCAAATCCCGGTCAGTTAGGTCCGGGAGCTTGGAGGGATGCTCAAAGTCATACGGAAAGGTGTCATTTTGGACCTTGTTTTGGTCCAAGAACGCCGCGATTTGCGCGCACAGCTGCTTTGCCCTCGGCAGCGCGATATTTGGCATGAGCAGCACGTTGGTTGGGGAGAAAGGCTTGTCTGGCATATGGGATTATTATAGCGTGGAAATAAGGGCTGGGCCCAGGCGTACGCCCAAGATGCCAGCAAGCCGGTTCTGGTTTTCCCGGTAAAGCGTTTGACACGCCCCTCAATTATTCGTATACTCATCCCACACTCCCGTTTCTCCGGGTGGTTTGACTATGAGCAATTCCTCCCAGACAATTATCGCAAGGCTCGCGCGCCGAAACGCCGCGCAGGCGCTTTTGTTTGGGGCCTCCTTTGTCATTGCGCTTATCCTGTGGCAAATTGGCTACATGGCGCTCAACCTGCCCTCCTTCATCCTGCCCAGCCCGGCCGAAGTGTGGCTTAAGTTCCTCAGCGTGCTGCGGAACGGCGTTTTGTGGCGCAATCTCTCGCAAACCCTGTTGGAAGTCTTGCTTGGGTTGGTGTTTGGCAGTTTTACTGCCGCGCTGCTGGGTTACGTGCTCTCCAAATCCCCCGCGCTGGAACGCTTGTTTTCCCCCCTGCTGGTGGCCAGCCAGTCCGTCCCCATGGTTGCCATCGCGCCCTTGCTGGTGATTTGGTTTGGACCGGGGCTGTTTTCAAAAGTGTTGATTTGCGCCCTGGTTGTGTTCTTTCCGGTGCTGGTGAACACCCTGGTCGCGTTGAGGGAAGTCTCGCCCAACCTGCGCGAATTGATGGCCTCGCTGGAGGCCACCCCAGCCCAGACCCTGCGCACCCTGGAGCTGCCCGCATCCCTGCCGGTCTTCATGGGTGGCCTGCGCGTGGGTGCCACGCTTTCTGTCATTGGCGCCATCGTGGGCGAGTTGGTCGGCTCAGACCGGGGCTTGGGCTTTCTCATTAACGTTGGCCGCGGGCAGTACGATTCCGCGCTGGTTTTCGTGGCAGTGATAACGCTCATCCTGCTGGCATCCCTGCTTTACGGGTCGATTTTGTTGTTGGAAAAAAGGGTGCTGGCGTGGCAGACATGGCGCCAGGCGCCCTGATTGAGGTGAATATATGAAACGTTTGGTTATCATCCTGGTACTTATCCTGGCCTTGCTGACCGGCTGCCAGGCCAAGCCGGCCCCTTCCGAAGGGCTGGCGCCCGTAACCCTCAACCTGACCTACATCCCCAACATCCAATTCGCTCCATTTTACGTTGCCATTGAAAAAGGCTACTTCGCCGATGCCGGGTTATCCGTCAAGCTGAACTACGGCAACGAAGCCGACTTCCTGGCACTGGTGGGTTCCAACCACGAGCAGTTCATGATTGCGTCGGGAGAACAGGTGTTGTTGGGCCGGGCCCAGGGGCTCCCCGTGGTGGCCATCCTGGAGTGGTACCACGATTACCCGGTCGGGGTGGCCGCGCTTGCCACAACCGGCATCCAGCAACCGGAAGACCTCCGAGGCAAGGTGATTGGCATCCCCGGGCTCTATGGGGCCAGTTACATCGGCTTTGAGGCCCTGGTGGGCGAGGCCGGCCTGACCGACCAGGATTACACTCTGCGCTCCATCGGCTACACCCAGGCGGAAGCGCTGGTCACCAAACAGGTGGACGCGGTTGTGATTTACCTGGCCAACGAACCCGTCCAACTGGCGGCGCAAGGGTACGACCTGGCTGTTTTACGGGTGGAAGATTACGTTCCCCTGGTTGGGAACACGCTCGTCACCAATGAACAGACCATCACAGGCAACCCCGAACTTGCCAGCTCGGTGACCAAGGCCATCCAGCGCGCTATCGAGCAGGTCATCAAAAATCCGGATGAGGCCTTTGAAATCAGTAAAAAATACGTCGAGAATCTGACCGACGCAGATGCCGCCATCCAAAAGCAAGTGTTGGCCGAATCCATCAAGCTCTGGCTGGGAACCGGAAACGGGGAGGAAAGCCAGCCCTGGGAGAATATGCAGGCGGTGCTGCTCAAATTGGGCCTGATGAAGCAGCCGGTTGAGCTGCAGGAAGCGTATGATGACCAGTTTAGCCGCTGACCCCGCTCTGCAGGTGAGTTCACTTTCGGTCTCCTTTCTTGAAGAAGATGGCAGCCTGGAAGTGCTCGACAACCTGACCTTTTCCATCGAACGGAACGCGTTTGTGTGCCTGGTGGGCCCCTCAGGCGGCGGGAAAAGCACGCTTTTACGGACCCTGGCCGGCCTGATTAAGCCCGCCGGGGGGAAAATCCTGTTCCCACTGCACCATGGCACCACCCCGCAGACCGGCCTGGTCTTTCAACAGCCAAACCTGATGCCCTGGCGCAGACTGACCGAAAACATTGCCCTGCCGTTGGAGCTCGCCGGCTACCCCAGGGAGGAAATCGCGCGGCGAACCGCGGATATGATTCGGCTGGTGGGTTTACAGGGCTTTGAGCGCAGTTACCCGCACGAACTCTCGGGCGGCATGGCCCAACGCGTGGCCATCGCCCGCTCCCTGGTCCAGGACCCGGATATTTTGCTGCTGGATGAGCCCTTTGGGCAGCTGGACGAAATGAACCGCGAACGCATGGGCGACGAGTTATTGCGCATCTGGGGGCAAAAACGCAAGACCGTGCTCATGGTTACGCACTCCATCCCTGAGGCAGTCTACCTCGCTGACCGGGTGTTGGTGTTGACCCAACGCCCCGCCCGGATTGGCCTGGACGTGGAAGTTCCCCTCCCCAGGCCGCGCCAGCCTGAACTGCGCTACACCATGGAGTTCCTGCAAATTGCCAGGCGTCTGCACGAGCATTTGGCCCAAAGCCAACCCGAATAAACACCCCCTTCCTTGTTCAACTCGGAATCAAAGGACCGCGCCAAGCGCGGTCCTTTTCGTTTGCATACACTCAGTTACAGCTGGTTCAATTCGCGCTGCCTTCCAGCCAAAGAGACCAACAAGCCACAATACGCCTTAAGGCAGCCCTCACCTGGGGAAACAACGCCCCCGGCCGGCAAGCCATGGCCAGGGGTACACTCACCCCGGGCTAAGAAAGAACATCCGCGCGCTTACGGTTGGCCACACTCCATGGTTTCGTGCGTGCCACCATCAAAGGCCACACTCGCGCCTACCTGGGACTTGAAGAAGAGACCGATATCCCCAAGGCCCAAGCCCAGCGCGTTCTCCACCACTTGCAGCCCGTCCTGGTACAGGGTGACCTGCGGCAGTGCATTGCCATTCACCATGCTGTTCAGGATGCCCTTGCTCCAGCAAAGGGTCGCGCTGGTGACACCGCCAGAGCTGGCAATATCAGCCACCTGCGGTTGCAGGTAAACGCCGGTGTCAAAGCCTTCCACAGACAGCTTGCCTTCCTTGTTGACATCAACCATCAACAGGGTGGAGAGGTCCAACACGATTGGCTTGCTAATTTCAGGGCTGTTGCGCACGTTGAGCACAATATCCGCCTTGCTAAGCCAGGTTTCCAACCGCTCCTTGGAAAGGTCGGAAATCTTTACGCCATAACTATCCAGCAGACCATAAATCAAGTCCCGCGACTCAGCATCCCAGTTGATGGTCGCGAGGTCCTTGTCATCCGCCTTCAGGTTCACCGCGGCATTGCCCAGTTCCAGGCGCAAGCTCTCAAAACGCTCAAGAATGACCCAAATGACGTCCTGGAGCTCAGGGATGCCCATCTGCTGCAATTGATCCTTGGAAAAACCGCTCAGGCTGTAGTTTTTCGTTTCGGGATCATAAGTCACATCCAGGAAGACATAATTCTCTGGCTCCCCTTCCGCGGAAGGCAGGGCGTTGACGATATGGGATTCATGTGTGATGGCGAGTCCCGAGAGAAGGACGATGGTCAAGACAAGGGTAAGGATTTTTTGTAATCTGTTCATGATTGACTCCTAATATACTCCTGGCTCTATTTTGGTTCCGCGCGAAATGTATCAGTTCGCGTTGATTTCAACGGTAAGTCGTACACGGACAACATGGTAGAAAAAGGTCGCGATAATTCCCGGCACCGCCTTGGTCAACGGAACAACCTTGTAGATTTTGGCAAGCGTGTTTTGGGTGTCCTCTGGCAGGAGGTACTCGGACGCGAGAAGGACGGTATTATTGAATGAGCGGGGTGTATAACGCAGATTGATCAGGTCCACGGTGCCATCCCTCGCTTTGAGTTCCCCGCGCGTGTTCAGGATGACCGTAACCTTTTCTGATTTTGTCGAGCGGACCAGGTCGTACAATGGGCTGCCCTGTGGGACTGTGTAGTGATAGGTTGGGAGACTGATGGCTGGACGTCCCATCAGGAAATAGACGCCATAAATAAGCACGATCACGCCAACAATGATCAGGAATACCTTAATGACTCTTCGCACAGGGCTGCTCCTTTCAAAACCAACGTACCCGACGAGCCTAAACCGAAAGACGGCTGTATTGCGAACAGGGTCAAATCAAGGCTGGGATGAAAGAGTTATATCCCAACCTATAATAATAATAGCATGAATCCTTCCCAACACAAAACCGAGCGTGTATAACCCCGCGTGTATCGCCTTTGTTCCAAAGGCATTCCGTGGACCCTGGAATCTTATATAATTATTCCATGAAATTATCCGTGAACCACTCCCAGACATTGCTGGACCTGCTCAGCGCGGGGCAAGTGCAGGTGGATGCCATCGAATGGGTGGACAAGTTGTCACCCGAGGTCATCCGTGAGGCCAGGGCCGCCCTGCCGCAGATAGCTTTTCATTTTCACCCCGGACGCATGCGTTTTTCCTCCAAGGGCGTGGCGCACTTGCGCGAGTACCTGGGCCTCTGCCCGCAATCCTCGCAAGTTTCGATCCACCTCGCGCCCCTGCCCATGGCCATCACTTACCCGGCGATGCGCTGGGGGGTCTACCTGCCCACCATGGGGGCAAAATCGGCGGTCAAACGCTTTGTCAGGCAGGTCAGGTGGCTCCAATACCGATGTGACCAACCGGTCATATTGGAAAATATGCCCATCTTGCACCCCACGCGTTACCACTTCGAGAGCGAGCCGGCCGTCATTAGGGACGTTCTTGACCAAACCGGGTGTTCCCTGCTGCTGGATCTTGCCCACGCGCGCATCGCCGCGCAGGCGCGCTCGCTGCCGGTGGAGGATTATCTTGCAGCCCTGCCGCTTGAAAAAACGGCCCAAATTCATCTGGCCGGGGTGCGCGCCAAACCCGATGGCAGGCTGTACGACGCCCATCAGCACCTCCTGGAACCG
>JAKOSR010000001.1 GCA_029777225.1 Chloroflexota bacterium
AGTCAGCAGACATGAATTTTCTGCCATCCGGATCGGAGTATCGATAATACTTATCCACGTAATCAAGGTCATAAGTTTGATAAGTTTTGTTCCAAGTGTGATTTCCTTGTTTTGAGTAGAAGAGCAAAGTGTCATGCACATTTCCACAGCGATTAGCATCACTGTGACTGCTAGTTCTTTTCCAAATTATTTCATTCCGAAAATTCTCCACTCCAAACACCATATCCAGCAGAACCTTCAAATAATGACTAGCAGTCGGGTCGCAATGCAAATACAAACTCCCAGTGGGTTTCAAAACACGGTGCAACTCAAGCAAGCGAATGGTCATCATCGTGAGGTAGGCCATCATGTCCGAGTTTACAAGGAACTTGCGGAATGCCTGGATCATCTCAGCAACATCTGTGTTGGGCTGGTGCAGGATCTCAGTGTACTCCCTTTCAGCTTCATCGCCCCAATGCCAGGTGTCTTCAAAGGCGGTAATCTGCGCTTCTGACTTCTGCCCTTTCGGGCTGTTGAAGAGGATGTTGTAATTCTTATTGCTGTTGAAGGGCGGATCCAGATAGACCAGATCGATTGATTCGTCCGCGATATGTTCCCTCAGGACGACCAGGTTATCACCGAAGTAGAGCTTGTTCATGGGCACCTCTCCCGCTTGATTGAGGTGATTCTATCATGGAGGAGGTAAAGGATCCTCTCACGCGCAGCTCACAAAAACTGACTCAAAAATGACTGAAATATGTCACAGATTCGTCATTTTACATGGCGAATCATAAATCGCCAAAAAGTGGTCTTTTTGGGCTTATAAGAGTCTACAGGGTGGCGTTATCCACCGGAGACGCCTTGACATGGGCGGCGCGCAGATCTTCGTCGGTTTGGGCCAAGTAGCGCCTGAGTACGCTCAGATCCGCATGGCCCATCAGCTTTTGGAGGGAGTAGACGTCCATGCCAGAGCGCAAACAGGCAAGGGCAAAGGCGCGCCGGAAGGCGTGTAATTCAGGTTTGGGAGCGTTGGCCATCTTTGATCGCCTTTTAAGGATCAGGTTCAAACCCCAGTAAGTCAAGCGATCACCATTCTCAGTCACCCAGGCTGCATTTTCGTCATCGGACCGAAAGCGCAGGTACTGACGAACGGCTTTGCGGGTACGCTTGCCGATCAGGACGATGCGCGGCTTGCCACCCTTGCCCTTGCGAATCATCACATCCCCTCCGATCGGGTCCACATCTTCCAGATCCAGGGCGATCAGCTCGCTTGCCCTGATGCCAGTGTCGAGTAAAAATAATAGAATGGCATAATCACGAGCGCCGTGAAATGTTATATTATCGCAGGTTTTGAGCAGCTTTGAGATGATCTTGAAGTCAACTGGATCCAGAGGGGCAATGGCCATCCTGGGCGCTTTGACATTACGGATCGGGTTGGGCCAGTCCATTTCGGCTTCTTTTTCAAACCACAGCAGGAAGGCGCGCAAACAACGGAACGCGGCATGGACCCCACCTGGGTTGTGAGTAGCACTTAGTTCGATCAGAAACTCTCGGATGTGGGTGGGAGTCAGCTGGCCAACGTGATCAATATTATGGGAAGCAGCAAATTCAGTGAAGAGTTTGAGTTTCCAGGTGTAGAACTGGAGCGTCCCTTGCGCCAGATCCTGACTTTTACGATCTACCAAGAATGATTTCAGCCAACGATCCAGGTGGTCAGAATCAGCTGAAATTTGGGGAGTCCACTGGTCATGGTGAATGGATTTCATTGGAGATGCCTCACTTTCTGAGCATTCCAACGAGGGGGGAGGTGGGTAAAATGGCGAGGCTGGGATTTGAACCCAGAACCAATGGCTTATGAGTCCACTGCTCCACCGTTGAGCTACCTCGCCAAACGCCCAATGAGTTTACCCGAAATTAAATCGCTTGTCAAACAATTTCCGCGTTACCACGGGCATTCTTCCACCCTGCCGGCGTCTAGTATAATTTTCGTAACAATCGAGGGAGCAGGCGCGCATGGCCAATTTGACAGACATCCAAAAATACTTCCCCCAGGCGACGAAATCCATCGCGGGCAAAATTTGGGAGGCCGTCCCCAAGGCGCAACGTGATCAATTGTTGGAAGCCTTTAAGGGCTTGCCACTGGACAGAAATCCCTTCAACGCCCTCGTGGATCTGGCGTTGATTCATTCGCGCTCGACCTTTAGCAAACCCAAGCGTGTGGCCATCATCGGCCCGGCCAACGTGGGCAAGTCCACGCTCTACAACCAGTTCATCAAATCCAAGACCGACAAGGCCGAGGTCAGCCCCATCCCCGGCACCACGCGGACCAACCAGGAAGCCAACGCGGGGCTCTTCTCCGTCGTGGACACTCCCGGCGCGGACGCGGTCGGCCCGGTCGGTGAAACTGAACGACAGGCTGCCCTTTCCGCGGCCGCTTCGGCGGACTTCCTACTCCTGATTTTCGACGCGCTCCAGGGGGTGAAACAAACCGAGGTGGATCTTTACCAGGAAATCCTGCGCCTCAACAAGCCCTACATCGTGGTGCTCAACAAGATGGACCTGGTTAAGAGATTCCAGGATGAAACCATTGCCACCGCCGCGCGCAACCTCAATCTGGCCGTGGAGCAAATTGTGCCGGTTTCCGCCCTCAAGGGCGACGGGCTGGGCAACATCACCATGTCCATCATCGCTGCCGATCCTTCCATGATGCTCACCCTCGCCAACGCCATGCCGCAATTCCGGCGCAAGATAGCCTGGCGTTCCATCACAACCGCTTCCTCCCTTTCCGCCGCCATCGCCCTCACACCCCTGCCCATCGTCGATTTCATTCCCCTGTCCCTCACCCAGGTTGGCATGGTGGTGAACATCGCGCGCATTTACCAGTACAAGCTGACCTTGGCCCGCGCCCGTGAACTCATCGCGACCTTCGGCCTGGGGATGCTGGGCAAGATTCTCTTTTACCAGCTCTCCAAGGCGGGTGGTGTGCCCGGCTGGGTGCTCTCCTCCGCCGTGGCCACCTCAATGACCGTGGTGATTGGCTACGCGTCCATCGAATGGTTTGAAAAAGGCGAACGTGTCAGCCGGCAGCGTCTCTCCGAGCTGAACAAGGAGCTGACCCAAAACCTGGTGACCCGCCTGAAAGCCACCTTTACGCGCAAGCCCTCGCGCAAGGCCTTAAAGCAAACCGTTTCTGACCTCCTCGCGGAGCAATCAGAAACGGAGTCTGAAGCCATCTCAATTCCGGCGGAACAGCCGGCCAACACCCGGAAGAAACGGGCTAAATAATCCCGACCTTCTTGCCTACCTGGCCAAAGATATCCAGCACTTTTTCCAGTTGAGCCTGCGTGTGCGTGGCCATGTAGCTGGTTCTCAGCAACTGTCGACCGGGCGCGGTGGCGGGTGAAATCACTGGGTTCACAAACACGCCATGGTCAAACAGCTCGCGCCAGAAGCGGAAGGTAAGTTCGTCTTCCCCGATGATGATGGGAATGACCGGTGTGACCGAGTTGCCTGTGTCAAACCCCAGGCTCTTGTAGCCAGCGCGCATGAAATCCGCGATTTCGGCCAGCCGCTGCACCCGTTGCGGCTCCTCGCGCATCACCTGCAAGGCTGCCAGCGCAGTCGCGGTGTTGGCGGGCGGGATGCTCGCGCTAAAGATCAGGCTGCGGGCAAAGTGCTTGACATAATCAATGACGTCCGCGTCACCAGCCACAAATCCACCAATGGACGCGAAGGATTTACTGAACGTGGACATGATTAAGTCCACGTCCTCGGTGACGCCGAAGTGAGCCGCGGTGCCGCGCCCCCCTCCCAAAACGCCCATCGCGTGCGCGTCATCCACCATCAGCCGCACGCCGTATTGCTTGCAGAGCGGGATGATTTCGGGCAACGGCGCGATGTCGCCTTCCATGCTAAAAAGGCCGTCCACAACCAGCAATTTACCAGGTCCCTCGGGCAGGCTCTTCAGCACGCGCTCCAGGTGGCCGATGTCATTGTGACGGAAGCGTTCGATTTTGCCACCACTCAACTTGGCGCCATCATAAATGCTGGCATGGTCTTCCTTATCCAGAATGATGATGTCATCTTTGGAAACCAGCGCGCTGATGGTGCCCAGGTTCACCTGCATGCCGGTTGAAAACACCAACGCGGCCTCTTTGCCGGTCCATTCGCTGAGCTCACGCTCCAATTGCTCGATGATGGTCATGTTTCCGTTGAGGAAGCGGCTGCCGGTGCAGCTGGTGCCATACAGGTCAATCGCGTCTTTGGCGGCCTGGCGCACTTTGGGGTGCGTGGTCAGGCCCAGGTAGTTGTTCGAGCCGCACATGATGATACGACGGCCTTCATACACTACCTCGGTGCCTTCATTGCGGTCCAGCGGGATGAAATAGGGGTAGGTGCCGGCCTCGCGTGCTTCCTTAACGGTACTGAATTCACCGCATTTTTTAAAGATATCCATACTATTGTGTCCTTTGACTTTTTGGAACTGAAGAATAATTCCGAATATTTTCTGCCTTGCGATTATACCCTATTCCCTTTTACATGCTCTTCCCCGGTCGGCTTTGCTTCCAAGCGTACTGGACTGAAAATTGCAACTCAACCCTTGATTCTATTGAAGAAGGATGTGACTGATGAAACGCCTGATACCCCTGATTATTTGCGCTCTAATTCTGGGTGCCTGTAACCTCCCCGGTAATGTGAATGAGGACCCCAATCTGGTCGCGACCAATGTTGCCATGATTCTCACCAACGCGCCGGCCGAGGCCACCGCCACCCAGCCGCAGTTCCCCGTCGTCGTGACCCGTACGCCCATCCCTCAGGGTGAGACCGCGCTCCCGACCGAACCTGCCACTCCCGTACCCGGTGCCACCGAGCCCCTCGCCACTGAGCCACCCGCTGTGCCAGCCACGCCCACCACCGCGCCAACAGCGGAACCAACCCCCGTTGAAGGCGACCCCGCCCAAGGTTTCGGCGAGCCGGATAAGCTGGACGAATTTGTGAACACCAATAACGTTTGGGATTATGAGGACGACTGGTTCTCGCAACAAGTGACCGGCGGTCACTTGGAAATTATCTCCAAGGGCACGCCCTGGTGGACCAGCTGGTACACCACCCGCCCGGAAATAACCGATTTCTACATGGAAGCAACCCTGAAGATGGTGAATTGCAGCGGCAGTGACCGTTCCGGCCTGGCTTTCCGACTGACCAACAACTCCGAGTTTTACTTCATGTCACTCAGCTGCGCTGGTCAGTGGGGCTTTAGCCGCTACAACAGCAAAAACGAGATTGTTGATATCCTTGAGCCCCAATCGAGTTCAGCCCTCAAAGCAATTACCGAAGAAAACCGTCTCGCCGTTTTGGCACGCGGCGATTCCTTTGAGTTTTACATCAACGGGGTCCAGGTGGGCAGTGCCAAGGATACGGTCAACGCTGACCCCGGTACCACCGGTTTCTTTAGCATGTCCTCCGGCACCATCAACTTTGAGACGAATGTCGAAGTCCTGAAAATCTGGTACCTCGACTGACCAAAAACCGTTATTTCTGCCTTCGATCCTGCTATACTTGTCAGCAGGATCGAATCATTTATACGAATGGAACACGCGGCTTATGAGCAATCAATACATGAAAAATCCCGAGCTTGATGGCGAGCCCGTCATTTTTGAAGGTAATTCCGTGGGGGTTCTTCTGCTCCATGGCTTCACCGCCACCACCGCCGAGGTCCGCTACCTGGCTGAACGCCTGCGTGAAAAAGGTTACACTGTCTCCGCTCCGCTTCTGCCTGGCCATGGCACCCATCCGGATGACCTCAACCAGACCAAATGGCTCGCGTGGTACGAGGCAGCTGAAGCCAGTTATCTGGACCTGCGTCAGCGTTGTGAGCGCGTTTTTATCGGTGGCGAATCCATGGGGGGCCTGCTCGCGTTGCTCATTGCCAGCCGCTACGCGAAAGTGGATGGGGTGATGCTCTTCGCCCCCGCCCTGGAGATTCCCCAGCTCAGCCTGGTTCCCCTATTGCAGCACTTCAAGAAGTACCAGCCCAAGCACTATAAGGAAGATAACCTCGCCTGGAAAGGCTACAACGTTTATCCGCTAAAAGGCCTGGCCCAGCTTGTCAAACTGCAAAAGGTAGTCAAAAAGGAACTGCCCCAGGTCACCCAGCCCACGCTCATCTTCATGGGCAAACTGGATACAAGCGTGCCGCTTTCCGTCGGCGAAAAGATTTACGACGGCATCGAGTCCAACCACAAGGAATTGATTAACCTGGAAAACTCACCGCATGTCATGCTGCTGGCTGAGGAAAAAGACCTCATCAGTCAACAGGTTGGAGAATTCATCGAGGACATTCTTTCCTCGCCCACCGAAGAATAACGTTTGTCTGCCCGTCCAAGGCTCAAAAAAAAGAAGACAATATTAGGCAAAAATTGCGAATTTGATTGACGCACCCCCTCGCTGCGCTTATACTATTTTTTCGGCCTCGCACCAAAGGCCGGGGAAAACCAAACATGGCAAAAACGACGAAGCGCCCCTACCCTGAATACGCCATCAGCCAGCTGACCTCCAAGCATAAGCTGGTTAGTTTGTGGCGCCTGATGAAAGGCTACCAGCTGCACTACATCGGCGCGACGGCTTTCCTGGCTATTTCCGCCTTTGCCCGTTCGGGCATCTATATTTTCCTGGGCAAGTTCGTGGATGACGTCCTTGGAGCCGGCCTGGTTGGCAGGGAATTAGTCCTCGCGGCCTTGCAATTCAGCGGCCTGGTTTTGCTGCAGGCACTCTCCATATTCATGAGCGGGTGGCTGGCCTCCTTCACCGCGGAAAGCAGTACGCGCCGTCTGCGCGACTACCTGTTTGACCACATCCAGCATCTCTCCTATGCCTACCATGCCGAGGCCAAGACAGGCGACCTCCTGGAGCGGGCTTCTTCAGACGTGGATACCATCCGCCGCTTCCTCGCGGACCAGGCTATTGGCGTGGGTCGCATCATCCTGCTATTTGCCATTAACTTCACCGCTATTGCCCGGATCAACCTCCAATTGGCGGGCATCTCGGTGGTGATTGTTCCCATCGTGCTGGTGGTTTCCATTCTCTTCTTCCAGCGCCTCTCCAAAGCCTACGAAGCCTACCAGGAGCAGGAAGCGGTGCTATCCACCAACCTGCAGGAGAACCTCAGCGGGGTGCGCGTGGTCAAGGCCTTCGCGCGCCAGGCTTATGAGATGGAAAAATACGAGAAAAACAACCTGGAAAAGCTGCGCCGTGGTTACAAGTTGAACACGATGCATTCGCTCTTCTGGCCCATTTCCGACATGGTCTGCGCGGCCCAGCAAATAGCCAGCAACTTCATCGCCGCGACCATGGTGATGGACGGCGTGATAACTCTGGGCAGCCTGATTACCTTCAACGGCTTGCTCGGCTGGCTGATTTGGCCCATCCGCAACCTCGGCCGCCTGATTGTGGACACCTCGCGTGCCCTGGTTTCCTTCGGGCGTATCTCCCAGGTGCTGCAAACCCCAGAGGAGGATTTGACCGAGTGCACCTACCAGCCTGAAGGCTCCGTACGCGGTGAGATTCGCTTCGACAACGTGTCGTTTGAGTACGAAAAAGACCGCCCGGTGCTGGATGGTGTTTCCTTCGAGTGTAAAGCTGGCCAGGTGGTTGCCCTCCTGGGTTCCACCGGCTCGGGCAAGACCTCCCTGGTGAACCTGTTGCCCCGTTTCTATGATGTGACCTCCGGCCGCATTCTGCTGGACGGCACCAACCTGAATGACTACTCGCGCGCGTACCTTCGCTCCCAAATCGGCATCGTGGAGCAGGAACCGTTCCTTTTCTCCTGCACCATCCGGGATAACATCACCTATGGCCTCCAAACCGAGGTGAGCCAGGCAGAAGTGGAACAGGCTGCCCGCGAAGCCGCCATCCATGACGTCATCACAGGCTTTGCCGAGGGCTACGATACCATGGTGGGTGAGCGCGGTGTGACGCTTTCTGGTGGTCAAAAGCAGCGTGTGGCCATCGCACGGGCTCTCCTGTTGAACCCGCGCATCCTCATCCTGGATGACTCGACATCCTCGGTGGACATGGAAACCGAAGTGCAGATACGAACCGCCCTCGAAAAGCTGATGGTCGCCCGTACCACGTTCATCATCGCCCACCGCGTGCAATCCATCCTGAGCGCTGACCTTATCCTGGTCTTCGACCAGGGCCACATCGTCCAATCCGGCACCCACGAACAGTTGCTCGCGCAGCCGGGCATCTATCGCCAGATTTACGACATCCAAACCAGGATTGACAGCGCTTTGCAAGAGGAGCTTGACCGTGTCGACCTATTATGACGAAAATGAGCTGGAAGACACCGTCACGCAAAAGAGTGGGGTCTTCCGCCGGCTTTGGGGCGTCCTAAAACCCCATTACAAATCCCTCCTGCTCGCGCTCGCCGGGATTATAATCGTTTCCGCGTTGGACTCTTACTTCACGCTGCTCTTCAAGCGCATTATCGATGAAGCCATCGTCCCCAAAAACCGCGTAGTGCTCACCCAGCTTTACACCATCTACGGCGCGATTGTCATCATGCAGGCACTTGGGGTTTTCGCGTTCGTGTACTTCGTCGGCCGGCAGGCTGAGAGCATCCGTTATGAGTTGCGTAAGGCGCTCTTCACGCACCTGCAATCCCTTTCGCTGTCTTACTTCAGCCGTACACCGCTGGGCTGGATTATGGCCCGCGTGACCTCCGACACCGAACGCATGTCCGAGCTACTTTCGTGGGGCATCATTGATAGCACCTGGGCCATCACCAACATCCTGACGGCCTCGGTGTTCATGTTCATCATTAACAGCCGGCTGGCCTGGATTGTGGTGCTTTCGCTGCCAGTAATGGTCTATGTGGCGCTTAAGTTCCGCAAGCGCATCTACTACCACTACCGCCGCTCACGCAAAGCCAATTCAAAGATGACAGCCGCGCTGAATGAGAACATCACCGGTGTGCGCGTGGTTAAAGCCCTGCGCCGCGAGAACAAGAACCTGGATAATTTCAAGGTGCTCTCCACCGCCATGTTTAACTCCAGCTATCGTGCCGCCTTCCTTTCAGCCCTCTTCCTGCCCAGTATTCAAACCATTAGTGCCATCTCCCTTGGCCTGATACTGTGGCGCGGTGGATTGATGGTCTCCGAGAGTGCCATTTCGATTGGCAGTTTGCAGGCGTTCATCTCCTATATCATGATGATTCTGTGGCCAATCAACGACCTGGCGCGTGTTTATGCCGAAATGCAAAACGCAATTGCGTCCTCAGAGCGGGTCTTCTCGCTCCTGGACACCGTTCCCGCCATCAGCAACCGCGAACAGCTCATCCCGATTACCTCGCTTTCTGGCGACGTGGCCTTTAACCATGTCAGTTTTCATTACGATGATAACGAGCCGGTCATTCGCGACCTTACCTTCCAGGTACCCCGCGGGCAGACCATCGCCCTGGTAGGTCCGACCGGTGGTGGCAAGACCACCATCGTCAACCTGCTCTGCCGCTTCTACGAACCCACCGAGGGCGATATTAGCATCGCTGGCCACAATTATCTGGACTACGACCTGCGCCAGATTCAATCGCGCATCGGCGTCGTTCTGCAGACCCCTCATCTGTTCTCTGGCAGCGTGCGGGAGAATATCCGTTATGGCCGGCTGGATGCCACTGAGGAGCAAATCCAGGAAGCAGCCCGGCTGGCTGGCGCTGACCAGTTCATCACCAACCTCGAGCACGGCTACGATCAGGATGTCGGCGAAGGCGGCAACCTGCTTTCGGTCGGGCAAAAACAACTCATCAGCATCGCCCGCGCGTTGCTTGCCGAACCGGATATCTTTGTAATGGACGAGGCAACCAGCTCCGTGGATACGCTCACAGAGGAGCTGATTCAAAAGGGCATGCGTCAGCTCATGGCCGGCCGCACCAGCTTCATCATTGCCCATCGCCTCTCCACCATCAAGCATGCCGACCGAATCATGGTCATCAGCGCCGGCCAGATTGCGGAATCGGGTAGCCACGAAAGCCTGATGAAGCTCAAAGGCGCGTATTACCATCTTTATACCCAGCAGTATCGACACGAACTTGAGACGAGCATGGACCAATTCACCGGGGACTACCATGCTCCTGCCCAGGCCACATAAACATGGGGAAAACCAGGTTCGCGTTAAACTATTCAACCCATGCCGGGGATTTGGTCATAGAATCGAAAATTGATCCTGATTTGTGGAAGTGCCCCGGTTGGCAAGGGATTATCCACACCGCCGAAAAGACCCGACCGGTCTATATTCACTTTGAAATAGAAGTCGGAAACGGCAAATTCAGCCAACTGGACTATGAGAAAATTGCCTCGTTTTTGGCAACCACCCAGACGCCGCATCTCAACTGCCACCTGGGCGCTCCGCCAGAAATGAGAAATGGCTCCCAGCGGGACCGCGCTCAGCTGCTAAAGGCCTGGGTGGCTGACCTCGATCGGCTCAAAAAGCGCTTTCCCAACGTTGCCCTCATCGCCGAAAACCTGCCATACTTCCCGATATACCCGCAGTACACCCTCTCCAGCGACTCCAAGCTAATAGGGGCGGCGCTCAAAGAGACCGGCACGGACCTGTTGTTCGACCTTTCGCACGCGCGTATCTCAGCCACCCACCTGGGGGTTGAATTGCAGGCCTACATGGAACCTTTGCCGATGGAAAGCCTGCGCGAACTGCACATCACCGGGCTCAAGCATGTCCATGGCTATTGGCATGACCATTTCGAACTGGTCGGGCAGGATTGGGAATTTGCCAGCTGGGCAGCTGACCAAATCAAAACAGGTGCCTGGAGACAGCCCGAAATCGTGGCCTTTGAATATGGGGGCGTTGGCGACGTGTTCAGCTGGCGCACAGACCGCGCGTTGATTGAAGAACAGGTTCCCCGGCTGAAAGACCTCTTCGATTTTTAACCAATTAGGGTCTCCCAGTCCTTCCCACCTCTCCTGGTTACAGGGGCAATCCCGCTGCCCACGCTGTCCCCCGCTCAAAATGAACCTCTATTGATGTGCTGCCCAGGAATAGGCAATTTAACGCTGCTTTTTGCCAGGCACTTGTGATTGGAGAAGATAACAAAAAAGCTGACCCGTAATGGATCAGCTTTTTGTTGGTTTTTAGTGTTAACTAAAGAATGGTGACATCCTGAGCCTGGGGGCCTTTGGGGCCTTTGGCGACGGTGAATTCCACTTCCTGGTTTTCCTGCAAGCTGCGGAAGCCGCTGGCGGTAATGGCGCTGTAATGCACAAAGACATCCTTTTCACCGGACTTGGGGGTGATGAAACCAAAACCCTTTTCACTATTGAACCATTTGACGGTTCCAACCTGACGTTCTGACATAATTTACTGATCCTCTCTAAATAGAAAAAAATTGTTCTGTTATTACTTGGGGTTTTGCATCCGGATGACAAGCACTTTGAAAAGCAAACGGCCAACTACAACGGACCAAATATACTACAATGCAAATGGAAAGTCAATCACGAATTTCAAATGTAAAAGGATGCAAGTTGGGCGGCTCCATCGGCATTCCACCGCCTTATTCAAAGCGACAATTCTGGCACAACACCAAACCATCCGTCCATCAACTTTGGTTCAACAAGGCAAAACAAGAACAAAACAAGCCGATCCAGCAGTATTCATGCTTGTATTGACTGTTATGGAAAAATCAGGCGTTGTTGGGGAGCCCAAACGCGTGTTCGTGAGGTATAATGGAGGCGCAAGTTAGAGCAGAAAATGAGTAAGATGGAACCTGAATCAATCACCGGAAGTGAAGCGCTGGTCTCAGACGACACGCCTGGACCAGCAAGTCCTAAGGGACTGATTCTCCTCATGCCAACCGCCGCCATGTAATTTATCCATGGCCAGGGGCACGCGGAGTGTCGGTCCCCTGAGTCGCATTGCTTCCCAAATACAAATCAATAACAACCCTGAGAGAGGTGCGCGATGATCTATTTAAGCAAACTTTTAAATCAGAAGGTATGGGATGCGTTTGGCCATTTGGTTGGCCGGTTGGATGACATCCTTGTCAGCAGCACGGAAAAGCAGATGCCGCCTATTACCGCGTTGGTGCTCAGCCATGCCCCGGAAGGAGCCGACATCATCGATGCCCGGAACCTTTCGAGCCTGTGGCCGAGTATCACGCTCAAAACCGACATCACCAAGGTACTCCCCTACCAGGAGAAGGGGCACGAACTGCCCCTCAAGCAGCGCGTGTTGGACCAACAGATTGTAGACCTGGAAGGCAAACGCCTGGTGCGCGTGAATGACCTGCAAATCGCGCGGAAAGGCGACGCCTTCTACCTGACCGGTGTGGACGCCAGCGGTAATGGCCTGCTACGCAGGCTGGGTCTGGAGGTGGTCGGGAAATCCGTCGCCAAGGCGCTTAATAAGGATAACAAGACGCATGTCATCCCCTGGGAGTATGTGGCCTCCATCGAACACGACGACCCGCTGCGCCTATCTGTTTCCCAATCCAAACTCGTACAAATGCCACCCGCCGACATTGCCTCTATCCTGGACGACCTCGACCAGCACACCAGCAAAGCGCTCTTGCAGGGTTTTACCAACGAGGAACTGGCCGATACCCTGGAGGAAAGCTCGCAGGAAGTGCAACAGGCCGTGCTTTCCCACCTCCACCCGGAACGCGCCGCGGACGTGTTGGAGGAAATGGACCCGGATGAGGCCGCTGACCTGCTGGCCGACCTGGATGACCAAACCAGCGAGCAACTCCTAAGCCTAATGGAAGACGACGATGAGGAAGAGGTACGTTCGCTCCTGGCCTACCCGGAGGACTCTTCCGGCGGCATCATGACCACGGAATTCGCGCATGTGCCCGTGGAATACAACGTGGAGCAGGCCCTCAGCTTCCTGCGTTCCGACGCGGACGCCCTGGAAGATGAGTTTATGTATTACATCTACCTGTTGGACTCGCAGAACAAATTGCATGGAGCGGTCAGCCTGCGCGACCTGGTGACCGCCCCGCTGGATAAACCACTCACGGACTGGATTGACGAAGACCCGGCGGTGGTCAACCCGCTCACGCCCCAAAATGAAGCAGCCTATCTGGTGGCCAAGTATGACCTGATGGCCATCCCGGTGGTGGACCCCAACACGAATGTCATGCTCGGTATTGTGACCGTGGACGACGCGTTGGATACCGTTCTGCCAACCGCCTGGAAGAAAAAACTGCCTCGCTTTTCAGGAAAATAGGGTGGAAAAATGTCGAAGACCAAACTGAAATTTCCACTGTGGCTGCGCAAGGTCGGGCTGATTTTCACACTCCTCGGCCCGGGATTAATTACTGCCAGCGCGGATAACGACGCCCCAGGCATCGCCACCTATTCCTCCTCTGGCTCATATTATGGGTACTCCTTCCTGTGGATTATCGTCATGATTACCATTGGCGAAGTCGTCATCCAGGAGATGGCAGCCCGCATGGGTGCTGTAACCGGCAAGGGCACTGGCGACCTCATCCGCGAACGTTTTGGCGTGCGTACCACCACCTTCGCCATGCTCTGCCTGCTTTTGGCCAACCTGGGCACCACCGTGGCACAATTTGCCGGTGTGGCAGCCGCGGGCGAACTATTTGGCATCAGCCGCTATATTACCGTCCCGTTGGCCGGCTTGTTAATCTCGCTACTAATCCTGCGGGGCAACTACAAAAGCGTGGAAAAAGCCCTGTTGTTCCTATGCCTGAGTTCGCTGGCGTATGTCCTCACGGTTTTCATCATCAAACCTGATTGGGGCGTTATCCTGAAGGACGCGTTGACCCCCACCTTGAAAATGGATGCCACGTACATCCTGGCCGTCCTGGCGGTCATTGGCACCACCATCACCCCCTGGGGTATTTTTTACCTGCAGGCTTCTGTGGCTGACCGCGGGACCGAGATGAGCGAATACAACAACACCCGACTGGATGTGATGTTTGGCGCCGGCTGGGGCAATATCATCTCCGCCTTCATCATCATTACCACGGCGGCTACCCTCTTCACCAGGGGCATCCGCGTGGAGGACGCTAAGACCGCCGCGATGGCCCTGGCACCGCTGGCAGGCGAGTTTTCCAGCGTGCTTTTCGCCATTGGATTGCTGGGGGCCTCCCTGCTGGCTATTTCCGTACTGCCCCTGGCCACGACCTACGCGATGTGCGAGGCCTTCGGCTTTGAGCGCGGCCTCAACCGCCCCGTGCGGGAAGCGCCAATCTTTTATGGTGTGTTCGGCATCATCACGGCGCTGAGCATCCTGGTGGTGCTCATCCCAGGGCTGCCACTCTTTCCAATCATGATTTTGTCCCAGTCGCTGAATGCGATGCTGCTCCCTGTGTTGCTGGTCCTGGTGTTGATTTTGGCCAATGACAAAGGGCTGATGGGCAAGTGGAAGAACAAACTGACCACCAATATCCTGGCCGTTGGCACGACCGCGTTGATACTCGTTGTAACGCTGATCCTCTTCGCGGGGCAGATTTTTAGGTTCGGTTAGGGAAGCGTAAAGACTGCGGTTCGCGAGGAATTTCCTTGAGGGCCTGCAGAAGGGAATAAATGGAGGTGTGGCTGGAGCGGATGTTGCCGTCATGCAGCACCCAAGTGGTTTCGGAACCCACGCCGAGCACCTCCACCACCGGTATGTCTGGGATGGGGGCGTCCAGCACCTGGAACCCCGCCCGTTCCAGCGCGCGCTTGGTCCAAATCCATGCCAGGCCAGAGGCGCGTAAAGCGACGGCCCGGCTGGGGGTGGTATCCAGCGTGAAGCTGCCAGTTTTTGTGTCAAAAATGACATTTTGTTTTTCAAAGGTGTGGGCAAACTGACCTGAAAGCACCAGGTCTTCTGGTGAGCCCTGCAAGATAACCCCCTGGTGGTCCATCAGCCAAACCCGATCAGCCGAACGCAAGGCCAGGTCGAGGTCGTGCGTGGAGGTCAAAACCGTCTTGCCCTGCTCGTGCGCGAGGGCCACCAGCAGGCGCATGATGGATACCCTGCCGGCCACATCCAAAAACGCCGTAGGTTCATCCAACACCAGCAGGCGTGGTTCCTGCGCCAGGGCGCGGGCGACCATCACCCGTTGGCGCTCGCCATCGCTTAATTCATTCACAACCCGGCCGGCAAGGAATTCAACGTCACTGGCACGCATGGCGGCATGGATGGCTTGCTCGTCCGCGTCTGTGAGCCGGTCAAACAGGCCGGTGTAGGGGAAGCGCCCCAGCCCGACCAAATCCGCCACGCGCATGGCACCCGCCCCCGTGGGTTGCGTGAGCACCACGCTGAGCAGGCTGGCCAATTCGTGGTTGGAATAACTGCCGAGGTCACGGCCGGCCAGCAGCACATGCCCCGAAAGGGGCGCGCGCAGGCGTGTGAGTGTGCGTAAAAGCGTGGACTTGCCCACCCCGTTGGGCCCAACCAGGCAAATCATCTCGCCTGGGTTGGCACGCAGTTCCAGGCCCGTAGCCAGTGGTTTCGGCGCTGACCTCCCCTGCCTAAAGCCAATCGTGAGGGCGTGGGTCTCCAACAATGGCTGCATCAGAGGTTGAACGATGTCCCACCTCCACGGTTCCTGAGCAGTATCCACAGCACGAAGGGAGCGCCGAAAAGCGAGGTCACCACGTTGATGGGCAACATGAACTGGCTGCCGGGCAACTGGGCGATGATATCAGCCGCGATGGCGGCAATCGCGCCGATGATGCCCACCGCGGGGACCAGGAGCTTATGGTCCGCAGTGTGAAAAACATTGCGCGCCAGGTGGGGCACCGCGACGCCAAGGAACCCAATTGGCCCGCAAAAGGCTGTCACCGTACCAGCCAGGATGGAAGCGCTGACGAGAATCAGGAAGCGCGCCTGGCGCACGTTCATACCCATGCTCTTGGCATAATCCTCGCCAAGCAGAAGCGCGTTCAGGTATTTTGGCAGCAAACCCGCCAGGAAAATTCCAAAAAGGATTACACCCAGCATAACCTTCATCTGGCTCCAGGTCACCCCGCTAAACGAGCCATAGGTCCAGAGGGTAAAGGCCTGGATGCGTTCCGGGATGCTGAAGTAAATCAGCAGGCTGACCACCGCGCTGGTGGCGTAGCCAAACATCAGTCCGAGGATGAGCAGCGTGGTGGTATCCCGAACCTTGCGACCAACCAGAAGGATGAGCGCGAGGACGGCTCCAGCGCCAACGGAGGCGGAAAGGGCAATCCCGATATCCCCAAACAGGCCCAGGCCGGCCAGGAATGTGGCTCCTGAAGCGCCAATGCCAAGGATGGCGATGGCCACACCCAGGCTGGCACCGGAGTTGATACCAAGGATGAAAGGGTCGGCCAATGGATTGCGAAAGAGAGTCTGCATCTGGAGGCCGGCGAGGGCCAGCGCGCTCCCAGCCAGCAGGGCTGTCAGTGCCTTCACCAGGCGGAAGTTCAGGATGATGTAATCCCAGCTCGGCCGGCCAGAAGTGCCTCCTGTGACAATCTTCAGCACCTGGCGCAAGGGAATTTGAACCGAACCATAGGCAAGGCTGAGGGAAAAGACGACCAACAGGAGCACCCCAAGCAGTATGAAAACCAAAGCCCGGGTCTTGTGAGAACCGGGGAGCTTTGGCATGTCAGTCGATGCGGGGTTTCTTTCCATGGGCGGAGATAAGGGGGCGGAAAGCTTAGTTCAGTTGTTTGTAGTAGTACAGGGTGTAATCGGGCAACAGCTCAGGGTGGAAGATTTTTACCAGGTCCGAGAGCACCAGGTCCGGATGAGCCACGCCGCTTTCATAGTAATCCACGCCGCCATTGCCGTTCACGCGGGCGTTGAAGTTGAATACCCCGCCTGCCTGGAAGGCCTTAAAATCAGCATAACGCTCGTCCATGGCCACCAGGCCGGCAAGGTCGGCCGGAAACCCAACATTCAGCCAGTAATCCGCGTTGAGCGCGCGGTCGTACACTTCCTCAAAGGCCAGTGGCGCGGCATTGGCAGAAGGCAGGTCCGTAAAGAGATAGTTAGCACCGGAATCGCGCAGCAGCTCAGCCACATAGCTTTCATTGCCGGGCACATACCAGGTACCCTGGTAATCCGTGTTGACAAAGACCGTGGGTTTTGTGGCAGCTGCGGCAGCCAATTCCTTCAGCGCGTTATAGCGGGCCACCACTTCGCTAAATTGCTCGGCGGCGCGTTCTTCCTCGTTGTAAAAAGCAGCAATGAACTTGCCCCACTCAGCACGGCCCAATGGCGAGTTTTCCAGGTAATCGGCGTTGATGACCACATGGAACCCCGCTTCGAGTAGCTTGGGGTGCGCGTCGTAATCCACTGAACCCGAGGCGGAGGTCATGATGACATCCGGGGACATGTCCACGAGCGCTTCGAGGTCGATGGGGCCAAGGCTGGAACCACCGCCGATGACCTTTACGCGCCCGGCTTTGACGCCCTCGGTGATGGTCTTGTTATAGGTATAGGTGGCATCATCAACAGCCTGGACCGTGTCGAGCTTGCCAATGTTCTCGAGGAAGGCAAAATAAGTTGTGGAGAGGGTTACCAGGGATTGGATGGGCGTATGGATGACCATCGCGCTGCCGGGGTTGGCCGGCTCCGCAACCCCTTCGGGGACGAGGATGTAGGTGAAGGCCTGTGAAGCCCCAACCCATGGCTGGGTCACGGTCAGGATTTTGTATCCATCCTTGTATTGCAGGGTGAAGTTTTTAGCGTAGTCAATGGTCACTGGCGTGAGGGCCTTGCCATCAACAACCCCGCCAGGGGTGACAGATTGGTCATCCGGCACATACACCGGCCCAGCCTCAACCTCTGGAGCAGTCTCAACCGGAGATTGGAGGGGTTCACAGGCCACCAGGCCGACCAAAACCAGTAAAACAATTAAGGAAATTACTTTTTTCATCTTCACCTCGGCAAGCGTATATTAAACGAAAAACCCAACGCTGGATCTGGTTGGGTTTCCTGTAATAGCAGAAGGTCCCGCCTTCCAGATCCGGGAAGGACGACGTGGACTTGTTCCCAAGGCAGGCGTCCTGGCTCGTTCAAATGAACTTACAGTTGCGGTACAGCGCTGGACTCGCACCAGCTTCCACCTTTACACCCTGACTTCCGGGCATCGGGTTACCTTGGGTTTCCATGTTAACGTTCAAGCTAAAGATAACACGTCGGCAGGGCTGTGTCAATGAAAATGCGTCCTGAAACGTGATAAATGGAAGGGCGCGGCCGATTAGCAGGTAAAATAAACGCGTGAAAAGAACATCTCTACGCGCGCTCTCAGAGGAACAACTGGGGCGTTTTCAGACCCTGCAAAAGGGAAACGATTGCACACTCCACGCCATCTCCGCGGCGCTCTCCATCTTGTGTGATTACACGGTCAGCCCTGGAAAACTCATTTCGGAGGCCAACGAGCTATGGTGGCGCGGAAGGTTCTTCCGCCTGGCGCCTGGCTGGGCAGTCACACCCCGCATGCAGGCCCGTTTCGTAAACTACCTGGCGCGCACCCGGAAACTGCCCATTTCAGCGCGCCTGCTTCATACCTCACCCGAAATCCTCAGGAACCTACCCAATGACGATTCCCTGGCCGCGCTGGTGACGGTTTATTGGCTTTGGGGAAGGGCGCCGGCGCTTTATTACC
>JAKOSR010000145.1 GCA_029777225.1 Chloroflexota bacterium
CTCTGGAAGCAGACGCGGGAGTGGTCCATGCAAGGTTTCCAGCAGGTTTACGACCTGTTGGGGGAGCACTTCGACCGAATTTATTTTGAGAGCGATGTGGAAGATTCCGGCAAGGAACTGGTGCAGACGCTCATTGATATGGGGCTGGCGGAAGATGGCCGGCCGGAGAACCCGGTCATCGTGGACCTGGACAAGTTGCTTGGGATCAAGGAAGAGTACCGGGTGGTCGTGATATTGCGCTCCGACGGGACCTCACTCTACGCGACCAAGGAACTGCCACTGGCAATGATGAAATTTGATGAGTACGACCTGGCCCAGTCCATTTACGTCATCGACGTGCGGCAGTCGCTGCATATGAAACAAATGCGGAAGCTGCTGGAACTGATGGGCAAGCCCTGGGCAAAGGACATTTATCACCTCGCGTATGAAATTGTGAACCTGCCCGGGAATGTGACCATGTCCTCCAGGGATGGCACCGTGGTATTGTTGGATGACCTCATTCGCGAGGCGAAGAACCGGGCGATGGATGTGGTGCGGGAGAAGAACCCGGAGCTGGCACCCGAGGTGATGGAGGACATCGCTGAAGCGGTGGCCTTGGGCAGCATCAAGTATCCGATGATTTCAAGGGAAACCACAAAAATTGTCACCTTTAACTGGGAATCCGCGCTGGATTTCAATGGGCAGTCCTCGCCCTACATCCAGTACGCGCATGTGCGGGCCAACAGCATCTTAAGGAAAGCCGGGGGAGAGGCGCACGGCGCGGCGGCGTTCTCGCACGCGCTTCTGCCGGCTGAAATAAACCTCATTGAGCTGGTTTCAAGGCTGCCAGTTGAGGTTGAGCGTGCGGCGCGGGAGTACAAGCCCTCGCTGATTGCCACTTATGCTTATGAGCTGGCCAAAGCGTTTAATGATTTTTACAATACGTGCCCAGTGCTCTCCGCGGAAGCGGAAGTAAGAGACGCCCGGCTTGGGCTGGTGGCGGCTGCGAGAGTCGCAATTGAAAACTCGCTACACCTTTTGGGCATCCGCGCGCCACATGTGATGTAGAATAGAGCACGACAACACAAACCAAAGGAGAATTGCATTTATGAGCCGTACACGCACGATCATCATGGGCGCCGCAGGACGCGACTTCCACAACTTCAACACCACCTTTAGGGAAAATGAAAAGTACGAAGTGGTTGCTTTCACCGCGACCCAAATTCCCAACATTGAGGGTCGGAAGTATCCAGCCGAATTGGCCGGTCCGCTCTATCCGAACGGGATTGATATTTATCCTGAAGCGGAGCTGCCCGAGCTAATCAAAAAGTTCGACGTTGACGAAGTCGTTTTTGCGTACAGTGACGTTCCCTACGATTACGTCATGCACAAATCCGCCCTGGTGAACGCTTTGGGTGCTGATTTCCGGCTTATTGGAGCCAAATCCACCCAGGTTAAATCCGTCAAGCCCGTGGTTGGCATCTGCGCCGTGCGCACTGGTTCCGGTAAAAGCCAGACGACCCGGCGGGTCTCCGCAATCCTGCGGGAGATGGGCTATAAAGTGGCTGCCATCCGGCATCCCATGCCGTATGGGGACCTGGTGAAGCAAAAAGTGCAGCGTTTCGCGGATTATTCCGATTTGGACAAACACGAGTGCACAATCGAGGAACGGGAGGAGTACGAACCGCACCTGGACAATGGCGTTATCGTCTTCGCGGGCGTGGATTACGAAGCCATTTTGCGCGAAGCCGAAAAAGAAGTTGACATCGTGCTATGGGATGGTGGAAATAACGACTTCCCCTTCTACAAAACCGACCTGTTAATCACCGTGGCAGACCCACTGCGGCCCGGGCATGAAAGTGCCTATTATCCTGGTGAAGTGAACACCCGCATGGCGGACGTCATCGTCATCAACAAGGTGGATACCGCCAACCCGAACGATGTCATCGCGGTACGCGAGAACATCCACACGCTGAACCCGAACGCTATCGTCATCGAAGCCGCATCGCCGATTTACGTGGACGACCCGGAAGCCATCCGTGGCAAGCGGGTGCTGGTGGTTGAGGACGGCCCGACATTGACGCACGGTGGCATGAAAATTGGCGCCGGCTGGGTGGCAGCCCGACGTTTTGGGGCGGCTGAAATTGTGGACCCAAGGCCGTTCGCGGTTGGGACCATCGCAGATACGTACAAAAAATACCCCAATACGGGCACTATTCTGCCAGCCATGGGCTATGGCGAGCAACAGGTGCGGGACCTTGAGAAAACCATCGAAGACGCACCGGTTGACATGGTGGTCATCGGCACGCCCATTGACCTGACCCGCGTGATGAAGATTAACAAACCCAGCCAGCGGGTTCGCTATGAGCTGGAGGAGATTGGCCAGCCGACGCTGGTTGAAATCCTGACGAAAAAATTCGGACCCAAAGCCTAATTTTTTCAACGGAAAGCCTATTTAGTACAGGGGTCAGGACAACCTGACCCCTGTTTTCGTGATAAACTGCCCTCAGTCAAATTCAGTAGAAGGATTCTTATGTTCGTAGATTCAGTGGTTATCAAGGTGGCCTCAGGAAAAGGCGGGGATGGGATGGTGCATATGCACCGGGAAAAGTACCGGCCGCACGGCGGGCCTGATGGCGGAGATGGCGGAAAGGGCGGTTCGGTCATTTTTGAGGTCAGGGCTGGGCTGAACACACTGAACAAGTTCCACTACAACTCCGAATTTTTCGCCGAAGACGGGAAAAATGGGGGACCCAGCAACCGTTCAGGACGGTCCGCCAAGGACCTCGTGGTCCCGGTTCCGCCGGGTACCATTCTCTATAACGAAGAGACCATGGCCTTAGTGGGGGACCTGACGCAAAATGGTCAGCAACTGGTTGTGGCCAAGGGTGGACGGGGTGGACGCGGAAACCAACACTTTGCCTCCTCGCGGAACCAGATGCCGCTGACGGCGGAAAAAGGCGAGCCGGGCGAGGAAATGACCCTCAGGTTGGAATTGAAGCTCATCGCGGATGTTGGGCTGGTTGGCATGCCAAACGCAGGAAAATCCTCCATTTTGGCCGCCTCAACCAACGCCAAACCGAAGATCGCGAATTATCCCTTTACAACACTGGAACCCGCGCTGGGCGTGGTCACCCTGGATGAAGACCACTCGCTGGTGCTGGCGGACATCCCGGGGTTAATCGAAGGGGCTTCAGAGGGCCATGGGCTTGGGTTTGACTTTTTACGGCATCTGCAGCGAACCCGGGTATTAATCCACGTTTTGGATGGCAGCTCAGAAAATCCGCTGCAGGATTATGAAACCATCAATACTGAGCTCGATTTGTTTGACGAGCACCTGGCATCACTGCCACAGGTGGTGGTGCTGAACAAGATGGACCTGCCTGATGTGGCCGCGAAGTACGAGCCACTCAAGGCTGCATTCGAACAAAAAGGGATAGCGCTGCTGGACATCTCTGCGGTGACGCAATATCACCTCAAGGAGCTGTTCTGGAAGGTGGCTGAGACTATCGCGAACACGCCGGTTGAGGAAGCATTACCGGACTTGCCCGTGTACCAGGCCTTGGAAGACCCCAACGCTTACCAAATTGAAAAGACAGATGATGGTTGGGTTGTGAGCGGCAGGAAGATTGAAAAAGCCGCGGCCATGACCTACTGGGAGCAACCGGGCTCCGTGCGTCGTTTCCAGCGATTAATGACCGCCCTGGGCATTGAGAAAGCGCTAAGAGAAGCGGGAATCCAAGAGGGGGAAACGGTTATCGTTGGTGAATGGGAACTGGAGTGGCAGGACTAGCTTAAAAATATTCACTGATTGGGTGAGGGGGGCACCCAACCAGTGAATGGCAAAATTATTCCATACCTGTAATTAATTGTCAAGGGGGAAAATTAAGCTTGTTATCCTATGATGACAGGTTGCATACTTTGAAATAATAAGAAAAACTCTATTCGAGCTGGATTTCTTCCTTGCCAACCAGTTGTCTGCGCATGTGGAAAACGACCTGTTCAAGGTGTTCAGGCTTGTGGACAAAATCCAGGTCATCGCTTTGGATGGTGAGAACCGGGCAGATATCAAATTGGGCAATCCACTCGTCGTAGAGACGGTCCAGCAGTTCCAGGTACTCCTGGCTGATGCCGGTTTCGATATCGCGCGCGCGGACCTGGATGCGCTTCATCAGGATGGGAACGGGGGCCTTAAGATGAATGAGCAGGTCCGGCTTGGACAGGTTGGCGACAATCAGCTCGTACAGGCGACTGTAGGCGTCGAAATCCCGGCTGCTTAGGTTTCCCATTTCATGCAGGGCGCGCACGAAGATGTGGGCATCCTCGTAAATGCTGCGGTCGATGATGGCGGAGGCAGGGGATTTGGCCATTTGAATATGTTGCAGGGCACGGTTCCCCAGGAAATACATCTGAAGGTGGAATGACCAAGTACGCATATCCGCGTAGAAATCGGACAGATAGGGATTGTCGGCCACGGATTCAAAAGCTGTTTCGCAACCCAGGTATTCGCCCAGGAGGCGGGTGAGGGACGTTTTTCCGCTGCCGATGTTGCCGGCCATCAGGATGAGTTTCTTGGACGCGAATGCCTGTCTCATGGATGCGTTATTCTCCCAGGAATGTTCACAATTTTAGCATTCACTGTGCCCGCACGTGTAGCACTTGCGGCAGCCTTCTTCGTTAATGAGGGTGGCATGCCCACATTCAGGGCAAAGCTCGCCTATGGGACGCGCGGGGGTGTTCACCTCCGGAATTGGCAGCTGTTCAGGCGGCATCGGTGTGACAATCACGTTTTCCTTTTCCCAGTGCTGCTGGAAGAGGTATTCGTCCAAAGCCTTGGCAATGCCATCCGGGAGGGAGCGGACGCGGTTGGGACCAAAACCAAGGGAACGGCCGCCGCCGATGCCCGCCAATTGCTCCATCACGTTTTTGAGGCGTTCGCGCGGTTCAATCGGGGAACTGATACGCAACAAGTAGGAGATAAGACGGCCGATAGCCTCGGAATGGGCGGCCGTTTCAGAGCCGGCCTTGGCGGTGTTGATGAATACTTCAAAAGGTTGACTGCCACCGTTTTCGTTGATGGTGATGAAGGCCTTACCCAACGGGGTCTCAATGGAGTAGGTGTAACCATGGAGAATGCGTGGGCGCGGCTTTTTGGAGTCTTTCCAGAAAGTAAGCTGACCCACGGCTGTTTCGCCAGGTACACTGAAGTCTTCCTGGGTGGAGGCAGCAGGCCTGGCCTTGGCGTCCATGGTGGCCTTGGTCTCCAGGACGACTTTTTCGCGGGAACCGGTGACATACACCGTAACGCCTTTGCACCCCAACTTCCAGGCCAGCATGAAAGCCTTACCGACCTCATCCTCCGAGGTGCCGGCAGGGAAATTGATGGTTTTACTAAGGCTGTTATCCACAAAGGATTGTAAAGCGGCCTGCAAGTAAATGTGCTCGTCCGCTGTTATGTCGGCGGAGACAACAAAAATATCGCGCAGGTCTGCTGGAAGCGACTCAAGCGTCTGGCAAGTGCCGCTTTCAATCACCTTTGCGACGATTTCCTGCTTTTCTTCGGGGGAAAGGTCGAGTTCATCGAGGGCAGCCTGAAAGAGCGGGCTGACATAGTTGAGAGTGAGGTCCTGGCCCTTATCATTGACATGCCGGACGTAGGCGAGGGCAAAAACGGGCTCACAGCCGTAACCTTCGCAGCCAGCCACTGTACCAATGGTGCCCGTGGGGGCGATGGTGGTTTGGGCAGCGTTGCGGACGCCATATTGCTGGATACCTCGCATAATCAAGTCCCAATCCAAGACTGGACGGTTCCAGTCGTGGGTGGCGGGCACCAGCGGGGTGGGGGGCTGCCAGACGAGATGTTCGGAGTCGTAGATGCTGCCCTTGATAGCTGGGAAAGGACCCTGTTGTTGAGCCAGTTCAATACTGGTGAGCATGCTGTGGTACCGCACAAACTCCATCACCTGGCCGCTAAAATCAAGCGATTCCTGCGAGCCGTAGCGGACTTTGCAGTGAATCATCAGGTCGGCCAGCCCCATGATGCCCAGACCGATGCGGCGGGCGTTCAGCGCGGCTTCGCGGAGCTGGGGGACTGCTGGCACGTATGCGTTTTTATCCACCACGTGGTCCAGGAAGCGCGTGGCTAGGACGGTCGTCTCGCGTAGCTTATCCCAGTCGACGGAATGATCGGGGCCGAAGTGTTGCGCGAGGTTGATGGATCCCAGGCAGCAGTTCTCGTAGGGGCCCAACCACTGCTCACCGCAGGGATTGGTGGCCTCGAGGTCATAGAGGTGGGGAACAGGGTTGGCGCGATTGGCCGCGTCCAGGAAAAGGGCACCCGGTTCGCCGTTGTGGTGCGCCTGGGTGATAATTCGGTTGAACAACTCGCGCGCTTTGACCTGTTTGTGGGTCAGGATGGGCAGGCCTGCTTTTTCCGCGGCCTCAACAGAGCCGGAGAAAGTTTTGTACGCAGGGACATGCACATCCGGGAAGCGCAGGTCAAATTCCGCGTCTTCCACAACCGCGCGCATGAATTTATCGGTGATGCCCACCGAGATGTTGAAATTCGTAATGGCATTTTCACTGGTTTTGCAGCTGATGAACTCTTCCACGTCCGGGTGGTCCACACGCAGGACACCCATGTTGGCACCCCGGCGCGTGCCGCCCTGGGCAATTTCACCAAAAGCCTGGTCGTAGACACGTAAGAAGCCGACCGGGCCCGTGGCATCCCCCGCTGAGGTATTAACGAGAGAGCCCTTTGGGCGCAGACGTGAAAAATTGAAACCATTACCGCCACCGGTTTGCTGGATCAGGGCCGCGTTACGCAGGGTTGAAAAGATGCCATCCGAGCGACGGCCCATATCATCCGAGATGGGCAGGACGAAGCAGGCGGCCAGCTGGCCCAATTCGGTCCCCGCGCCGGTGAAAGTGGGCGAATTGGGAAAGAACGCCTTGGTCACGAGCATGGCGTAAAATGACCTGGCGGTTTCATCCACCGAGCTAGCCCCGTTTTCCACGTTGGCCACATGCCAGGCAATCCGCCAAAACATTTCCTCGACTGTTTCGGCTGGCTTGCCATCCTTGCCACGCCGAAGATAGCGCTTGGTCAGAATTTGACGGGAATTTTCACTTAATTCAGCCGTGGGCAGGCCTTCAGGGAGGGAGGGGGTCGGTAAAAAACCTGATTTGGAAACAGATAGCTCGGTCATGGTGAACCTCGAGGATTAGTTTTCTTCTTCAGAGAGAAGGCGGTTGATTTCGTTTCGAATGGTGTGTAAATCATCCATGCGCAGGTAGACAATGGCATAGCGGATGTACGCGATGTGGTCCAGTTCTTTGAGGCCTTTGACAGCCAAATCCCCAATAATGCGGGAGTTGATTTCAGAGCGGCCTCTTTTTTGCAGTTCGGCTTCAATATCGGAAGCCAGCCTCTCAAGCGCGATTGCCGGCACCGGGCGCTTGGCACAGGCAATGCGCAAGCCCTGCAGCAGTTTATCCCGATTGAATTCTTCGCGGGTGCCATCCCGTTTCACCAACATTGGCGTACTTAAGATAGGACGTTCGTAGGTGCTGAAGCGCTGATGGCAGGATTTACACTCACGCCGGCGGCGAATCCCGCCATGCGAATCCGCGGTCGTGTCAATCACGTTCGAATCAGGATATTGACAATACGGACACTTCATCGACTACTCCTTTGCATGATACCCCCATATACAGGGGCGACATCCCGCGCAGCCCTGATATTTGGTGGGGAAAATTTTAGCACGATATCGCACAACGCGCCAAGGTAAAAAGCTGTTGGAGCCTTAAAATTGAAAAATCTTTAAGATGAGATGGTTTTTGTATCCAGTTACGAGGGGAAACGCATGCGAATCGGTTAGCCTGAACCCACGAATTGGAATTAGGAAATTCTACAAAAAATTTGATATAAATTGCAAAAGTGCTTTCTTTGCGCTAAGAATACCGAGTAAAATTGTTCACAGGCTGTTAATGTGTTTGCTCTTTTGCGTCCAGACGCTTAGGACGTCGTCAAAGTCACTCAACTACAATCGCAGGAGGTTCTTACCATGCCCAATCCCATCTCCCTACAAGGTATTCCCGCCGCGCCAGGCCTGGCCAAAGGTCACATTTACAAGGTTGCGACCCAATCGCTTTCAGTGCCCAGGTACCAGGCTGAAGATAAGCAAAGTGAGCTAGGCCGGTTACAGGTGGCCACAGGGGAGGCGAAAAAGGAGCTTGCTGAGTTCAAGCAAAAAATCAAAGACGCCAATGCCAGCAGTGAAGCTGAAATTTTTGAAGCACACCTGATGATTTTGGAAGATGACGCGCTCACTTCCACCGCGTTTGAGCATATTGAGAACCAGGTCAATGCCGAGGCGGCCTGGGTGGACGCGGTGGAGTTTTTTGCCAAGCAGCTGGAATCCATCCCGGACCCTACCATCGCGGGAAGAGCATTGGACGTGCGGGATGTAGGCCAGCGGGTTTTGAAGCACCTGATGGGCATGGACACCGGCGGAATAGAGCTGAGCAAACCCTCCGTGTTAGTGGGGCGCGACCTGACGCCATCCGACACCGTCAACCTGGATAAACGCCTGGCGCTGGGATTCTTGACGGCACAAGGGGGGCCAACTTCCCACACCGCCATCCTGGCAAAAGCTTTCGGTCTGCCGGCCGTGGTGGGGTTGGGGGACGCGCTGCTGGATTTGCCTACGGATTGCCTGGTTTTGGTGGACGGCAATACCGGGGTCGTGGTGGCCAACCCTGACGAGGCAGCCCTGACTGAATTTAGCCTAAAGCAGGAATCGGCTGGAAAAGCGTTGCAGGAGGCCTTGTCTGTCGCCTTTGAGCCCGCCTCCACACGGGATAATGTGGTGGTGGAAGTGGTGGCCAACATCGGCGGAGAGGATGACGCAATCTTCGCGCACCAAAACGGCGCTGAGGGCGTGGGGCTGTTTAGGACTGAATTCCTTTACCTGCACCGGAATACGATGCCGACGGAAGAGGAACAGTTTGAGGCCTACCAGCGCACCTTCAGCCATTTTCGCGGTCAGCCGGTGGTGGTGCGGACCCTGGACATCGGTGGGGACAAGGAAGTGCCTTACATGAATTTCCCGAAGGAATTAAACCCGTTCCTGGGTTGGCGCGGTGTGCGCATGCTGCACGGGCGGGAGGATATCATCAGCACGCAAATCCGATCCTTGCTGAGGGCTTCAGTGGGGGTGGATTTGCGCATCATGGTGCCGATGATCGCGCTGCTGGAAGAAGTGCAGGAGATGAAGGCGCTGTTGCAGAAGGAAAAAAACCGGCTCGATTTTGAGAAGATTCCGTATGGAAACAAAATCCAGTTCGGCATCATGGTGGAAGTGCCTTCCGCGGCCATTATGGCTGACCGGCTGGCCAAGGAAATTGACTTCTTTAGCATCGGCACAAACGACCTGACCCAATACACCATCGCGGTTGACCGGACGAACAGCCACGTGGCGCACCTGGCAAGCGGGTTCAACCCCGCGGTACTGTTCCTCATCCAGCGGACCATCTCCTGCGCCCATGAAGCCGGGAAATGGTGCGGAATGTGCGGTGAATTCGCTGGAGAACCCCTTGCGGTGCCCATTTTGCTGGGGATGGGACTGGACGAATTCAGCATGTCCCCGGCGCGGGTGCCGACCATCAAGCAGCTTATCCGCAAGCTTTCCAAGGCTGAGTGCCGGCAATTGACTGAGCAGGCATTGGCGGCTTCGGACGCGCTGGAAGTGAAGGGGCTTGCAAACAAGTTCCTTTCGGAGCGGGGCATCTCGATGGGTTAGGTGGAATAAAGATCAGAAAAGGCTGCCAGAAAATCGGCAGCCTTTTTTTGTTCGGGTTTTCTCCCCCATGTCCTGGTGGCACGCATTCCAAAGTTGCTGGAACCAGCAGCCAAGCCCTTCCCCTTCTCCTGGATGGTTGGAGAAGGGGATGGTTTTTATTCAATTAGAGGATGGACCAAACGCCTTATTTTTTCGATTGGTCAGCGCGACGGCGGAGGAAGGCCGGCATGTCAATATCCACATTTCCGGCGTACGCGTAGTTCTCGGACGGCGCTTTCTGCTGTTGGGGCTTACGCTCCGACTGTCTCAGGGTTTCAGTTGTTCCGTAGTTCTTTTCCTGTGGTCGTTCGCTGCCGGACTGAAAAAAATTGTGTTCAGCCTCCACTGCGGGCGCGTTGCGGTCGAAACCGGTGGCGATGACGGTGATACGGATGGCGTCACCCATGGTTTCGTCGACCACCGCGCCGAATATCATATTCACATCGGGGTGGGCGGTTTCACGGATAATCGCAGCGGCCTGGCTGATTTCAGTCAGGGACATGTTGGAACTGCCGGTGACATTAAAGAGGATACCGCGGGCACCATTGATGGTCACATCCAGCAGCTGGCTGGAAATGGCCTGTTCTGCGGCGATGCGGGCGCGGTCTTCGCCTGAGGCCTGACCAACGGCCATTAGAGAAGCGCCACCTTCGGACATGATGGTTTTCACGTCGGCAAAGTCGAGGTTAATCACACCCTCGATGGTGATTAATTCAGAGATGCCCTGGATGCCCTGGCGGAGGACGTCATCGGCCAGGCGGAAAGCATCCTGGAGGCTCACATTCTTATTAACCATCTGCAGGAGACGGTCGTTGGGTATGACAATGAGCGTATGGGCGTGCTGCTTCAGGTTCTGGGTGCCTTTTTCAGCTGATTTGGCCCGTTGAGCGCCTTCGAAGGCGAAGGGCCGGGTGACCACGCCGATGGTGAGGGCACCGATTTCCTTGGCAATCTGCGCGACGACGGGGGCCGCGCCAGTTCCGGTTCCACCGCCCATGCCAGCGGTGATGAAGACCATATCGCTGCCCTTCAGGACCTCGTACAGTTCTTCGGCGGATTCTTCCGCAGCCAATTTGCCGATTTCGGGGTCACCACCAGCACCAAGGCCGCGCGTGGCTTTATCACCAATGCGTACCCGGGTTGGGGCGGACGATTTGAGCAGCGCCTGGGCATCGGTATTGATTGAGATGAACTCGATTCCTTTGAGTCCTTCAGCAATCATGCGGTTGACGGCATTACAACCGCCGCCACCCACGCCTACAACTTTGATTCTTGCACCTGATTCGTACTGTTTCGCATCCATTTTATATCTCCTCTAATTGAATAAATGTGTTGAATTACGGCAATAACTTGTCAAGCCAAACACGGATAGAGTCCCAGGTATTCCGTGTTGTCTTGCCATTCTTTCCAGATCTATCGCTAACAATCTGGTTAGTTTCTGTCATTAAGATGGCCCATTGCAGCAGCCCAACGCTGGTGGCAAAAGCAGGGGAGCTGATTTGGTCGGTGAGTCCAACAATTTTTTCCGGTTTGCCGACACGGGCCGGCAGGCCGGTCACCTTGTTGGCCAGTTTACGCACACCGGGTAGCAGGCTGGCGCCGCCGGTGAGCACCAGGCCGGCCGGGAGCATGCCGTCATAACCCGAGCGTTTGATTTCCTGTGAGACCATGGTGAAAATTTCTTCCATGCGGGCTTCGATGATGTTGACCAACTCGCGTCGGCTGACCTTGGCACTTTGGTCTGAGCCGAAGGAAAGGATGTTAAAGCTTTCATCCTCACCGATATCCTCGAGCACCGCGTGGCCATGTTGAAGCTTGACTTCTTCGGCCACATCGAGGGGGAGACGGAGGCCCTGGGCGATGTCGCTGGTTACGTGGGACCCGCCGACATTGAGAACGTTGGTGTGCCAGACGTCGCCGTTGATATAGATGGCCAAGTCGGTGGTACCGCCACCAAGGTCGACCACAGCGACGCCCATGTCGCGTTCTGTTTCAGAGAGGACCACCTCGCCAGCGGCCAGGGGGTTGAGTACGAACTGGGTGACGTCAATCCCTGCCATGGAGACACACTGACGCAGGTTCTCGACCGTTGAAGCAGCGGCGGTGATGATGTGGGCTTCCACTTCCAAGCGGAAGCCGTGCATGCCCACTGGTTGGCGGATACCATCCTGCCCATCGATGATGAAACCGCGCTGGATGACGTGGATGATTTCGCGGTTGTGGGGGATGGCAACGGCCTGGGCGGAGTCCAAAGCGCGATAGACGTCTTCCTGGTCAATGGCCCGGCCGGAAATGCCAACAACACCGCGGCTGTTGACCGAGGAGACCTGGGAACCTGCCAGGCTCACCAGAGCGCTGTTGATTTCGTAACCTGAAGTGCGCTCCGCTTTTTCGACAGAGCGGGCAATGCATTCAGCTGCGAGGTTAATATCAGTGACCGCACCTTTGCGGATGCCCTGAGATGGTTCGATGCCCACACCCAGGATGCGCAATGTGTTGCCATTTTCAACACGCGCCACAAGGGTGCAAATTTTGCTCGTACCGATATCCATTCCAACGACAATAGGTTCTTCCATGCTGACTACTCCAATCGATAATAAGGTGCGTGTAGAAATTCAAGGCTGATCAAGGAAGGTTGCAAGTTTCTATCCAAAATGGCCTGAATGATGTATTCGTATTCGACAAGTTTGAGGTCGACCTGGGACAAGTCCTGGCCAAAATAAACCTTCCAACCGCGCGGGTCCGTCCAGCCGAGGCCGTTCTGTTCGTCGTAGAGCAGGGTGGTGCCGACGGGAATAATGGTGTTCAATTTTTGAACCGCAAGCACAAACCCAGGGTCCACACTGGGCATGACTTTAGGCTCCGGCGCGACTTCGCCAGCGGCGTCCGTTTCCGCGGTGAGCGCGGCGGCGGGATCAACATAGCCCAGAGGGTGGGGCGGGAGGGCATTGGAGGCAACCCTGACTGGCAGGGTGGCCTCGCCGCGGATAGGGAAGGTGTAGCCGTCCTGGTCTATCCAGAAGAGGGGCGTCTCTGCCTGGACCCAGACGATGGCTGGAATGCGCTCCATCACCTCGATATCGATGGCGGAGGGCAGGCGAACGCTGACCTTGACGTCCTTGATGTCAGCGAATGATTCGCGAATGAGGTCTTCCGCTTCTGTTGGGACGATTTCAATAATTGACTCGCCTTTGAGGTGCAGAAGATCAACAATTTCCTGGGGTGGGACGCGCTGTCCGCCGCTCATTGTGAGGGTGGAGACCAGGAACATATCCGAGTCTTTCATCAGGTAGGCAAGAACGGCCATGGAAATCGCAATCAGGGCAGACAGGATGCGCCAGCTGAGTTGTATTTGGGGCAGCGCGGGCAACCTGACCTCGGCGCCGGTTTGCCCCGAGGGGACGTAAATACGCTTCCTGGCCGAGGGGCGAACAGCCATGCTGCTGTAGGCAGACGCGGATGGGGCGCGGCGGCTGATGACCTTGGAGGCGTTCTGCGTATCCCGCGCGGTCCGGGTGGAGGAGCTTGGGACGGTTTTGCGGCGCATGGGTTCAAGCTGGCGACGCGCGCGCACCTGTTCGGCTCTTGAGAGATTGCTGCTCTTCTGCGCCACGCTATTCCTCGTACTTCCTGACCGTTTCGTCTTGTTCAGCCTTGCGCTCAAGCGCGAGGCTTATCAGTTTATCCACCAGGGCGCTGTATTCCAGCCCGGAATATGCCAAAAGCTTGGGGTACATGCTGATGCGGGTGAAGCCCGGGATGCTGTTGATTTCATTGAAGTAAGGCTGACCGGTGGCCTTGTCCAGTAGGAAGTCCACCCGCGCCATGCCAGCGGCGTCAATACCGTGATAGGCACGCAGCGCGTAATCCCGCAGCAGAGTGGCCTGGGCGTCTGAAAGCGGGGCGGGGATGGCCGTCTCCGGGTCGCCATGATGGTATTTGTCCTCATAGGTGTAGAAGACATCACCGGGGACAATTTCACCAGGCACGGAGACAATGGCGTCTTCGTTGCCGAGCACGCTAATTTCAATTTCACGGGCGTCAATGCCGCTTTCCACCAGGATGCGGCGGTCGTAACGGGCAGCTTTTTGCACCGCTTTTTCAAGCTGGGCGCGGTTGCTGGCCTTGGAAATGCCAACAGAGGAGCCCAGGTTGGCCGGCTTGACGAACAAGGGATAGGGAGCAACCAATTCGGATTCAGCAATGACCGTGGCAAAATCAGCACGGACTTGTTGACGGGTGAACACGCGATAGGGGAGCACGGGGATGCTGAGCGACTGAACGATTTGCTTGCAAATTGCCTTGTCCATGGCGATGGACGCACCAAGAACGCCGGCGCCGACGTAGGCGACATCCTGGATTTCCAGCAAGCCCTGCAGGGTGCCATCCTCACCATAAGTGCCGTGGAGAACCGGGAAGACAACATCCACAGGGGACAGGATGACCAGTTGGTTGTTCTGCCTTATTGCCAGCTGGACACGGCCGCTTTCCCTCAGGAGCAGGGCTTCATCAAGGCGGTCGGTTTGTTGGTTTTCGAAGGCTTCCAGGGCATTGGGGCCTGTTTTCCAGACACCGTCGTGGGTGATACCCACTTCGTAGATGGCGTATTTTTCGTGATTCAACGCGCCCAAGACAGAACGGGCGGACTGAAGGGAGACCTCGTGTTCGCCTGAACGGCCGCCAAAAATTAGGACCAGCCTCAATTTATCAGTCATCGAATTCACCTATTAACTCAATCTCGGTTTCGAGCCGGATGCCAAATTGTTCAAAAACCTTGGCTTGCGCCGCGCGAATCAGGTTGTAGTAATCCTGGGCGGTGGCATTGCCCTGATTGATGATGAAATTGGCGTGCAGCTTGCTAAAGGCAGCATCTCCGATGCCGAAACCTTTCAGTCCAGCTGCTTCGAGGAGCCGGCCAGCGTAATCCCCGGAAGGATTTTTGAAAGTGGAACCAAACGAAGGGCCGGTGGGTTGGGCTGACTGGCGTTTCTCGCTCATTTCGGTCAGGATTTTCCAAGCTGCTTCACGGGTGCTGTGACGCGCGCGCAGGGTGGCTGAGAGGATTACGATAGGTTTGCGTTCCCGCTTAAAAAGGCTGGAGCGGTATTGGTAGCCCATATCCAACGCGCTCATCTCCTGTTCACCCACGGGGGTGAGCACCAGGGCGGTGACCAAATCGGTGGCAATATCCGAGCCGAATGCACCCGCGTTACCATAAACCGCGCCGCCCACTGAACCCGGGACGCTGTTAGCCCATTCGAGGCCGGTGAGACCACGCAAGGCCGATTGACGTGAAAGATTGCCCAAATTGGCACCGCTTTCCGCGTAAACCAGCGGATTTTCTTCGCTGGAAAAGATTTTGATGTTGTGGCAGTGGTTGAGGAGCATGATGCCGTGGAATCCGTGGTCACTGACCAGGATGTTTGAACCGCTGCCAAGGACGCGGAAGGGAACGTTGTTTTCCCAGAGAAAATGGGCAGCTTTGCGCATTTCATCCAGGGTGTTAATGGGCAGGAGACCATCCACCAGGCCGCCCACACAGGAGGTGGTGTAGTTGCTCATGCGCACGTTTTGCTGCACGCGCTCGTTGAAGAGCTGGTTCAGACCGGAAAGATGGGCGTTATTCATTCGCACTCCTTCCGAGATTCCAATTCCTGAGCCAGAAGGGCACTCAGTTGGGGGCCTTTGCCCGCGGAGAGAACCAAAACGACATCATTGCGGGTGGTTTCCGCGGCAATGGTCTTGGCGAGCTGCTGGAAATCCGGGATGTAGGCGGCCTTTGAGCCGAGTTCATCCGAGATTACCTGGGGCGTGAAGCCGTCATCGGCTTCACGGGCGGCGTAAATACGTGAGACCATCACTCGGTCGGCAAAGTCCAGAGCCTGGACGAACTCCGCGCGCATCCTTTCCGTACGGCTGAAGGTGTGCGGCTCCCACACGACCCAGAGAGTACGGTTCGGATACGCGTCCCGGGCAGCTGAGAGGGTGGCGCGCACCTGGGTGGGATGGTGCGCGTAGTCGTTGATGATAGTGACGCCAGCGTTTTCGTACACTTTTTCGAAGCGGCGCTCTGTGCCCTGGAAGCTGGCCAGGGCTTCTTCGTGGCCGGCCAGGTCAAAGCCCTGCAGGTGCAGGGAGGCCAGGGCAGCAGTAGCGTTCAGGATGTTATGTCGGCCGGCGAGACCCAGGCGATAGTTACCCAGGGAACGGAGCGCGTTCTCGTCCAGCTGACGGATGATTTCGAAGTTGGAGGCCTCACCGTCCCAGGCGCAATGGGTGGCCACAAAGGTGTTTTGCAGTCCGAAACCGTAGGTGAAAACGTCGACACCAGGAAGGTCCAGCTGGCCAAGCAGCGTTTGGACACCCGCGTCGTCCCCACACAGGAGGGCGATGCCGCCCGGGCGGGTTTTTGCCAGAAACTGATGGAAGGTGGAGAGGTAAACCTCGGGTGTGGGGAAGAAATCGGGGTGGTCGTGTTCGATGTTGGTGACAATGCTCAGCGTTGGGGAGAGGCCCAGGAACATATTGTCGTATTCGTCCGCTTCAATCACAAAATACTGGTCGTTGCCGGCATGTGCGTTGCAGCCCAGGCCTTTGACCTCGGCCCCCAGGATGAAGCTGGGGTCGGCACCGAGGCTGCGGAGCAAGCTAACAAGCATGCCTGTGGTGGTGGTTTTGCCATGCGAGCCACTGATGGCGAGCAAGGTGCGGTCTTCGATGACCTGGGAGAGAAATTCGGCGCGTTTGAGTACCGGGATGCCGGCCTCTCTCGCGGCCCGGACCTCGGGGTCATCATCCTTGACGGCTGAAGA
>JAKOSR010000021.1 GCA_029777225.1 Chloroflexota bacterium
CGGAAGTCAAAGACGGGAAGCTGGTCGTCGGGTATGAGCCGGGCCTGTTCCTGAAACTTTCCACGGCGCGGATTGTCTACACCATCACCTTCGAGGAGCTGGAGGGGTTGGAAATCAACGGAGGTGCCATGGTCAGGGGAACAGCCCTGGACCTGGCAGACCTGTCGGTTAAGCTTTCTGGCGGGGCGGATTTCAAACTTGAGGAAATCACGCTGGACGCGCTGAATGTGGTACTGGATGGGGGCGGGAATTTTGTTGCCAGCGGCAGCGCGACCACACAGGCGGTCACCGTCAATGGGGCGGCGAACTACAACACGGAAGACCTGGAAAGCGAGGACGTGAAAGTGGTGATGAACGGCGCTGGTTCCGTGCGCGTTTGGGCTCAAAATACGCTCGACCTAAAGCTGATTGGGGCGTATTCCGTCTCCTATTATGGTAACCCGGCAATCACGCAGGACGTTTCGGGGTTGGGTCAGATTACGAACCTGGGCGACAAGTAACCAGGTAGAAATGAGAAAAAACCAGGCGTCAGGGAAACTGACGCCTGGTTGTCGTTAATAGGTGAGTGAGCTGCTGTTGGGGGCGGCCTGAGAGTTGTTTATTCGGCCTGGTTCCAGGCTTCCCGGACGCGCAGGTAGGTTGTTTCCATGGCCTCTGGGATAACGCGCGTATCCCCGATGACGGACATGAAATTAGCATCGCCTCCCCAGCGGGGCACGATGTGCAGGTGAAGGTGAGCGGCAATGCCGGCGCCGGCTGCTGCGCCCAGGTTGATGCCCATGTTGAAACCCTGGGGCTGATAGAGGTCGGTGAGCACGCGCAGCGCTTTTTGGGCATAACGCATCATCTCGGCCACCACTTCCGCATCCAGAACGGAAAAATCTGAGCAATGTTCATTGGGCACAACCATCAGGTGCCCGCTGGTGTAGGGGTAGAGGTTGAGAATCACGAAGACCCGCTCACCGCGAGCCACTACCAGGTTGCCGTCGCTATCGGCCGATTTGAGCGCTTCGCAGAAGGCGCAGGCGGGGTTTTTCTTGTCACGGTCAAAGTACTGCATTCGCCAAGGTGTGTAGATGTGTTCCATGCGCATATTTTAACCCGAATTTCGCAAAACGCGAACAAAGCTTCGGCCATCCCATACGAGGCAGGCGAAGAGCTTTGGACCGCGCGGGATGATATAATCCCCGCACACGGATTGCCATGTACTTCCAATATAACGCAGCTCTGTTGTATTTTGTCGCCATCGGGGGGTGGGTGCTATTGCGCGTGTTTCGCTCGTCACGGGAAAGGAAGCCATATTTTTGGCGCGAGCTACACCTTTACCTGTTTTTCTTTTACCTTTGCTACCTCTTTTGGGCGACGCTTGAGCCTTTCATCGTGCCGGTGACGCCCAACCCGAGCCTGGACAGTATCAACTGGGTGCCGTTTCGAGGGATGCTGGGCATGGTTAGCACCGCGCAGCGCCTGCAGGATGAAACCACAACACGCGTGGTGTTGATTAACCTGGTTGGCAATGTGCTGGTCTTTATACCCATTGGCTACCTCGCCGCGGTGCTTTGGAAGCCGCAGCGCGCGCTTATGCGCGACCTGGCGATGGGGTTGGGAATTTCGTTTGGGATTGAGCTCACGCAGTTTTTCCTGGCTGTCCGCGTGGCGGATGTGGACGACCTGCTGCTGAATGGCCTGGGGACCTTGCTGGGGTTTGGGCTGTTCCACATGCTCCATCTCATCCCGCCCATCAGGCGCTGGTACGCGCGGATAGCGGAGGCTGAAAGGCCGAAGGCGGGGTTGTGGGCGGCGGTATACCTACTGTTGGTGCTGGGGACGTTTGCCGGAATCTACTACCTACAAATCAAGACGCACTGGGGATGGATGTAAGCGCACATGGAAAGTAAGCATGGAAAGCGCGCCGGTTTGAAATAAACCTGAATAAACTCCACATTTTGATTTGTGAGTCAAAAAAGCTAAAATGAAGTCAAGGTTCTCGCGCGGGTTTGAGGAACATTCCCGCGGGGGTGTGCGTCTATGATGTATGAGCAGGCGAAGCCTGTTCGACAAACCTTGGTCATACCAGGGTGCTCGGATTGAAATGAGGTCAAAATGAAAAGAAAGCCAGTTGTCTTTTTCTCATTGCTAACGCTCAGTATCATCGTTTTGGCGGCCTGCACCTTGCAAGCCCCGACGCTTTCACTTGGTGATTTACAGACCCAGGCGGCGCTTTTTGCCCAGGCTACACTGACCAAGGCAGCCGTGATCTCGCAGGCAGCAGCCACTGCCACAAGCAGAGCCGCATCACCAACTACGCAGCCCACTGAGATGCCGACTGCGACGGCCACACCCACGGCGACGTCTGTACCGCCAAGCCCCACACCCACCGCTACTCAGGTCAAGGTAATCCCAACAGTGATGATTACACCGATTGTGCCTACCAACACCCAGGTGTCGCCGACAGCGACGCAATCCAGCGCCAACGCCGACATCCGGTTATCATTCGCGACGGGCACGACTAACGTGTACACAGAGGGCAGCCTGGGTGGCAACGCCACGCAACGCTACGTGTTTTGGGCAGCCAAAGGGCAGTTGATTGACATCTCGGTCAGCAGCGCGCAAAACCTCGTCATCTCCATCGTCAGCGCCAAAGGTGAGGTGCTGCTCAACGCAAACAAGGGTTACAGCGCGTATCGCGATTACCTGCCTTCCTCAGGGGATTGGTACGTGGACGTACGGGCAGGCAATACGGCGGCTTCTTATTCCCTTTACCTTGTCATTCCGCAGCGGGTGACCTTTGCTCCCAACACCTATGGCATCACCCTGACGGGCAAAGTGCCTGGTGGGCGCGTGCATAATCTCATCGCGTGGGCCAACAAGGGGCAAACGCTCAAGGTCAACGTATCCCCCGCTGACGCGCTGGCGATTTCAATTTACCATGTGAACGGAAATGTATTGCTCTCTTCGATGGGCAGCCTGAGCAGTTTTGAGGGCGTGTTGCCCGAAGCAGGTGATTACATCATCAACGTTATCTCTCCGGCCTCAAGTACCGAGGTGGCGTTCTCTGTGACCATTGAAATCCGTTAAGGCCAGGGGCAGGTTGCCACTCCAACGCCAAACGTGTTAAATCAAACCCTCCCCCAAAATACTTGGGGGAGGGTTTGTTGTCAGCTGGTTTATTGCGCGCGATAAGCGCGCACGAATTGCTGCTGATAGGCGGTTTCCACCGCGAAGGGGATGGATTGACGCACCCAGTTGATGGCTTCATCCGCGGAGAGGCCCAGCACATCCTGGGCCATGCAGGCGGCGAAGATGCCTGTGCGGCCGACGCCGGCGTGGCAGTGGATGACGAGATTTTCGCCGGAGCGCGCCAGGTTTTCCACGGTTTGCAGGATGGAATCCCAATGCCCTTTGGGTGGCGCGGAGAAGTCGGCGGTAGGGGCGTGGATGACGTTGAAGCCGGCGGCGCGATACTGGGCGAGCAGGTCCCTGCCGCTATAGCGCTCCAGCTCGTCCGCGGGGTTCAGAACCACCACGGTATGCAGGTCCGCGGCCTGGTAGCGTGAAAAGACCTTTTGGTCGGGATCGAACTCCTGGCTAAAGGGCATGGTTGAGCGGTAAACCCGGCCGGGGAGACCAAAAGGAAATTCCGAGAAAAGCATTGGTTTGGGGACGCGCAGGATTTGCGGTAGGCGCAAGCCGGAGCCGTCTTCCGACAGGATAGGATGCACCGCGACCACGGCGCTGGTCGGCAGCGGGCCATAGAGGTGAGGGAATGGCATGTCGCCACCTTCGAGGTTCTCGTACACCAACGGGGCGGGGACTTTGTCCTGGTCGATTTGCAGGAGGATGAGCGCGGGCGTTTCCTTATAGAAACGGTTGGCTACGCCCTCCACCTGGAAGAGGTCGGAGCAGTGAATGAAGCCATCCGCCTGGAAGTTGGCCGGCAGGTAGGTGCCAGCGGCCTGGGCTGCGTCCCACTCGGGTTGGGTTGTGATGTGATAAATCATGCGCAAATTCCTTTCAAGACCCTCAAGCTATTATGCATACCTGAGGGGCGATTTATTGGCAAATTTTGCCGGGTAGGGCAAGCTGTGAGGCACCCGACTACCCACCCCAAAGGTGGGAGAGGTGGCTGGAAGCCGCCCTGACCGAGCCTGTCAACACCCGGCAGAGGGACCTTCATAGGGAGAACGGTCCGTGCCAGGGTCCGGCGTCATGTTGGCGAAAACCATCCTTACCCAGGCCAAGTCCGGGGATTGACAAGGGAATTAATCACCCCAAGTTTACCAGAGAACAAACGGGATGAAGACCGCAGGCGTGTAACTGTGGACGGCCCAGCTTGAGGGCGAGCGTGGCGGTGGCATTGGAAAGTGTTGACCTGCTCAGCAGAACGGAACTTCCTGCCCCGATTTTCGCGCGGCATGTTATACTTTGGGCGATGCCTGAATGATTCAGACAAATTGTATATACTTGTGTGTTTTAATGACCATCGCGCGAAGGGTAAGTTAGTTTTGATGGCAGGATTAATAGCTAAAATAGATGAAACGCTGTGCATCGGTTGTGGGATCTGCGAAGGAGCTGTACCAGAGGTATTCAGCCTGGCGAATGGGCCCATCGCGGAAGTCATTGTGAACCCGGTGCCGGAGACGCTGCGGACAGCCACGGAACAAGCCGCGCAGGATTGCCCCGAGGCAGCCATCTTATTAAACGAAGAAACAAAGGGCGGTGAGGTTGAAACCAGCGCCGTTCCAGAAACGACAGCCGAAAGCTTCGTCGCGCACGAAGCTGAGGTTGAAGAACCATTTTCACTTCATCCAATTGAAAGGAACAACATGAAAGCATTTGTAGACAAGGATTTGTGCATTGGCTGTGGTATCTGCGAAGGTATCGCTCCGGAAGTTTTCAGCCTCCAGACCGAACCCTACGCCGTCGTCATCATGGACCCACTTGAGGACGCCTACGTTGACGCAGCCAAGGAAGCCGAAGCCGAATGCCCTGAAGGCGCCATCAAAGTCGAATAATCCCCCATCGAACCAAAAGAGACACACACACCGCCCGTAAGGGCGGTGTGTTTCGTGTTTTTTGAGGAAGAAGCGTGGATTGAACGCGGGAAAGTGGATAGCCTGGCAAGATGAAAATGGGTGGGGGAGTTTAGGGCGCGTAAAGGGGGAAAGGCGCTTCGCAACTAAAGCCCTGGGGAACCAGCAGGGTTTCAAAGCTGTAGATATCAAAATAGAGCAGGCGAGGTTGCTCGATGCCGTCGTAATTGACCTCGTAGGGGTCCACAATCACGCCAGCGGCGTTATAGAGCGGCTCCTGGCGGGTGAAGAATATTTCCTGGCCCTGGGGTCCACGCAGGGTGGCAAGGTAGGTCTCCTCGCGCGAGCGACCGTCATAGAGGTTGATGTTGCCAACCTTGATAGGCGCGTCCGCAGAAAAGCCATAATTGGGATCCGCAGCGGTTTCGCAAACAGGAATGGCGGCGGGGTCCAGAAAGCGGATAGTTTCCAGCATTTTTTGAAGCGCGGGCTGGCCGGCTGCCTCCCATAATGTTTGTGGCTGCTCGCCGGTGGCGATGCCGATGAGCAGGAAACAGTTATCGGCGGGGCGGAAGGCACTGACGTCCATCCAGACGGGCTGACCGAGCAGAAGGCCAGAAATACGCTCCCGGATGCCGGAATGGCCATCGGCCTGCACTTCCTCGCCGGCCTCGGCTTGCATAGACTGGAGGTCCGGGCTCATCCGTAAAATCAGCGCGTCCAGGCAATCCTGCGCGGTTTGGCTGCTGCCGGCTGGTTCACCCGAAAAGTTGAAATACAGGTTGCCATCCGTGGAGTAAAGCGAGGCGCGGCTGGTTTCCTGGATGAGGGTGAGCGGCTGGCTGGTGGAATCCAGCGAAGTGACAGGTTGAAAGGCGAACAAGCCCTTTGGCACCACGACTTCCGCTCCCAGCTGGACAGGGTCAGGCGTGGGGATGGGGGTGGCAGGGGCTGGCGTGGGGGGGATGTAAATGGGCGCCTCGGTGCGGGAATAGACGGCGGGTGGGTAGTTGCACGCGCCAAGCAGCAGAGCGCACAAGAGGTAAATCGGGGAAACGCGGGCTGAGCGGGACATGGGTCAGGGAACCAGGGGTGTGACCGTGGTGACGAGGCTCGTCAGGTGGAATTCCTTGAGCATCTCGCGGAAGGTAGGCAAAAAGGCATCCCAGGCCACGCGTTCCCCGGTGCCGAGGAAGACAATCACGTAACCAGGCAGGGCCACAAACACCACTCTGCCAACCAGGTAGGTATCCTGCCAGGGTTTGGCAAAGTCCAGCAGGGCTGCGGGGAGGCGGTCCACCTTGGTCTCCCCTTCATTGACGGATTCGTAAGTATCGTCCAGGTATTGGCGCAGGAAAGGTTCAATCAGTTTTTTGGCGGCATCTACGTGTTGTACGGGGTCGTCGGTGTTGGTGGGCGCGAGGTAAACCCGCACAGCCAGATCGGCGGAGGTGCCTTCAGAATTTTTGGGGGTGAGGGTGAGGGTGTCGGTTGTGCTGGCGGATTGCCAGCCCTCGGGGATGGCAAAGGCGTAGCGGCCGGCCGGGTCCGTGTACTCCGTGAGTGGCAGGGCGGGGGCAGAATCCTTTGCGCAGGCCGCGAGCAGCGCGACGCAACAAAGCGAAAGCAGCAAACGAAACAGAACCGGGCGGCGCGTGAGCATACTTCGATTTTACCCGAATTCGGAGGGCTTGAAGGGCCGTGTGGCGACCCCAAAGGCAAAAACCCCAACAGGCGGAATGTTGGCATGGGTGGGGCTGTTATAATGCCGTGATATGAACCTGGATGAAGTGAATGAGGTGATTTACACCCGCAGGAGGACCATCGCGGTACTGGTGGGGCCGGGTGGCTGGGTGGTGGTGAGGGCGCCACTGCGGACCAGCCGGGCGCGCATCCAGGTGTTTTTGCGGAGCAAGGCGGAATGGATAGCCGCCGCGCGGCAGAAGATGGCTGCCGTACCTGTACCAGGGGAGGCGGTCAAGTTCGTGGAGGGAGAGAAGATACCCTACCTTGGCATGCCGCACCCGTTGCGCTTTGCCACGCGCGTGCGCGGTGGGCTGGTGTTTGAACCAAAGGAAGGCTTTATACTGCAAGCGGATAGACAGGATGAGGCGAACAAGCTCCTGAAAAAGTTTTACCAGGCGGAGACTCGCAGGTTGGTGAGCGAGTGGGTGGACCATTACCAGCGGCCAGGGATGGTGCCCACTGCGATCCGGGTGACGAGCGCGCGGACGCGCTGGGGCTCGTGCAGTGGAAAGAACGGCCTGAGTTTTAGCTATCGGCTGGCCATGGTGCCGGTGGAGGTGATTGGGTACGTGGTGGCGCACGAGATGGCGCACATCCGGCAGCACAACCACTCCAAGGCCTTTTGGAGCGTCGTAGAGGAGCTGAGGCCAGGCTACCGCAAGGAGCGGGCGTGGCTGAAAGCGCACGGGGCGGAATTACCGCTGCTATAGTGGGGTGAGCAGGTCCGGGAACGGAGGATGGTTTTCCAGAATTCTCAAGCCGGGGGCGGGGCTCATGGGCCCTTGGGTAGTCGATAATTCCATTTTCTGTCAATCATTTGCCAGTTGAAAAAGAAAAAGGGTCAGGATGCATTTCCTGGCCAGGGGTATTCGCGCGTGTCTGTAAGGCGCCTGGATGAGGGTGGCGGGTGGTCAGGAGGCGTCGCGTGAAAATTCAACAATATTGGTACTTGACATTACTGTATATAATACAGTATAATAGTGGCATGACACACAATGAGATGATTCAAGAACATGTAAGTCGGTTGAGCGCGGAACTGCGCAGGGGTTTGATTGTCCTGGTGGTAATGAGCCAGCTTGATTCAAAGGAATATGGCTACTCATTACTCCGCAAGCTGGAGGAACGAGGATTTGAGGTCTCCCAGGATACGCTTTACCCGCTGTTGCGGCGGCTCGAAGCGCAGGGGTACCTGCAGAGCGATTGGCAGATTGATGAAGCGAGGCCGCGGCGGTATTACCAGTTGAACGAATTGGGCTCAGAGGTATACCAGGCGCTTCACCAGGATTGGCTGGAACAGTTGAAAATCATTGAGGAGATTGTACGATGAAACTCACAGAGAGCAGTGAAACGCTATTGAGTCGTTATTTATTGGCTGTTGAACGACACCTTCCTTACCAGGGGCGCAAGGACATGATTACAGAGATAAAGTCCAACCTGATGGACACGCTCGAAGATCACTACCCGGCGGACGAGTGCATTGATGAAGTCAGGCTGGAAGCGGAGTTACGCAAGCTGGGTTCACCCCGGACGGTGGCAGCCCCATACTTCCCCTCAGACGCCTTGATAGCGCCGCAATACAACACCATCTTCCGCCTGGTGGTCACACGCCTGATGCCCATCGTGGTGGCGGCGGTTGTGTTCGCGGGTTTGCTCTCCTTCGCACTCAGCAGAGGCGAAAATCCTTTCTGGAGCCTGTGGGAGCTGGTTGGCACCGGTTGGCAAGTGGGGGTGGGCTTGATTGGCACAGCCGCGGTTATCCTGATGGTGTTATCGCGGTTTTTCCCACAGGTGCACCCCAACAAAGAATGGGATGCCTTGGAGGAGGACAAGGAAAGTTGGAAGGTGAGCGATCTGCCAGAATTGGTGAGCGCGCAGGACAAGGTCCAGGTTTGGGAATTGGCCATGGGTATTTTCTTTGGCTTGGTGGCCCTGATTATCTGGCTGTTCCTGTTCGACAAAGTGGCGGGTATTTGGTGGCGGGTTGGCGGGCAATGGCGCATGACGCCTATCTTCACCGAGGCCTTCAAAAACTTCATTCCTTGGATCGCGATTAATGCCGGGCTGGGTGTGATTGCATACCTGGTGATGCTGTGGAAGCGGCGCCGGAGCATAGGTTCAAGATTAATCGAGATTGGGACAGGCATTTCGGATATCAGCCTGGTTTCAGCAATGCTCGGGGCGGGGACGCTGGTATCGTTGGATAAGGGCATCGCCTTATCCATGGGTTTTCCCGCGGAGGCGCTGGACGTCCTTCAAAACCTGTTGGCGCACAACGCGGTGCATTGGATTATGGTTGCCATTCTCGTGGCGCTGAGCATCGATTTGCTGGCCAACATCGTCAACCTGGTGAAGCGGGTGCTGGAACGATAACCCAAACCATGGGATAAATGACCCAGGAAGGGGCACGGAAACCCGTGCCCCTTTTCCGTTGCCTGAACTGCATGGTGATTTGGCAGGGGGGAGGGCTTTTGGGTATTATCGGGGTGTCTGGCCGCAAAAACTGCCCTGCGGACCCTGCTGGGGTCGGCCGGCGGTTATAATTGCCTCACTGAATGAAAAGGAGATAAACCCATGACCCAAACACCACCCAGATGGGACCTAAGCCCCATCTACGCCTCCCTGGAGGACCCAAGCTTTACAGAGGATATGCGCGCGATTGGCACGGACACCGAACAAATCGCGGCGTTTTTTGAGCGGGAGCTGCAGCCTCTGGCGGAGCAACCCGCGCCGGCCGAAACGCTGAGCGCCCGGCTGGGCCAGCTCGTGGAGGCGCTCAACGCGCTGATGTTGAAAGCCAGCAGGCTGGGAACCTTCCTGAACGGGCTGACAACGACGGACTCGTATGACAAGGCCGCCGAAAAGCTCCAGTCGCAGTTTTACATTGCCCTGCTGCCGTTCTCGAACTTTATGGTGAAGGCGCAGGCATGGCTTGGCAAGGTGGCCGTCCAGCTGCCAGAGGCGCTCAAGGTGCCGGGGCCGGCGCGCGAGCACGCCTTTTTCCTGCTGGAAAACGCGGAACAGAGCCGCTACCTGATGTCTGAAAAGGAAGAAGTGCTGGCCAACATGCTGACACTCTCCGGTGGCACAGCCTGGGGCGACCTGCAGGGCACGCTTACCTCGCAAAAGACGGTGGCGTTCGAGCTGGATGGCGAGGTAAAAGCGCTGCCAATGCCGGCGCTCATCAACTTGCGCAGCCACCCGGACGCGGATGTGCGCGAACGGGCATACAAGCTGGAACAGCAGGTGTGGGAAGAGATGAAAGAGCCACTGGCGGCGTGCCTGAACGGCGTGAAGGGCGAGACCAACACGCTGAACAAGCTGCGCGGGCGGGAAGACTGCCTGCACCAGTCCCTGGACCAGGCACGCATTGACCGCACCACGTTGGAGGCGATGATTTCGGCCATCCAGGACGCGCTGCCGATGTTCCGCGATTACTTCCGGGCCAAAGCGAAAATCCTGGGGCAGGAGAAACTGCCATGGTGGTCGCTATTCGCGCCGATTGGCAAGGTGGAGAAAACCTATACGTTTGACGAAGCCAAGGCCCTAGTTTTGACGCATTTTGGCAGCTTTACCCCCGAACTGGCAGCCTTCGCGCGCCGGGCGTTCGAGGAGAACTGGATTGACGCGGAGCAACGCCCAGGCAAACGGGGCGGGGCTTATTGCATGGGAATTGACGCCATTAAGCAAAGCCGTGTGATGTGCAATTTTGACGGTTCGCTGGACCAGGTGATGACCATCGCGCACGAACTGGGGCACGGCTTCCACAATTACTGCGCGTACCAGGTGGACAAGACCCCGCTGCAAAGCGAGACGCCCATGACCCTGGCGGAGACGGCTTCCATCATGTGCGAAACCATCGTGTTCAACGCGATTTTGAGAACAGTCACCAACCCGGAAGAGGAGCGCGCCATCCTGGAGACCAGCATTTCCAGCGACGCGCAGGTGACGGTGGATATCCTTTCACGCTTCCTGTTCGAGAAAGAGGTGTTCGCGCGACGCGATAAGGGCACCCTTTCGGCTGATGAAATTTCCGAGGTGATGCTGCAGGCGCAGCGGGATAGCTACGGTGATGGGCTGGATGAGGAAGTATTGAATAAGTTTGCCTGGACCTGGAAGCCACATTACTACTCCCCCGGCCTGGCGTTTTACAACTTCCCGTATGCGTTTGGAATGCTCTTCGCGAAGGGGCTGTACGCGATTTACCGCGAGCGCGGCGAGGCTTTCGTGAACGATTACAAGGCCCTGCTAGCCAGCACCGGCGAGGGGACCGCGGCGGAATTGGCGGCCCGCTTTGGGATTGATATCCGCAGCAAAGCCTTTTGGAAATCTTCGCTGGATGAAATCGGCGAGCGCATTCAAAGGTATATCAGCCTGTAAAACAGACAAAGCAAAAGGAAACAGCCAGGCGAGAGCCTGGCTGTTCTGAATCCGCGGGGGTTTCAGGTTCCGGGGACGCTTCATAAATACCCTGGGTAAAAAATGCTGGTACGGACGGGAAGTATTACAGGTTGAAAAGGGTAAAACCCGGCTGTGCAGGAGCGCGCCAAGGCTGGACTGTACAAAGCTTATATTAACAATTTTCCGAAAGTGGAAAATTTGGGGGTCGAATTTCCGCTTTTGACATCTTTCTTTTTCCATTTGGATTTGTTATTATAGACGCACAATAGAACATACGTTCTATAATGAAGGCGGCGCAGGGGTCACTCGCTCAACGGAGGATGGTACATGGCGCCAGCCAGGGGCGCCCGCCCAAACGGGCGGGCAGCCCCGAACGCCCGAGAAACCTTTCTGGAAAGAGAAGACGGGCGAGATGACTGAAACGTAACTATTTGGATGAGGAGTGGAAGCGGATGGCGACAATGGAACACGAAAGGCCCAAATGCTTTGAGACGCCGGGCGTGGAGGGTGACCGGGGCGCGGGGGTGAGGCGGCTGCAACTAGCGGAGGAGACGCAGGCCAACCTGGATTATGAAATCGAGATGCTGCGTAAAACAATGCGGACCTTCATGCGCTCGGTCCGCAGCCGGAAAACAGAAGCTTATCCGGAAAAGCTTTCGAAAAGCCTGGATTTGTTGGGGCTGACCTGCTCGCGCCTGGCAAGCGTGATGCGCGTGAACATCGCCCTGCATCTGAACGACCAAAACCAGTGGGTTCACGGCTTCAACGCGCAGATGCAGGCATTGCTGGCGGAATGGGAAAACGGTGATGAGCAAAAATGAGCATGGAGGGGAAAACCGGGGAGGCGCGGGTATGGAAGAGGGCATGATGGCCGCGGCGCAATTGCGCCATGTGAACAGCCTGTTACGGTCCAGGCTGGAGCGGATGGAGCTGGAGACACAACGCCAATTCGCGGTGCTGGAGCAGAGAATCCGGCAGTTGGAGGCCGAAGAAGCAGATCATGAGACCAGGCTGCGCAGCGCGACGGAGGGCGTGACCCAATTCAAGTTGTTCTCGGGGCTGGTTTCCGGGAGCTCCACGTTAATTTCCATCGCAGCGCTGTTGCGCGTATTTTTGGGAGGTTAGGCATGCAGACGAACGAATTGATGATGGATGTGCACGTGCCGAAGAACGCCAGCGGGGTCATGGCAGAGACCACCGGGGGGTATGGGCGGGTTCAAACCCGGCAGCCGATTGGCGACCAGGCTGGCGGCAGCCGGGTGGCTTTCCTGCGCAGCCTGCGTGGCATTGAACGGTTTAGCCAGGTGTTTGGCGGGGTGCGGTTACGGACTTACCAGGAGGAAACCGCCAGGGCAATCGCGCAGTCCGTGTTAGGGAATAGGGGCTTGAGCTTTGTGGTCATGTTCCCGAGGCAATCGGGGAAGAACGTGTTGCAGGCCCAGCTGGAGGTGTACCTTATGGTGCTTTTCGCCGAACAAGGGGCCGAGATGGTGAAACTTTCACCCACGCACGAGCCGCAGAACCTGAACGCGATGCGACGCCTGGAGACGGCGCTGGAAGACAACTTCCTGACCAGGGGCGGGTGGCGAAAACAGGGTGGGAACCACTACCGTTTCAAGAAGGCGCACATCACCTTTCTATCGGCGGCGAAGGGCAGCAACATCGTGGGGGCGAGCGCGTCCACACTGCTGGAGCTGGACGAGGCGCAGGATATTGAGATTGCCAAGTACGACAAACAAATCGCGCCAATGGCCGCTTCGAGCAACGCGACGCGGGTGTTCTTTGGCACAGCCTGGACCGGAGAGACGCTGTTAGCGCGCGAACTACGGGCAGCCAAGGAAGCTGAAGCGCGCGATGGCATCCGGCGGGTGTTTCGCTTGGGGGCGGAGGAAGTGCGCAAGGAAGCCCCGGCCTACGGGCTGTTCGTGGATGAACAGAGTGCGCGCCTGGGGCGAAACCATCCGCTGGTGCGCAGCCAATTTTTCAGCGAAGAGATTAACTTTGAAAATGGATTGTTCGGGCCAGCGCGCCTGGGACTGATGCTGGGCAGCCACGCCGCCATGGAAGGTCCGACGGAGGGCAAGCGCTACGCGCTGTTGCTGGACGTGGCAGGGGAGGATGAGGCCAGCCGCACGGAAAATGGATTCGCGCTAATGGGGGAGGCTGAACTGGCGAACCCAGGCAGGGACGCCACCGCGCTGACCGTGGTGGAGGTGGACACGGGGTTGATGGATGGCCTGGCGATGACCCGGCCACGCTACAAAGTCTGCCAGCGGCATGTGTGGGTGGGTGAATGTCACAGCAGGGTGTTGGGCCGGGTTTTGGCGCTGGCGGAGCATTGGCGCGCCGAAAAGGTGGTGGTGGACGCGAGCGGCGTGGGCGCCGGACTGGCCTCCATGCTGCAGGACCGGCTGGGAGAAAGGGTGGTGAGCGTGGTGTTTAACGCCGCGGTCAAATCCCGCATTGGGTGGGGGTTTTTGGCAGTGATAGACAGCGGCCGCTTCCAGGATTTTCAACCTGGAACAACCAGCGCCCTGCCGGGCCGGCATGCCAATCCACTCGCAGAGCTGATGCTTTCGGAGCAGGAGAAGCTGCAGGCGCTGTTTTGGAAGCAGCTGCGGGCGGTGAGCGCGGAGGCCGGCATCGGCCCGGAACGCCATCTGCGTTGGAGCGTTCCAGAGGGCACGCGCGACGCGGAGGGCGCGCACATCCACGACGACCTGGTGCTCTCGGCGGCGTTAACCGCGGTGCTGGATGAGCAGGATTGGCGAGTGAGCGGGGAGGGCGGGGTGATTTTGGCCGTGGACCCGCTAAAAGAAATGAAGGGAGGGTTTTAGATGGGGTATTTCATCCATAACCGCGGGCTGGCGTTTGGGATTGACATCTCACGCTACCAGGCGGACGCGGAATTGAAGCGATTTCCGGATTTTGACGCCATCCGGGCGCACGAACCCAGGGTGGCGTTCATCGGCATGCGCGCGGGCATCTCGTGGGGGTACAAGGACCCAGCCTTTGAGCGCTTTTACCAGGAAGGAGAGCGCATTGGAGCCTGCCTGCTGCCTTACCACGTGGTGTTCCCGTCCGAGCCAGCGCTGAAGCAGATGGATTTCTTTCTTAAGAACCTGAAGAGCGTGGACCTGGAGCGCGTCCGCTTGGTGCTGGACATGGAAGTGGGCGGGAATCTGGGTAAGGGGCAAATCACGCAGACGCTGCTGTTGTGCCTGGAGGCCTTGCGCAAGGCGACCGGGCGTTGGCCCATTGTCTATTCAAGGGCGCTGTGGATTGACGCGCACGTGGCGGTGGAAGACTTGCCGGAGATGGACTGGTGGCTGGCGCAATACCTGAGCAGCCAGAAAAACCAGCTTTATACAGCGGAGTATCCCTGCCCGCCCAAGCTGCCCAAGGGCGTCAAAAAATGGCTGATCCACCAGACCACGGAACGGGGTCCGGCCATCGGAGGATTGGGTGGATGCATGGATTACGACCGGTGGAACGGGGGCAATGAGGCTGTTTTGGCGTATTTTGGGCGGGCCGCGGTGGGGGCCGGGCGGGCCTGCCCGCTGGATGGGAAACCATGCTGCCGGGAAGCAGCAGAAAGCGGGAATGAGGATGGCGCGAATTAAGCTCTTCAAGGGGACGGCGCGAAAGGACAGCAGGCATGCGGTGTTGGACCAAACGCAGACATGGGAAGCCACGGACGGGTTTGAGCCGGCAACGCGCGTCGAATTGGCGGCGACGGAGGATGAAAACACGCTGCTGGTGGGCGCGCGGCAGGAGGGCGCAAGCCAGCGCGACCGGCATACCTTTGAACGCGAAAGCGTGCTGAATGAATGTCTGGAAGCCTGGCGCTTCAATCCGCTGGCGCGTCGGATTGTGGAGCTTACCACACAATATGCGGCTGGAGGCGGTGTGCAAATCCGCTGTGAACACGCGGAGACCAAGGCATTTTTGGAGGCCTTTTGGCAGAACAGGCTGAACCGGATGGACACCCGGCTGGGGGAGTTTTCGGACGAGCTGGCGCGCAGCGGGAACCTGTTCGTGCTGATTTCCACGGACGCCAGCGGGATGAGCTACGTGCGCAGCGTACCGGCCAGCATGGTCACCCGGATTGAGTCCAGGGTGTATGACGTGGAGCAGGAAACGCGCTACTACCTCAGGGGTGCATGGGACGAGGAGGAGCAAAGCTACCCGGCTTTTAACGCGGATGAGGAACACGCGCAAGGGGGTGGCGACTTTACGCCCGTGATGCTGCACTACGCGGTCAACCGCCCGGCCGGCGCGCAATGGGGAGACCCCGACCTGGCGCCCATCCTGCGCTGGCTGGCGCGTTACAACGCCTGGCTGGAAGACAGGGTGCGGCTCAACCGCTTCAGGAACGCGTTTTTATACGTGGTGAAGGCGCGCTTTGTCAGCGAACAGGCCAGAGCCAGGCGGCAGAGCCAGCTGGGCGCCAACCCGCCGAGCAGCGGTTCCATCCTGGTGACGGATGAGAGCGAGGAGTGGTCGGTGATTTCACCCAAGCTGGAGGCGCTGGACGCGTCCACGGATGGGATGGCTATCAAGAAAATGATTGCCGCGGGGGCGGGTGTGCCGCTGCACTTTTTAGCGGAGCCCGAGTCCAGCACGCGGACGACCGCGGAATCAGCCGGTGGTCCCACGTTCAGGCGCTTCGAGGAGCGACAACGGTTCCTGTGTTGGGTGGTGGCGGACGTGCTAAAAGCCGTGGCGGCACGGCGCGCGCGGGTGGATGGGAGCGTGGATTTGAATGTGGAAATCCGGGCGCGGGGAGGGGACATCTCGGCCAGGGACAATGCCGAACTGGCGCGGGCCGGGGTTGACGCAATGCGCTGCGCGAGCGAGCTTTCTGCGCTGGGCGTGATTGACAAGGAGGAGGTGCGGCGCCTGACGTACAAATTTTTGGGGGAACAGGCCGAATAAGGCCGGCGGACAAATATGGGAAAGGAGCTGGGATTGGTGAGTGAAATAGAAGCGATGGTGGAGCAAAGGGAGCAGCTGGGGTTGGAGGTCAACCCGGTGGCAAAGGACCGGTTTGAAATCCTGGCCATCACGGCGGGGGCGGCAAACGGCTGGGTGTTCCCGGAGGAAGTGCTGCGGGAGAGCCTGGAATTGTGGGATGGCGTGAATTGTTTTGTGGACCACGCGCCCAACGCGCGCTCTCTGCGGGACATGGCCGGCGTGCTGCGCAAACCCATTTGGGACGTGGAACGCCACGGCATCCGGGCGGAATTGCACAGCCTGGGCCCTTCAGCGGAGGTGTTACAGGAGGTTGGCAGGCAGGTGTTGGAGGACGACGGAGGCACGTCCGTCCGGGTCGGTTTTTCGGCGGATGTACTGTTCAGGGGGCAGAAGGGGAAAGTTGAAAAGATACTCAAGATTTTTTCGGTGGACCTGGTCTACAATCCGGCCCGCGGCGGGGTCTTTTTAAGAGCGTTGAACCAGATGGGATTTGAAACACAAGAAACAGGAGGAAACATGACAGAAAAGCAAATGGAGATGGCGGTGATGAGCGGGGAAACAAGCGCGGCTGGGCAGGACATCCAGGCGCAACTGGCCGAGCTGCATACCATGCGCGAGGAAATGAGCGGATGGATGCTTGAGAGCATGCTGGCTGGGAGCAGCTTGCCGCACAGCCTTCAGAGCCGCATCCGGCAGCAATTCAGCGGGCGGACTTTCGCGCCGGCGGAGCTGCAAACCGCCGTACGGGAGGCGAGGACGCTGGTGGGTGAATTGGAAGGTGGAAAAGCAGTGCGCGGACCGGCGCGTGTTGAGGGCATGGTCAGCCCGGCAGAAAGATTGCAGGCCGCGACGGATGATCTCCTGGGCGCGCCAAGGGAAACAGCGCTGGCCGGGGCCTCCGTGCCGCGGTTGAGTGGGATCCGGGAGCTTTACCTGGCCCTGACCGGGGACTACGAACTGCATGGTGGTTACCACGCCGAACGCGCCCAACTGGCCGGGACAAGCGACTTCAGCTCCCTGGTGCGCAACAGCCTGAACAAGCTGGTGAGCAACACCTGGGAGGAATTGGGCCGGGCCGGGTACGACTGGTGGAAGGATGTGACTGTGCAGGAGCATTTTGGCAGCCTGCACGATATCACCGGCACGCTCATCGGTACGGTGGGTGACCTGCCACTCATCGCGGAGGGGGAAAGCTACCCCGAGCTCAAGGTGGGGGATTCGGGCGAGGTGGCCAGCTTTGTCAAGTATGGCGGTTACATCCCGCTGACGCTGGAACTGATTGACCGGGACGAAACGCGCAAGCTGCGCGTCTACGCGCGTGAGCTGGCCTCGGCCGGGATGCGCAAAATTTCCAGCCTGGTGGCCCAGATTTTCAGCTCAAACGGCGGCGTGGGGCCCGAGATGGGGGATGGCGAGGCGCTTTTCAACGCCACACCCGTGAGCACCTATGGCGGTCACGCCAACCTGAGCACGAGCGCGCTTTCGGCCGAGACCTGGGATACGGTGTGTAGCGCGGTGTATCGTCAGCCGATGCTCGTGCGCAACGAGGTCGGGACTTATGGGGTCGGGCCACAAATGGCGGTCAACCCGAAGTACATCCTGGTGCCAAGGACGCTGCAACGCCCGGCGATGGCCATTTGCACCGGGGCGCTGGTGCGCGAGCAGGGATACGTGTACGACAACGTGCTCAAGGGCACGGCGGTGCCCGTGGTGGTGCCGGAGTGGACAGACGCCAAGGACTGGGCAGCGGTATGTGACCCCCGCGTTGCGCCCGCCATTTTCGTGGGTGAACGCTTTGGGCTGGCACCGGAGATTTTCATCGCCGGAGATGAACTTTCGCCGGCGGTGTTTAGCAACGACGAGCACAGGCTGAAAGTGCGGCACTACCTGGCCGTGTGGGTGAACGACTACCGGCCGCTGCACAAGTGCAACGTGGCGTAATTTGGAATGGAGCGGAAAGGAGCAGGGTATGGATAAGTGGAAGCAGCTGTTGAGTTCGCGCAAGTTTTGGGCGAGCGTGGTGGGGCTGGTGTTGATGATTGTGCGCATGTGGAAGCCGGATTTCCCCTTGGACGAGGGGCAGACGGCGGGGATGATTGTCATCCTGGTCACGTACATCCTGGGCACCGCCATCGAGGATGGCCTGAGCCGAAGCGTCTAAGCGCCAAGTTGTAAGGGTCGGGGCGGGTTGGGAGCCGGGCTGGAGAGTGCTGCGGGGAGCACCTTTTAAGTGACTGGCGGGAAAAGAACGGGGTTGGGGGCGTGGGGGCGCCTCCCAACGAAGCAAGATTGAGAGGAGTTAAGTTGACGCACAAGGTAAATACGCACGTGGTGGAGGATTTGGTTGGGAAAGGCGCCTTGGGTTACCATGTAGCCCAGGACGGCACGTTGACCATCATCGACCGCAAAGGGCGCAAACATTTTTTCGAGGCCGAAGAATATGCCGACCTGTTGAAACGGGACCTGGAGCGCGCACGCATGAAAACGAGGGGTAAGAAGGTGCGGCATGATGGGCTTGAGTGAGGTGGTCGCGCGGCTGAGAGCGCAATTTTTTGACTCATCCGCGCTGAAGTTTGACGACACGGCGCTTGAGGAAGCCACGCGTTGCGCACTGGAGGCGCTCAACGGCCGGCTGGGGACGGCGTATCAGCTTTCAGGCCTGGACAGCGTGGAGGCGGGTGACCTGCCGGTGGAACTATGGCCGGCATTGGTCAGCGGCGCGGCGGCCCAGGCGTTGGATTACGCGCTGCGGCAGCAGTTGGCCGGGCTGGGCAACACGCCCGCGGAGGCGGAAAAAATGGCGGATTGGGCGCGGCACCTACAGCGGCAATTTGAAAGCCAGGTTGAACGGGCGCGGCTGCTGGACCTGCAGGGTTTGGGCACGACTAGCTGGACGGCGGCCTGGCCCTGGGTGGAAAAGACAAGGTGGCAGGGGTGAGGGGTATCGCGCTGGGGCATTTGGAGGATGGCGAAAGTGGGTGGATGAGCCTGAGCGGCGGGGACCTGATGCCCGGCCTGGTGGGTTGCAGCTACGAACAGAAGCTGATGGAGGGGGAATTTGTGGAGGAAGACCTGCGGCTGGATTTGAGAGGCAGCCAGGCGGAAATCCACGCGGTGCTGGCCCGGCTGGAGGGGTTGGCCTGGCAGATCCAACTGGATGGGAGCGGGGCGCAGCCATCCGCGCTCTACCTGCGGATTTGGGATGACACGCAGCATGCCTATTGGCACAGCAGGGTTTGGGAAGCGCGCCTGGAAAGCCTGAGGGGCCACTGGCAGGCCCTGGAACGGGGCTCTGTGAGCGTTTGCCTGGTCATCCGCAGGGAAAACCATTTTGACGGAGCTGAAAGCGCGCTGCCCGTGGGTAATACAGGCGGGGGAGGGCTGGGCGGGGTGGTGGTGTGGAACCATGATGACAGCGGCGCGGGGCACGACAGCTGGTTTAGCATCAGCACCGCCAGCCTGGGCTTGGCTGAGCCCGCGCCGCTGAAGCTGGCTATCACCAACCTGGACGCGCAGGCGTTGGGGGATGTTTTCATCGGCGGATTGCAGGTGAGTGGTGGCGGGAGCGTGCCAAAACTGACCCTGGAGGGCGAGGCCGGCAGCGGGGCAACGGTGGTGAGCCGGACAGACGCGTCTGGTGGGGCGTTTGGGCGCTACACATGGGTGGGGGACGCGTGGCAACCGGTTGGGAGCTGGAGCATCAGCATGGAAGACGCAAGTTTGTTGAATGGCAGACGTTTACGACCTTTGGCGAGGCTGGCCGGCGCGCTCACGGAGCGAATCGTGCTGCGGGTGGCGGTTGGACGTGCTGGTGAAAGTGGGCAGGCCGGGGCAGTGGCACTGGCCCCAAGCGGGGCGGAGATGGTCGTACTGGGGAGCGCGCGGGTGCCGGCCTGGAAAGTGGTGAACCCCGTGGCAGCCCATAATGTGATTCTGCAAGCCAGGGCGGAAGGGGCTGGAACCCACCAGCTGGACCTGGACTATTTGCTGCTGATGCCCACGGATGGCTTCAGGCACTACTGCAACGTGGGTGGACTACCCATGGGCGCGACGTTGATGGAAGATGGATTTCTAAACCAGTGTTGGACTGTCAAGGATGGACTAAGTTGGGTGAGCCACGCCGTGGTGGGCGAGGGCTTGCTGCTCAACCCGGGCAGTGAGAACCGCTTTTACCTGGCACAGCTGGGGTTGGACGGGCAAGCAGGCATCACGCGCGCAGTGAGGGTGTTGGCCTGGTACCGCCCAAGGAAACGCGTGCTATGAGCCTGCGCGCGATACTGCTGGGAAGGGAAAGCGGGCTGCCCTTGGATTTTTCTGGGCGGACGGAGGTCAACAACGCGAGCTGGACGATGTGGGGCGGCGCGGAGGCTTGCGAAATTTGGCTGGCAGGAGCGACGTTGGAGGAGGCACAAGGCCTGCTGGGGGCCGGCGTGGAGCTGACCAACGGGATGGGCCGCGTAACCTGGCGCGGGTATGTGGAAGCGGCCGTGGAGAGGGCCAGCGCGGGTACGCGTGAAATCAGCCTGGAGGCGCTGGTCAACCGGGCGCGGGTGAGTTACGCGGAACGCCTGCCCAATGGGAGCCCGGGGGAAAGACAGCTGACGGACTGGGCGGAGGACCGCTTGAGCCAGGCTGTGTTTGGCATCCGGGAGCGGGTCGCGCGCATGGGAGAGCTAAGCCGGGAAGACGCGGAAACCTGGCGGGACGCGTTGTTGCGCGCGAACGCCTGGCCAAGTATTCAGCTGGTCGATAAAGCCAAGGTGCGCATTTTGGCAGGCCGGCAAGGGGGAACGGAAAGACGCGTGTCGACGCCTGGTACCTGGTTGCGCTGCAAGGGCTGGATGCAGAGCCTGGCCAGGAAAACCTGGGAGGCCGGCCAGGGCAGCATTGGGCACGCGGCAGCGCTGAACGCAATGCTCGGGCTCGGTGAGGGCAACCAGAACAGCCTATTGGCGCAACCCTTCACGTTGACGGAGGAAACCACGCTGGTGGGCACGTCGGCCCGACCACGAAAAATGAACGGAGCCACCGACGACCTGCAGGCGCAGCTGCGGGCTGACGCGGGCGGAGAGCCTGGGATTCCCATTTTGGCGAGCGCCACCCTGCCGGCCGAGAGCGTGGAGTTGGACCACTACGGCTGGGCACGAGGCGACTTTCTGGTTCCGGTCAGGCTGGCGGCCGGGCAGTATTGGCTTGTTTTGGGAAGGAGCAACCCCAACGGGAGCGGCTTCCATCGCCTGGGAGCGGACGCGAGCCTGGGCTATACGACGGGCTCCGCACTGGCATTTGACGCGCAGGCACAGCGCTGGATATCACCGGGGGTGGAGGCTGACCTCCTGTTTCGGGTTTGGAAGGTGGAAAACAGCGCGGAAATCCTGGCAAAGGCCGTGATGTCACTTGAAGATGGGATATGCGGGGCAAGCCTGGAGATGGAAGGCGTGCCACTCTACGACTGGGATGGCAGCGGCAAGGATTGCCTGGATGTAGCGCGGGAGATGCTGGCACTCGGCAGCGTTGATGGGAAACCCCTCCGGGCGACGGTCGAGGAAGGCAGGGTGCTGAGGGTGAGCGAGGTGTTGGCGGAGGAAACCGCCGCGCGGCTGGACAGGGCCGGCCAGCTTTGGGACCTGGCCAGCGCGCCGTTGGAGGAGGGCGTGTTGCCAGTGGGGGAATGGGTGGAGGTGGAAGGCGCCGGCAGGCTGCTCATCCGTTCCGCGGGCTTCGCGGACGGGCAGGCCTGGATTGCGGGTAAGTGAGCGTCTGATATTGCGTAGGTGAGGGCTGGAAAAAGAAAAAAAAACGCCGCGGGTTTGCTGCCCACGGCGTTTTTTAGAAGCGGCTTAACCTTCGCCTGGCGGGAGGGTTTCCTCATCCGCGGAGTCGGGAGAGGGCTGCTCCTGGCTGGTTTTGGAGGCTGCGCGCTTGCGTTCCTCGCGCAAAATCAGGACGAGCGCAAGCGCGAAAAGGATGAAAATGCCGGCAAGGCTGGCAATCACCTCCAGGTTGGAGACCACGCCATCAGTCATGCCGATTTTCACCCGGTTTGCGGTCCTTGTGATAAGTGCCTGGCGCGCGGCCAGAACCGGAACGCTGACCACCGCCCTCACTACGCCGTCCATAGGGCTTGCCCGATGAAGCCTGTCCCGTGCCGCGGTTTTGGGGGCCCGGGGTGGGTCCGCCTTCCCGGCCACGCGACCCGTAAGGAGGATTGGAGGGCTTTCTATAAGTGCGCTCTCCGGAGCCATCCCGGGCCGGGCGCTCTGAATAGCCGCCGGGCTTGCCGGATTGGGAATAAGAGGATGGTCGGCCTTCACGGCGCGGTTGGTCCGTGCGGTTGGGGCGGGTATCCGAGGATGAACGTTGGGCACCATAAGATGGATGGGAGCCTTCCCGTGGGTAGCGGCCTTCCTGGCGGGGTTGGCCTTCAGGTCTGGGCGCGCGGCGGTCGTACTGCCTGGGCTCCGCAGCCTGGCCTTCAGCGCGGGGCTGGGAAGAATGTTCATAACGTGGTTTAAAGCGGTCATCGCCCGCCGGCCTGGGGCGATCAGAATCATAGCGCCTGGGCCGGTCATCACCTACTGGTCTGGGCCGGTCAGAGTCATAGCGCCTGGGGCGGTCATCACCTGCTGGCCGGGGCCGGTCAGAGTCATAGCGCCTGGGGCGGTCATCACCTACTGGTCTGGGCCGGTCAGAGTCATAGCGCCTGGGGCGGTCATCGCCTGTGGGCCTGGGGCGGTCGGAATCATAGCGCCTGGGCCGGTCACCCTGGGGCCTGGATTGGGAGCGGGTGGTTTTACGGTCCACCCAGCCTTCGGGCCGGCGGTTCATGAAGAATCCGCCGTTGTCATCCCGGACCACGCGTTCCTCTTTCATCGGGCGTTCCTGCGCGTCTGAGGCGCGCGGGCCATCATAACGCTCGTATGAACGGCGGGGACCGCCGCTTCTGGCGTAGCCGCTGCTTGAATCGCGCGGACCCGTGGAACTTTCCACGCGGTAGGGCCGGCGGTCGCGTTCGCGACCGTCCGCCGGCCGGTTTTCATCCCGTGGGCGGGATGACCAACTGGAACGATGGGAGTCATCCCTTTGGGTGGGGCCGGCAGGGTAGCGGTTGGAGCCGCCCCGGGGGTAATCCCGGCCTGGCCGGTTGTTACCCGGCGTGTAATTGCCTCCCCGTGAGCCTTCCTGGCTGGGTCCATCATGTCGGGCGTAGGGCCGGGAGGCGTGGTCGCGTGGACCGCGACGGTCGGGCTTGCCACGCTGGTTGTTCTTATCATCAAAGCTGTTCATTTCATTTCCTTCTTCATGGCCGGTTCCCGGGCGACTGGCTGGGCGCCAACCCGTGATAATCGCTTTTTGTCTCATTTTTTCGGTCAGCCCCTTTTCCACAAACAACGCTTCGCCGGTGAAGGGGTCTTTTTCCGTGTAATACATCAGGCTGGCGTAGGTTGAGGGGGTTGGGGTGAATATTTGGACCTGTTCGGGCAAGGTGTGGAGCTGCTGGCTGGCAAAATCGCGCAGGGCGAGCATGTCTTCCTCGGCGCAACCCGGATAGGCGGCAATCAGGTAATAGGTCAGGTACTGCTCCTTGCCAACCCGTTCGGATACGCGTTCAAACTGGCGCTTGAAGGCCAGCAGGCTGTTGGTTCCCGGTTTACGCATGCGTTTGAGCACCTGCAGCACGGCGTGTTCCGGTGCGAGTTTAAGCTGACCGGACACGTGCTCGGAGACCAATTCCTGCAGGTATTCCTCGCCGAAATTGCCATCGGCCATCACCAGGTCGTGCCGGATGCCGGAGCCGATGAAGACCTTGCGCACATCGGGCAGTTGGCGCAATTCGCGCAGCAGTTCCAGGTGGGGCTGGTGCGTGAGCCCAAGCAGGGGGCAGACCTCGGGGTAGATACAGCTTTTGTCCTGGCAGGCGCCACGCAAGCCCTTCACGCGGCATTCATAGCCATACATATTGGCCGTAGGGCCACTCAAATCGCTGATGATGCCCTTGAAGCCCGGGTGCTGGCCCATCTCCGCGGCCTCCGCAACAATGGATGCCTGGGACCGCCAGCTCACCCGTCGGCCTTCATGGACGGCAATCGCGCAGAAATTACACTCACCATAACAGCCGCGGTGAGTGGGGATGGCGAAACGGATGGTTTCCAATGCGCGCACCTCGCCCTGGGCAGCGTAGAAAGGATGCACGGCGTTTTCAAAACGCAGGGCGTAAACCTCGTCCATTTCCTCGGTGGTCAACGTCCGGGCGGGTGGGTTTTGGACCACGTACCTGTCGGCGTAGCGCTGGGCGAGCCCTTTGGCCGAGATTGGGTCGTTATTGTGATAAAACGTGTCGAACATGCGGCGGAATTGGTCAGGGTCCGCGCAGACCTCTTCATAAGCAGGCAGTTCAAGATAGCCTTCGGGGACGGCATGCGCAAGGTAACACAGGCCGCGCAGACCGGTCACATCCCCACCGGAGCGGAGAGCCCCGGCCAGCTCCAGAATGGTGAGATCCGCCATGCCATACACGAGGTAATCCGCCTTGGCGTCCAAAAGCACGGAACGGCGCAGGCTATCGGACCAGAAATCGTAGTGCGTGACGCGCCGTAAGGACGCCTCAATCCCGCCGAGGACGACGGGAACAGTTTGTTTGAAATAGCGCCGGACCAGGTTGGTGTAAACAATGGTGACGCGGTTTGGCCTACGGTTGTTCAACCCGCCAGGGGTGTAATCATCGTACTTGCGGGGTTTGCCGAGGGCCGTGGTGTTGGCGACCATCGAGTCCACCGCGCCGGCGCTGATGCCCCAAAAAAGCCTGGGTTCCCCCAGGCGGGTGATGTCATCCGGGCTGTTGACATCCGGCTGGGCGATGATGCCCACGCGATAACCCGCGCGGACAAGCTGCTTGCCAAGCAAGGTAATGCCGCTAAATGGGCTGTCGATATAGGTATCACCTGTAACCAGGATGACATCCAGCGCGTCCCAGCCCAAAATCTTGAGTTCTTCGGGTGTTGTGGGTAAAAACATGGGTTAATCATACCTTATAAAGCCAGTGAGCGGCCTGGTTGTACTTGAGGGGGCGGAAAGCGCAAAAAAAGGCGGGCAGATTGGTACCTGCCCGCCAAACGCGCACACCTGGGTTAGTTGCCAGGGTCAACACAAGACACCCAGGTATCCCCGAGGAGGAATCCCAGGCTGTCTTCCTGCCTGGTCATGCGGTAGCTGGCAAGGGCGGAAGCATGGTCGGCATAGAGGGTATTAGCACGCATGCGTGGCCAGGTCCAACCAGTCCAATTCGATGCTTTCTCATCCTCAGTTTGGCGTGCCTGCCGGCAGGCCAGCACTTTGCCAAGCGTATCCTTGAGCTCCTTGGGCAGGGTGGGATCGTCATAATAACGGAAGAGGGTTGGCACAGCGTCTTCGCCATTTAGGAAGTTAACCAGGTAGGTTGGGTCGAACTCCTCGCCGTTGATGGCCCGGTCCATGGTCCGGTGGGCTATGAGCGAGTCCACGTTGAGCGCCGAGAGCGTGAGGCTAAAGGCGAAAAGGGCGATGAAGAGCACAAGGGCCATGCGCTTGAGGGAGTGGGTCCATTCCAGGAGCATGCTCGAGAGCAGCACGAGGCCGAGGAAGACCATCATCACGTGCGCCACCAGGCGGTCGCGGGTGAAGCCATAGGCTTGTTCATAGAGGGACAGGCGTTGAAAAGCTGAGACCAGTACCAGCCCAACCTGCAGGATGAGCAGGCTGGCAAGCAGGGAGAAGAGGAAGCGCTGGGCGCCCTTTTCCCGCTTGGTGAGCGAAGACAAAGCGTAATGCAGCAGCCAGGCGATGAACGCGGCGGCCAGGAGCTCGAAGAAACCGCGGCGCGCGTATTCGGCGTAGGTGAAGCCCTGCAAGGTGATGTTGGCCTGGCCGGCGAAGAAATAACGGAACTGAACGAGCAGGAAAGCGGCAAAGAGCAGGTTGAGGCTAATCAGTACGATGGCGCTCTCGGTGAGGCCGAGGAAGGGTTTGATGAGCGGTTCATCCAGCTCAGGGACTTTGCGCTTATCCGTGTGGGTGATGAGCATCCATAGCACGCCGAAGAGCGCCCACGTGAGCACGAGGATAATGGCAAGCTGGCGAAGGACATCCTCCAGGTTTTTGGGTGAAAGCCAGGAGACCAGGCCTTTAAGCTGTTCCCCGAAGACCAGATCCGCGGAGCCCAGCAGCAGGGCAAAGATGAAAAGAAGCGGGAGCGAAATGAGCACACCCCGGATGACGGCTGCCGCGGCTCGCCGGCCACGCTTGTGGTCCGCGGCCTGGTCCGTGGGAAGGTTCTTTGAGCCATCCGTCAGGCCGATGGGCAGGCCGATGAGCGCCGATAGAGACGCGTCCAGCGCGCTGAGCACGTATTCGCGCACACGAAACCGGGCCCACTGCCCGTTTAAAAAACTACCAGCCAGCAGAACGAGCGCCACCAGACCAAAAAGGACCAGGGACATCACGGTATAGCCCTCACCCCGGAAAAGGGTCAGAATGCCACTTACCCCCAGCATCCCCGCCAGCACATAAGAACCGGCTGGGACAGACCTCTTTTCAATGAAGGCAGCCAGCAGCGAACCGCCGATTGCCAGCACAACGAACAAGGCCCACTGGATGCCGGGCTGCTGCTTGTAGCTCACCAGGTCCAAAACCACGGCGGCTGCCAGGGCCACCAGTAGCAGGAACCAGGGATGGCGCAGCAGGGGGCTGGCCGGCGCTTTTTCCGGGATTGGTGGCCAGGTGTTGGTGTTGGTTTCAGTTTTTGGGCTCTCCTGCGCTCGCGCCTCAGCCGCGGGTATTTCCATTGGGGCCGTAGGCTCAACGGGGGCGGTGGCTACCGGCTCAGCTTCTGGCGCAGGCACGGCAGGTTCGAACTCAGGCTGGGGGGCAACGGGTGGTTGGCCTGGCATTAAATCTTCTTCAGAATTGGATTCCATGGGTCGATTTCCTTTCAGAATTTATCGGATTGTACACAGCGCCAACCATCAAACGCTCTCACTTCCTCTCAGAAATGACGAGAAATTAGTTGCAGAAAGTGTTGGTCTGCCCCGTTGTAATCCAGGGAAAGCAGCCGGGGGGTCCATTTGCCTACCAACGGGGCGTAACTGGCGTTATACCGCCAGAAAAATTTACAACTTCCATTATGTTATACTACGCATAACCTCCGAAAGAAGTGAAAGGAATCATATTATGTCCAATGTGACGATTGTTACCGATTCATCCGCCTATCTTCCCAGGCAATACGTGGAGCAGTACCAAATTCCTGTGGTCCCACTGACGCTCCATTGGGAAGGGGAATCCTACCGGGATGGCGTGGACATCCAGGCAGACGATTTTTATACCCGCCTTTCCCAGTCCACCACGCTCCCCACCACCAGCCAGGTGACGGTTGGTTATTTTCTTGAGCTTTTCAAACCCCTGCTGGACGCCGGCCGCGACGTGATTTACCTTGGAATCTCCAAGGGCATTTCCGCCACCTACGATTCAGCCATCCAGGCCTACCGCGAACTGGGCGACCCCGCCAACCTTGTCATCGTGGATACGCAACTTGTTTCCATGGCGCTCTCGCTGTTGGTATTGGAAGTGGCGCGAGCGGCGGAAGCTGGCGCTGACCTGGCACAATGCAAGGCTCTGGCCGAAGCGACCCTGCCAAAAATCGGTGTTTTCTTTACGGTCGATACGCTGGAATACCTGCATCGCGGCGGACGGATTAATTCCGCCAAGCGCCTGCTGGGTTCGGCCTTGAACCTGAAGCCCATCATGGAAATCCGTGACGGCAAGATTGAACTCGTCGAAAGCGTGATTTCGCGCAAAAAAGCCATCAATCGCATGCTGGACCTGGTGGAAAAGGGCGTGAATGGAAGGACGCCGGTCCGCCTGGCCCCGTTCCATGCCCTTTGCGTGGACGACATGGAAGCCATGGTCAAGATCGCGGAAGAGCGCTTCCACCCCCTGGAAGTCATCCGCTCGGAGGTGAGCCCGGTGGTCGGGTCCCATGTGGGCCCGGGCACACTGGCTATCGCCTACATGGCCGGGTGAAGTTCAGCTTAATCAAACAGAAGGCTGGGAATGTTCCCAGCCTTCTGTTTTTACCTGTTGGGTTAGGGCTGTGCCACCCGCCCCAAGAAGAGCAACGTACCCTGGCACTCGATGGCGAAGACAAAGGGATGGTCAAAGGTGATCTCGAGCACTTCCGAAGGCATGGAGGTCGTCCCGACAATCACCGCGGTGGCGGCGGCCGCCTCGGTGCCTTCTTCGTTGACGTCCACATAGGCCTTATGCAGCACATCCTGGATGAAAAGCTTGTCCGCGGCGGTCATACCCGAGAAATCCGCCAGGGTGGGGTCAAAAGCGTTGGGCATGCCCAGGCTTTTCAGCATGTCGCTGAGTGAAAAGCTGGCGTCGAACGTGAACTTGGGCAGGCCGAGGTTCACGGACGCGGAAGAACTGTTGAGCTGGCTCATCACATCAGTCAGGGACTGCACGCTCAGCCCCGTTTCAAATTCCGCCAGGCTCCCCTGCGTCGGCATAAGGATAATCATTGCGCAGTCGCCATTCTCGTAGGGCAGGCGGATGGCGGTGAGGTTGCCATTTTGGATGGCGCCGGTGGTGAGGTGCTGATGCATCATCGCGACGTCAGTGGCAACACCATCAGCGTTGTAAAACGGTTCATTCCGCGTGGCCTGCGTGTCAAACTGGCTGCGCCAGGCGCCTTTGAAATAGACCGCGTTGGTTAGCACGAGGCGGGTCATCTCGTCCAGGACGCCTGCCGGGATAAGGTCACGAATTTTGTCGTTCGTCTGGGCGGCAACCCAGGTGTTGATGAGCGCGCGGGCCTCCTCCGGCTTGGAGAAGTCCACGAGGCGCAGGCCCGCGGCATAATTGGCCGAGAGTGTATCCAGGAAGGCTTGGTCGAAGCTGAAGCCGGCCTGGCCCCACAGCGCATTGGCGATGGTCAGGATGAGTGGTTGCGCGCTTGGGTCAACAGCCTGTTGCTGCTTGAGCAGGCTGGCGTTCAGGGCATTCATGGTAGCGTGAACGCTCACGTCGGTGATTGGCAGGTAAAGCGCCGCGGACATCTGTTCCGCGGTCACTCCGGCCGCGCCGGCGTAGGTCATCATCAGCGCCTGGAAGATGCTATAGGGCGAGTAAAACAGGTTGCCCTGCGTGCCGGAGAGCTGCTGGTAAAGGCCCAAGGCAAACGCGTTGGACGCGTTGGAAAGCGCGGTAATATCTGCTTCTGCTACGACCGGGTTTGGCTCGTATGGGAGCGTACCGGTGAGCACGTCTCCACTCGCGTTTTGCCCCGGCACCGTGGGCTCCGTGGGATAGGGAGCCGGCGGGTTTTCGGGCGAGACAATTGGCGCGCAGGCGGCCAATAATAGCGAAAGCGCCAAACCAGCTGAAATTAAGTGTTTGAAGGGTTTCATGCTTACTCCTTTTATCGAAAAACTGCATATTTATGATTTAGACGCCGTTTTGGGGGAGGTTGTTCCCAGGTAGAACAAAGCCCGGTAGCTCTGGGATGCTGCCGGGCTGAGTCCAGGAGTTGTTCTTCGCTGATAGAGGGTCAGCGACTAAACACGCGTTAAAGTACTTCCTTCAGACGGTAGTACATGAGGCCCGCGTATTCATGCAGGATGGCGACGCTGCGTTGAAAGGCGTCGGCCCTGGGCATGAGGTTCAGCGCGATGGCCTTGGGGTCCCATTTCATCAGGGTTTCCCAGGTCTGGGCGGTCACGGAGTAGTCCGCCGGGGCGGGGATGACGGTGAAGCCTTCCCTGGTAAAGAGGAAAGCGGCACGGTCCATCATCGCCGCGGAAGTGACCAGGATGATGTCCTTGACCGCTTTTTCGGTCAGCAGAACACCGGTAAAGCTCGCGTCATCGGCGATGCTGAGGGACTTGTTCTGGGTGAGAATCGCGTCCGCGGGCACCCCGAACTCCGTCAACAAGGTGGCCACCTGGGCAGTTTCTTCAAAGCCACCGGTCACCAGGATTTGTGGGGCGGCCTGCGCTTTGAAGAGGCGCACCGCGTAGAGAATTCGGTCGGCTGAGCCATTCACTTCCACCATCTGGCGCGGGGATTCGGCTGGCTCGGCACCGCCGGCCATCAGGACAATCATGCCAGCTTTGGGCGTCTCCTGTTGGGGAACATAGCGCCATTCCATGGAGCGGGCGAGGAAGGTGGAGAAGTAAACATTACCCAAAACACCCACCAACAGCAGGGAAATCAACACCAGCCAAACC
>JAKOSR010000146.1 GCA_029777225.1 Chloroflexota bacterium
GCAGGTGAAAATGCTTGGCATCAGGTCCCCATCAGGGATTAGCCGCACCCGTGCCCCCACCGACCGTACCCGACGGATGAGTTCCTCGTTGCGGGGCCGGTCCAGGATGGTGATGGTCAATTCACGGGGGTCTTCGCGTTTCAACGCCTTGACCATGCGCTGGATGTTCTCCTCAGGTGGTAGCCGGATGTCCACGACCAGCGCGGCATCCTTTCCCACGCATAGTTTATCCATATAGGTGTCAGAGGCCTCCGTCAGCCCACCCTGCAGCGAGGCCGCCAGCACGCATACCGCGTTTGAGTTCAAGTTGGCAGTTGCGTTGGTGTTTTCCAACGGGTCCACGGCAATGTCAATCGGGATGCCTGTCGTGCCGATTTTCTCGCCAATAAAAAGCATGGGCGCGTCGTCGCGTTCCCCCTCACCAATCTTGATGTTGGTGACGAATCCCTTCATGTTGCCCAGAGTCCGGCGCATCGCATCCACAGCCGCCTGGTCTGCTAGATTCTTGTCGCCCTGGCCGGCCGCCCAGGCTGCCGCGATGGCAGCGTTTTCTGTTACTTCCAGCAATTTCCAGGACAATTGATTGATACTGTCCTGGATGGTGTCCTCAGCGTCGCTCGTTTCCATGTGTGTCTCCTTTTTCATTGAGTGATTAATTGACTGAATTTGTCTGTGTGGGATTTTTCTCTCGGAGCCATCATCTCACACCTGGAAATCTTGGAACATAAACCTAATGCCTGGGCCACATCCAGAAGCCTATCAATGGCTGAATTATACCCACCCAACCGGCTTTCTGGATGCGGATTTTTTAGCTCTGTTCGCCAAGCCCAGTGCAAACGGGTTTTCCGGTGAACTTCGGTAGGTTATAATGCAAACACGTCTTTACTGTACGAAAACTCAGCTTACATGATTTGAAGGAGATAGGATGAAGAGCCTGAAACTGACCACCATATTGGCAATTATTGCCGTGTTACTGATTGCCTCATGCGCGAAAGTTGCCACCCCCACCGAGCCAAGCGGCGCCAATACCACCGAAAAAACACTGGTTGTTTGGGACCAATTCTACAGACCCGTGGAATCCAGCGTGATGGACACACTCAACCGGGAATTTGAGGCTGCCCATCCTGGTGTCAAAATCCAGCGGGAAGTCAAGGTGCTCGAGGATTTGGAGTTGACGCTTCCCCTCGCGCTCACCAAGGCAGATGGCCCCGATGTCGCCCAGGTAAACCAGGGTCGCAACAGCATGGGCGCGTTGGTTCAGGCTGGAGTTTTGCTACCCTTGGATGACTATGTCGCGCAATACCAATGGGGTAACGTGTTCTCGACCTCCGTCGCCAGCCGAAACAGCTTCTCGGCTGATGGCAGAGTGTTTGGCCAGGGCAGCCTCTACGGGGTCAGCCCAACCGCCGAAGTTGTCGGCGTTTTCTACAACAAAGACATTTTCAAGTCCAACGGCTGGAAAGTTCCCGCCACATTTGAAGAATTTGAGGCCCTCCTAAAAGATATCAAAGCCAAGGGCATCACCCCCATTTCCTTTGGTTCCCTCGATGGCTGGAACGCCATCCACGAATTCAGCAGCATCCAACACCTGCTCGTCAGCCAGGATTACATCAACAACCTGACCTATGGTGTCAATAATGTCTCATTCGACACGCCCGAAAATGTCCAGGCCGCCCAAATCCTCCTCGATTGGTCCAAGGCCGGCTATTTTACGGACGGTTATCCTGGCATTGGCTACGATGACAGTAATAATCTCTTCAAATCCGGCCAGGGAGCCATGACCATCACCGGTTCCTGGCTTACCGCGGAACTGCTCACCGGCACAGACCAGCAATTCGGCTTCTTCCTGATGCCCCCATACAGCGGCAAGACAGCCATGTCCATTGGTGGCGTTGGTATTCCATTCTCCATCCGCAAAACCAGCCTGGAACCCGAACTGTCCGCCGAATACCTGAATTGGATGATTAGCCCCCGCGCCGCGGAGCTTTGGGCCGAAGCGGGCATGCTCCCAGCCATGAACCTCCCCGCGGACACCAAGGTGGATACCAAAGGTCTGTTTGGCGACACCCTGAACGCCTGGAACACCATCAACAAGAACAACCTGGTCGGTCATTACATCGATTGGGCCACACCCACCTTTGGAGACACCCTCACCGCGGAACTTCAAAAGCTTTTGGGCGGGATTACCACCCCGGCTGATTTCGCCGCAGCCGTTGAGAAAGACTACTCGGCCTATCTGGCTGAACAAAGTAAATAAAAGGAACCAATTCCGGGCAGCCCAATGCGGCTGCCCGGATTGTTCATTTCATCAATGCGACGCAATCGGGCATACCCAGGAGAACATGCATGGAAGGGCTGGCCGTATCTATTGCCAGCCTTCCTGGTTTATTTCGTGTTCACCTTCCTCCCCATCCTTGAAACCATTCGAACCAGTCTGTTTGACTGGGATGGAATTAGCCCGACCAGGCAATTTGTCGGCCTGCAAAACTACACCAGGCTAATAGCGGATTCTCAATTTCTGACCGCGTTCTTCCACAACCTGGTTTTCATCATTTTTTATTGCATTATCCCCATCCTGGTCGGACTGCTGCTCGCTTCGTTATTAACAAGGCGCAAGATTAAAGGCTTCACGTTTTTCCGGACGGTGCTCTTCATTCCACAGGTCATCAGCATGGTGGTGGTGGGCGTGGTTTGGCGTTGGATTTTTAATCCAACTTTCGGGCCGTTAAATGTGTTGCTACGCGCTATTGGCCTGCAGATTTGGGCCAAGGCTTGGCTTGGAGACTTCACCTGGGCTCTACCCGCTGTGGGTTCGATTGGCACCTGGGTACAGTACGGCTTCTGCATGATTCTTTTCCTCGCCGGGATGCAGCGCATCTCAGAGGAATATTATGAAGCCTCAAGCCTCGATGGTGCGAACGCATTCCAACAGTTTATACACATAACCATCCCCGGCCTGCGGCCTGAAATCGGCGTCGCTTTGATCACCACCATCATCGCCGCCCTCAGGGTTTTTGACCTGGTCTTCACCACCACGCGTGGAGGCCCGGGTGATTCGACGCTGGTGACCGGCTTCCTCATCTACCGCTCCGCGTTCCTTCAAAAAGATATGGGCTATGCCTCCGCTATTGCCACAATTCTGACCGTGGTGATTTTGGCCATTTCCCTGCTCATCCGGCGGTTTTCTTCTGATTCCAAAGGAGAGCCCGCGTGAGCCGCCAGTTCAGGGATCTCCTTCCCCGTTATCTTCTCTTGACCCTCTTCATGCTACTCGTTTTGCTGCCTCTATCCGGCATGTTCGTAAGCGCGTTCAAAACCGAAGCCGAGGCCAGCGGCAGCCCGTTCAGCCTGCCCACCTCCATCAATTTCGATAACTTCCAACAAGCCTGGTCAACTGGCAGGTTCAACATTTTCTTCAAAAATAGCATCCTGGTCGCCTCAGCGGTGGTGGTGCTGAGCGTGTTCCTGAGCACTTTGTCGGGTTACGCCTTTGGGCAGCTGCCCTTGCCTGGACGCAAGCTGCTTTACGCGCTCATGTTATTGGGATACATGGTGCCTTTCGAAGCCATGATTATTCCGCTCTACAACCTGATGGATACCCTGGGTTTACGGGATACATATTGGGCCTTGATCCTCCCCCAGGTGGGCTTGAGCGTTTCTTTTGGTACGCTTTGGATGACCGCGTTCTTTGAAAACGCCCCCCAGGAACTGGTCGATGCTGCCACTATGGATGGTTGTAATCGCTGGCAGGCGCTTTGGCGAGTGTTATGGCCGCTCGCGCGCCCATCCGTCACAACGCTTGTGGTCTTGGTCTTCATGTGGACCTGGAATGAATTCCTACTGGCACTGGTGATGGTTCAAAACGAATCCATGCGCACCCTACCCGTCGGTTTGGCTTTCTTCCAGGGCAAATACACCTCAAATATCCCGCTGATGGCCGCCGGCGCCCTCATCGTCGCGCTCCCCACCGTGATTGTATACGTCATCTTCCAAAGGTTTTTCATCCGCGGAATGCTTGGTGGTGCAGTCAAAGGTTAGCTTTCCGCGCGTTGCTGGCCAATGGCTAATCATTAACTTCTTTTCGGCGTTATACAAGCCCAAAATCCCTGTTTTCCACCGCTAAAATAATCCTCGAAAATTTCTTAAAAATTCCAGGTTTGGGGTCAGCAAAGACCCGGAAAAAGTGAATATGAACATAAAAATTGTGACCGATAGTACTTGTGATATTCCCTCTGAGTTCGTTGATAAGTTGGGTATATCCGTTGTTCCATTGTATGTGACGCTCAATGGCCGGAGCTACCTGGACATGAAAGAACTTTCACGCGACTCGTTTTACGCGGCTCTGCCCACCGCCCACCCGCACCCTACCACAGCCGCGCCCTCACCCGGCCAGTTCATGCAGGTGTACGACCAACTCGTGGATAAAGGCGCCGAAGCCATTTTCTCCATTCATATTTCTGAGACCCTGAGCGCGGTGTTCACCTCCGCCCAAACCGCTACCGCGCAGTATAAACGCGTGCCTGTCTATGCCATTGACTCGGGCAATTTAAGCATGGCCCTGGGGTTGATTGTTTTGGCTGCCGCGGAAGAGGCTATGCGCTCCGGGTCGGTGGAAGCCGTCTACGAAGCGTTACAGCGTGCCATACCGCGCACACATGCCTATGCCAAACTGGATACGATTGATTACCTGCTCAAAGGCGGTCGCATCACTCACATACAACACAACATCATTGGCCTACTGGGCATCAAACCAATCTTGAAAATGAACAACCACGTATCCAGGATGGAAATCGCCCGGACGAAGTCAAAGGGCTTCGAGCGCGTTGTCCGTGTCGCGAAGGAAAACCTGCCAAAAGCGGTAAAATTTGGAATTACACACGCCAACGCCCGCTCACAAGTTGAAAAGTTGCTGGAAATCTTGCGCGCCGAGTTCCCCGGTTTGGCTGAGCCGCTAATTAATGAAGTCAATCCGGCGCTCGGGGCCCATGTTGGGCCGGGTGCTTTGTGTTTCAATTGGATATCAGGTGACTAACCCCACCGCGTTCTGAAAGGAAACTTTTACATATGGATTTTGTTAACTTTCTCCAACTTCATTCGCGGGTCGGCCTGATTATTCTCACCCTCATGGCTGTGCTCTGGCTCATCAGCCTCTTGCTGAAAGACAGCAGCATCGTGGATATCTTTTGGGGGGCGGGCTTTGTCATCTCAGCCTGGACCGCATTCCTGCTCACCACCTCCACGCTCACGCCACGTCACTGGCTCATCGCCATCCTCACCACCATCTGGGGCTTGCGGCTTTCAACGCATATTTTCCTGCGTAACATGGGCAGAGGCGAAGATTTCCGTTACGCCAAATGGCGCGCTGAAAACGGCAAAAGTTGGTGGTGGAAGAGTTTTTTCAAGGTATTCCTGACCCAGGGAATCCTGATGTGGATTATCGCCTCCCCTTTGACTGCCTCCCAGTTGCCGGGCCAGCCCGACAAGCTCATCTGGTTGGATTTCGTCGCCATCCTGGTATGGGCCATCGGTTTCTTCTTCGAAGCCATGGGCGACCTGCAACTCACCCGTTTCCGCGCCAATCCCGCCAACAAGGGCAAATTGCTCAATTACGGGGTTTGGCGCTACACGCGTCACCCCAATTACTTTGGCGACTCCGCACAATGGTGGGGTTACTACCTGGTTGCGCTTACCGCGGGGGCCTGGTGGGTCATTTTTAGTCCCCTAATCATGACCTACTTGCTGGTCAATGTGTCTGGCGTGGCCCTGCTTGAAAAGTCCATGAAAGCTGAGAAACCAGGCTACAAGGAATACATGGAAACCACCAACGCTTTTGTTCCCTGGTTCCCCAAAAAGAAGAGCTGAGCGTACTTAAGGAGATGAAGATGAAAATTGCCAAGATTGTTGCCTGGTTTGGCCTGTTGGCCATGACGGCTGTGCTCATTTACGGCTTTACCTATGGAAATTTCGGCGTTGACGGTGGGAAGATCTTGGCCAACCCCTGGGGGAAAGTCTCCATGGTGGACCTGTATGTTGGCTTCATCCTTTTCTCCGCCTGGGTAGTTTTCCGCGAGAAGTCCCTGTGGGTGGCCTTGCCCTGGGTGGTCGCTATGATGGTGCTGGGCTTCTTTACAGCCAGCTTGTACGTTTTGCTCGCGCTTTACCGCTCAAAAGGCAACTGGTTGCAGTTTTTCCTGGGTGCGCGTGAGGTTACGTTGCGCGCCACCACCGTTAAGTAGCAAAGCATGAGCACAGCGATTTGGTGGGTGCGACGCGATTTAAGGTTGGACAACAATCCGACATTGCGCCGGGCCGTGGAAACCGGGTTGTTCGTTCAACCCGTTTTCATCCTGGACCCCGCGTTGCTTAATGACGACGCGCCCCCGAGGCAATCCTTCCTAATGGAAGGTTTGGCAGCCCTCAACGCGTTGCTGCGCCAAAGGGGCAGCTACCTGCTGCTCCGCCATGGTGAACCCATCCAGCAGCTGGCCTTGTTGGCACGGGAGCTGGAAGCTTCCATCATCTTTGCTGAAGAAGATTACACGCCTTACGCCCGCCGCAGGGATGCCGTGGCCACACAAAACCTGCCAATCCAATGGGTGACCGGTCTTACCGCCCTGCATCCAGCTTCCGTGGTAAAAGCGGATGGCAGCCCCTACACGGTATTCACGCCCTTCATGAAAGCCTGGAAAAGCATGCCTTCCTCCCTCACAGGCGAATGGAAAGCGCCAGCCAAGCTTGCTGGTCCCGCGTTGATTGAAAGCCACCCCATCCCCTCCTTCAAAAAGAACACGATTTTCCCTGCCACGCAGCCGGAAGCGGAAAAACGACTGGAAAGGTTCATCGATGACGGCCTGTTTTCTTACGCCGAATCACGTGACCGCCTCGACCTTGATGGCACTTCCAGCTTGTCCCCTTACCTTCGCTTTGGCTTGATTTCCATCCGCCAGCTTTTCGCCGCCGCGGAACAGGCAAAGCAACAGGCACCCGACTCCGCCGCCACTAAGAGCGCGGAAACCTGGATGAACGAGCTCATCTGGCGCGAGTTCTATCAATCGATTCTTTATCATTTCCCATTCGTCACATACTCCGCCTTCAACCCTAGGTTCCGGGCAATCCCTTGGCGCGATGCCCCGCAGGATTTGCTTGCCTGGCAACAAGGCCGGACCGGTTTCCCGGTAGTTGACGCGGCCATGCGCCAGCTGTCCACCATCGGTTGGGTGCACAATCGGGCGCGTATGATTGCCGCGTCATTTCTCGCCAAGGATTTATTGATAAATTGGCAGGAAGGTGAACGCTGGTTCTTTAACCACCTGGTGGACGCGGACATTGCTGCCAACAATGGCGGCTGGCAGTGGACTGCGGGGGTGGGCACGGACGCCGCGCCGTATTTCCGAGTTTTCAACCCAACCCTTCAAGGAATAAAGTTCGACCCGGAAGGCAACTACATCCGCCGTTGGGTGCCAGAGCTGGCCAACCTCCCAACCAAGCTCATCCATCAGCCTGAGTTGATGACTGCCTTGGAAGAGACCAGGTATAACGTCCGGCTCGGCCGCGATTACCCCAGGCGCATCATCGATCGCTCGCAAACGCGGGAACGTACGCTCAATGCCTACCAGCTATCCAAAGATGGGTTCACGCAACCCTATTCATAACCATGCGAACAAACAACAGATTGGAAAAAAATGAACAAATTTCTCCTGGCGCTCAAAATTATCTCGGCCATCCTGACCATCGGGACAGGCCTGCTCGCACTCATCAAACCCACATCCATCTATGATTTCACCGGCCTCAAAGCGGTAGGTGGGCGCGGCATCACGGAGATTCGAGCCATCTTTGGCGCGCTTTTCATCGCTCTGGGTGCCTTCGCCCTCTACCACCGGCAACCAATGGCTTTTAACATGTTAGGTGTGATGTACCTTGGCATCGCCGCGGTCAGGGTCGTATCGATGTTCCTTGACAAATCCGTGGTCAGTTCCAACCTCATCAGCCTGGCCATCGAAGTCGTGGTCGGCGTCATCCTTGTGCTCTAACGCTAACGTGAGGCTTGATTGAAAAGCAAGTTGGCAGAAATCCTGGGTGAGTTGAAAAGCGTCCTGTCCGGCAGGACCTTTGACGCGATTCTTCCGCCCCTCTTGTATGGACTCCTCAATGGTAAATTTGGGCTCACCTTGGCGGCCGTGGCCGCTGGAGGTGTAGCGTTCGCTTTTTTCCTATACCGCCTGGCAAAACGGCAAAACTGGGCTTACGCGCTGGTCGGCCTGGCGGGTGTCGCCCTGGCCACTGGGCTGGCGCTCATCACGCGTGAAGCCAGCGCTTATTACTTGCCAGGCATTCTCTCCAGTGCTTTGCTGGTGCTGCTACTCATCATCTCATTGGTTGTCTCGAAGCCCCTCGCGGCCTGGGCCAGCCATCTCGCCCGGGGTTGGCCATTGGCTTGGTTTTGGCTGCCATCCATCAGGCCGGCCTACCTGGAAGTGACCATTTTTTGGCTGGTCTTTTTCCTGGCCCGCCTGGTCATCCAAATCTCCCTCTATCAACAAGGCCAAACCGTTTCATTGGCTTGGGCTAACATGCTGCTGGGCTGGCCGGTAACGATTGTGGTCCTGGTTCTCAGTTATGTTTATGGAATTTGGCGCCTGCGCAAACTGCGGGGCCCCGGTGTGGATGAGTTCATTACCGGCAAACAACCTCCCTATCGCGGTCAAACCCGCGGTTTCTGACCACGAAAGGAATCTCATGCCCGTCGTCGCAATCAACCAACCTGCCCCGGATTTTTCAATGCCCGATTCACGCGGCGAGATGATTACCCTCTCGGAATTCAAAGGCCTTGAGCATGTCATTTTGGTATTAAATCGTGGGTTTACGTGACCATTCTGCCAAAAGCACATGGCGCAGTTGCGTCGTGATTACGAGCAATTCATCAATCATGATGCCGAAATCATCGTCATCGGCCCTGAAGATTCCAAAGCTTTCAACTCATATTTCCAAAAAGAAAACCTGCCCTTCATCGGTATCCCTGACCCCGACCACGGGGTGCTGAAGCTTTTTGGCCAAAAGGTCAATCTGTTCAAGCTAGGGCGCATGCCAGGCCAAATCATCGTGGATAAGCACGGCAACGTCCGTTTCATTCATTACGGTCACGATATGGCCGACATCCCCCAAAACGAGGAAATCCTTGCAATCCTGGATAACCTCAACGCCGAACAAGACTGATTTTTTCCCCCAATCAAACATTTCCAGACATAAGCGCGGTCCTCATCAACGGGGCCGCGCTTCAATTACCACGGAATTAAGAAATTATTAATACCAATCTTGTACACAATTTTGCGGCTGGAAGTACGAATTCACCATAATGAATAAAAAAGTAGATAAGCAGGAAATATGAGCGAGACAACGAACGAAAAATTACCTCTTTCCAAAGAGGAACTAATTGCGGACTACCGCCTTGGGTACCGTTCCCGCCAGGCCTCCGTCATAGGCAGGCGTGAAGTTCTGACTGGCAAGGCCAAGTTTGGCATTTTTGGCGATGGCAAGGAACTCATCCAACTGGCCATTGCCCGCGCCTTCAAAAAAGGCGACTGGCGCTCTGGGTACTACCGGGACCAGACCTGGATGATGGCCCTGGGTCTGCTCACGCTTGAGCAATTTTTTGCCCAGCTTTATGCCGACACGACTCCCGGCCACGACCCCCACAGCGGCGGCAGGAACATGACCGGCCACTTTTCCTCTGAACTGCTCGATGAAAATGGCCATTGGTATCCTCAGGTCGGCCGTTACAACTCCGCCGCGGATATCGCCCCAACCGCCGCCCAGCTGCCACGCTCAGTGGGTTTGTCCTACGCCTCGGTTCTCTATCGCAAGCTTGCCGAGCTGCAGGACGCCAAGGATTTCAGTAATCATGGTGATGAAGTCACCTGGGTGAGCATCGGCAACGCCTCAACCTCAGAAGGACACTTCTGGGAATCGGTCAACGCGATTGGCGTGTTGCACGCCCCGGCAATCATTAGCATTTATGACGACGGCTATGGCATTTCAGTCCCCAACAAGTTCCAGATGGTTAAGGAAAACATTTCCGCCATCCTGAAAGGTTTCGAACGCATTCCCTGCCCGGCCGAACAATGTGACCGGGGTTATGACCTTTACTCGGTCAACGCCTGGGACTACGTTGAGCTGCTCAGCACTTACAAACTTGCCGCCGAGACCGCGCGCAAGTATCACATTCCCGCCCTGGTGCACGTCACCGATACCACCCAACCCCAGGGGCATTCCACCTCTGGTTCACATGAGCGCTACAAATCCAAGGAGCGCCTCGATTGGGAAGTCGAGTACGATTGCCTCCCGCGTTTCCGCCAGTGGCTGCTAGAAAACCAGGTCGCGACCGATGAAGAGCTGACCCAATGGGAAAAAGAAGATCGCGTCACTGTTGAAAATGCCCGCAAATCCGCCTGGGAAGCATTCCAGGCCCCAATCCGGGAGTTGCGCGGGCAGGCAGTCGCGGCGCTTGACGAAACCGCGGCAGCCAGCCAGGAATCCGATGAGATAAAGAAACTCACCGCCAACCTTAAAAGCAAGACTGACTTGTTATACAGGGATATTGCCGAACCGGCGCACGAGGCCCTGGTGCTCACCAGGGATGAAACCTCGCCCGCGCGGCAACAACTGGTCGAACTAAGCAACAGACTGGAGAAGGACAAGCTGGCTTCTTACGAGAAGTACAAATTCTCCACTTCAGACCATTCACCGTTCAAGATTCCCGTCATCCCGGCAGTCTACAGTGCCTCTTCCCCCAATGTGATGGGATTTGAGGTCCTCAACAAGGCCTTTGACGAAATCCTGCGCCGCGACCCCCGCGTGGTGGCGTTTGGTGAGGATGTTGGCAACCTTGGGGACGTCAATCAGGGCTTCAGGGGCCTCCAACAGAAGTATGGGCCACTGCGCGTATCGGATACCGGTATTCGCGAGGCAACCATCCTCGGCCAGGCCATTGGCCTGAGTCTGCGCGGCCTGCGCCCCATCGCGGAAATCCAATACCTGGACTACCTGCTCTACGCCCTGCAAATCATGGCCGACGACTTGGCCAATTTGCGTTGGCGGACCGCCGGCCGTCAACAGGCACCGGTCATTGTGCGCACCCGTGGCCACCGCCTGGAGGGCATTTTCCATTCCGGGTCACCCATGGCCAGCATTATCAACCTGCTACGGGGCATGCATGTCCTCGTCCCCCGCAACATGACCCAGGCAGCCGGCTTTTACAACACCCTCATCCAATCGGACGACCCTGCCCTTGTGGTGGAAGTCCTGAACGGCTACCGTTTAAAGGAGCGCATGCCGGATAACATCGAGGAATTCACGCTGCCACTCGGGGTTCCCGAGGTGTTGCGCAAAGGCAGGGATATCAGCGTGGTGACCTATGGCGCCACCGTACGCCAGGCCCACGAAGCAACCGTCCTGCTTGAAAAAGCAGGCGTGGATGTTGAACTCATCGATGTGCAATCTCTGCTGCCCTTTGACATACATGGGCTCATCGTTGAATCCCTCAAGAAAACCTCCCGGGTCCTGTTTGTGGACGAAGACATGCCCGGTGGGACCACAGCTTATATGATGGAACAGGTTTTGGAAAAACAGGGCGGATACCAGTGGCTGGACTCAGCCCCTGCAACCCTCCCCGGCGCTAATCATCGCCCCGCTTATGGTAGCGATGGCGATTATTACAGCAAGCCCAATGCCAATTCCATTTTTGACACCGTTTATGGCATGATGCGGGAAAGCAACCCCACACGCTTCCCGGCAATCAGGTAAGGAGTAAGATGGCAACACAATTAATTGCCCCAAGGTTGGGGGAAGGCGTGGAAGAACTGACAATCGTAAGCTGGCTCAAGCAGGTAGGTGAGCCGGTGGCCGAGATGGAACCGATTGTGGAAGTGGAAACAGACAAGGTCGTCACCGAGTTTCCCAGCCCGGTGGCGGGTACGCTCCTGAAAATCGACGTCCCAGCTGGTGAAACCGTGAAGGTCGGTGACTCGATGGGCAGTGTGGGCATAGCGGGCGAAGAGCCCGCAGCCAAACCTGCACAAGAAAAACCAGCCAACGGAGAGCCTGCCGCGCAGGTGGAGCCTACCCCCCCCATTCCTGCTCAACCTCCGGAAAGCGGGGATAAGAACAGTGGCCAGGAAATCGGAGAAGGCTCAAAACGCAACTTCATCTCCCCGCTTGTACGCAAGATGGCCGCGGAGAACCAGGTTGATTTATCCCGCATCCCCGGCACAGGTGAAGGCGGGCGAATCACCAAGGCGGATGTGACCGCTTACCTTGAGCAGGCCAAACAAGCACCAGCCGCCGCTGCCACGAGCACCTTGAAGCCTTCGACAGGCAATATCCCGTCGCCGACCGTTGTCACACCATCGGTCGCGCCAGCCAAACCCACGCTTCAAATTTCTCCCGATCTGGGGAAATTAATCC
>JAKOSR010000022.1 GCA_029777225.1 Chloroflexota bacterium
CGACTGCCATCTTGAGGATGACTGCCAGGGTTTCAGTGCTGATGAGAGCGTAACCAGGGCCAAGACAGGGACCGCGCGGGGCAAGTAGATGAACGCTCAAGGAACTCTGGATAAATAACCTTTTTAACTGGGCAGGCATTGCACTTTATCGAACCCCAGGCGTTACATACGCTTTTCTTACCCTGGCTCGTTGAGGAAATCCGCGCTTAGGCAGCCATAAAAAACAGGCACCTTCGGGTGCCTGTTTTGTGATTGGCTAATTTCTATGTTCCAGCTACCGTGGATGTGGTCGCCTTTTTCTTTTCTTCCTTGACCTTGCGCTTTTCCTTAATGGACAGCTTGGGCTTCTTGCGTTCTTCCTTGCCAGCTTTGTCTTTACTTGCCATATCAAACCTCCTTGATACTCTTGGTTGGATCGGCGTTAATTATAGCTTATTTTTCTCATCTGTTGACGCTGATGGTATCATTATACAATTGACGCGCATAACCTAAGAAGACACACCGCACGTGGAGGCGGCCTTTTGGAAGAGCTTTCAAAGCGCACACGCACAAGATATTTGCTGACCCTGCTGGTCCTGATTACAATCCCCTGCTACCTGTTGGGGTTTATTCTGCTGCGGCTGGACCGCGGCCCGCTCTCCCCAACCCCGACCGCCATCCCAACCGGCACCATCACCCGCACGCCCACCATCACCCTGACCCCCTACCTCACCCGGACCGCCACCGCAACACCCACCATCACACCCACATTCACCCAGACACCCACGCCAAGGCCCACTCATACTGCCACCCCAACCGCCACCTCAACGGATGTCCCCGCGGGAGAGGTGACTCCTACCGAGAACACACCTGGCAGTGGGTCTGGAACAACTCCCTGACGAGCAACCCATGACACTTAATCTCAAGCAACATCTCAAAGACCTTATTTCCGCGCCTGGCGTCTCAGCTTATGAGGACCCGGTGCGTGAAATCATTGCCAAGGCCTGGAAACCCTACGCCGACCAATTCCTGACAACGAACCTCGGCAGCCTATGCGCGTTTCAATTTGGTACAGGAGACGCGCCACGTCCGTTGGTGATGATTGACGCCCACATGGACGCCATCGGGATGATGGTCACCGGCATCGAGGACGGCTTTTTGCGTTTCACCCAGATTGGCGGAGTGGATCCACGCATTCTTCCAGGCCAAATGGTGACCGTGCATGGCACGCTCGCGGGCAGGCACGACCTGCCTGGCATGGTTGTGATGCCAGCGCCGTTTTTACTTCCACCAGAGGCCGGCAGCGGTCCGCTGGATATGAAATATCTGCTGGTCGACCTCGGCTTGCGGCCTGAAGAGGTGGCCCGCCTGGTGCGCGTGGGGGATGTAATTTCCTTCGCGCAGCAGCCGATGGAGTTGGATGGGGAAACACTCGCCGGTCATACACTGGATAATCGGGCCAGCGTAGCAGCCCTGACGGTTTGCCTTGAGACGCTTTCGCGACAGCAGCATCTTTGGGATGTAGTGGCGGTCGCGGCTGCCCAGGAGGAAGTGGGCGGCATTGGCGCCGCGACTGACCCGGTAAAGCTGAAACCTACTTTCGCAATCGTGATTGATGTCACCTTCGCGAGCGGCCCGGGCAGCAATGGCTGGCGCTGCTCAGAACTTGGCAAGGGTCTGCCCCTCACCTGGGGCATCAATGACCATCCAGCACTTTACCGGGCCCTGGTGAATACCGCGGAGGAATACGACATCCCGATTTCGCGGGAACCCGCGCCGAGCGGGTCGGGCACCGACGCGTTCGACCTGCAGGTGGTCGAAGGGGGCATCCCCGTTGTGGAAATAAACATTCCATTGCGTTACATGCATACGCCTGTTGAGATTGTGGCACTGAAGGATATCCGGCGGGCTGGCAGGCTGATGGCGGCGTTCATCAGTGACCTGCCCCTCGATTTTATGACAACCATCCAGTGGGAATGACCATGGCTAAAAACAAAAAAGACACCCAAAAGTATGTCCCTGTGATGGGAGAAGAAGAACTAGCCCTGCTGACCAAATTGAGCAACGCGCTGGCGGTTTCCGGGGAAGAGCAGGAAGTTCGGGCCATCGTGAAAGATGAAGTGACGCCTTTTGCCGATTCCGTGGAGACGGATACGCTGGGCAACCTGTTGGTCACACGCCACGGCACGGCAGAAAACCGGCTGCGCGTGATGATCGCGGCGCACATGGATGAGGTCGGCTTCATGCTGGTGGATGATGAAGGCAACGGTATCTTTGAATTCCGAGTGGTGGGCGGCGTGGATGAGCGCCAGCTGGCCGGCAAGAGCATCATGGTCGGCCGCGATCATGTTCCTGGCGTGATTGGCGCCAAGGCCATCCATCTGACAACGCCCGACGAGCGCAAGCAGACGCTTCGCGCCGACCAGTTGCGCGTGGATCTTGGCCCCGGAGGGAGCGGTAAGGCCAAGGTCGGGGACCGTGGCACCTTTGCCACCCATCTCCAGGTGATTGGCCCTTCCCTGCGTGGCAAGGCGCTGGATGACCGCCTGGGTGTGTTTAACCTGATTCAACTGGTGAAGCACGCGCCGGCAAACGTGGACCTGCTGGCGGCTTTCACCGTCCAGGAAGAAGTGGGATTGCGCGGCGCGCGAGTGGCCGCTTACAGCTTCAATCCGCAAATTGGCATCGCCATGGATTCCACGCCCGCGCATGATTTGCCACACTTTGATGGCGAATCCAACGAACGGTACAATACCCGCCTTGACGGCGGACCGGCTATCTACCTGATGGACGGCGCCACGATTGGCGACCGACGCCTGGTGAATTGGCTGGTGGAAACGGCCCAAGCCGAGGGTATCCCCTGGCAATTCCGACAACCCAACATGGGCGGGACAGACGCCGGGGCAATTCACAAGACGCGCGCGGGTGTTCCCAGCGTATCAGTTTCCGTCCCACAGCGCTACCTCCATTCCGCTGCCGGGCTGGTGCGGATTGATGATTGTGTCAATACATTGCGCCTGATGTGGCACGCGCTTGCCCGTCTGGACGCTTCCATCTTACTCAGGCAGGAGAACTAACATGAAGAAAAACCGACAACTGGCACAGGATGAACTGTTGAACCTGTTGAAAACTCTGGTGGAGACCCCCGGCCCCTCGGGTTCCGAGAGCACTATCCGGGCGACGGTTTTGGCCAACATCAAGGATTTCGCGGATGAAATCCAAACGGACGCGCTGGGCAACCTCATCGCGCGCAAAGGCACCCGCAAAGAAGGGGGCAAACGCGTGATGGTTTCGGCCCACATGGACGAGATTGGCCTGATGATTACCCACGTGGACGACAACGGTTTTGCCCGTTTCCTGCCGATAGGTGGCATCAATGCGCTCACGTGCCTGGGTGGCAGGGTACTCTTTATGAATGGCACCAGGGGAGTCATCGGGGTAGAACGCCTAGAGGGCACAAACATCCCAACGCTGGACAAGCTGTTCATCGATACCGGGGCCACTTCCCGGGAAGATTCTAAGATTGGGGTGGGGGATGTGTGTGGATTTGAGCGCCCATTCCTTGACCTCGGCCAGCGACTGGTAGCCAAGTCCATGGATAACCGGGTGTCCGCTGCTGTCGCTATCGCGGCCCTACACGCGCTACCGGAGAACCCCAATGAGGTTTACTTCGTTTTCAGCGTACAGGAAGAGGTTGGGATCCGCGGCGCGATTACCGCCGCTTATGGCGTGGACCCGGAAATCGGCATGGCCCTGGACGTGACCCGCACGGGTGACACGCCCAAATCCGCCAAGATGGAAGTGTCCCTTGGCAAAGGTCCGGCCATCAAGGTGCGCGATTCGTCCTTTATCGCGGACCCACGTATCGTGGAATGGATGATCCGTGAAGCCAAAGCGCAAAACATACCTTACCAGATGGAAGTGCTGGAAGCTGGCGGCACGGACGGCCGGGCTATGCAACTGACGCGGGCGGGCGTCCCAACAGGCTGTCTGTCACTCGGCTGCCGTTACATCCACAGCCCATCCGAAATGATTGATCGTTCCGACTTGGTAAACGCCATCGCACTGCTGGTTGGGTTGCTGAGCAAACCCATCATATTGGATTAAGAGCTTAAGAGCTGCTGAGAATAAGTCCAAGTAAAAAGGCTGTCATGAAATTTCGCGGTCGCAAACAGGTATCTCCTTCGCTCCCGTCCTGGAAACTGTGGGTTATTATGCTTGTGATGCTTCCCCTAGCTGCCTGCCAATCGCTCAGTTTCAACGTGGATATTCCCTTTTTGACCCCCGCGGCCAGCCAAACGCCCACCAGCAGTCCACTGCAGGAGAAGCCCACGCGGCCAGCCACACAGACCCCGGAAACCACCCCGACTTCAGGCCCGCGTCCACAAAAACTGACCATCTGGGTGCCGCGCTTGCTGGACCCTGAAATGGAAACGGACGCGGCCAGGCTGTTCCGCGCCCGGTTGGATGCCTTTGGCCAGGCGCATGGTGTGCTTGTGGAAGTTCGGGTGAAGAGCCAGGTGGGGACAGGCAGCCTGCTTGATTCTTTGCGGGCTACGAAGGCAGCCGCGCCAGCCTTGTTGCCGGACCTGGTGGCGTTTCCGAAACAGGACCTGCTGAGCGCTGTGGCACAGGAATTGATTTATACCGATCCCGCGCTGGATGCTGTCATCTCCTCCACAGACTGGTACCCTTACGCACGCCAGGTTGCTTTCGTGAATGAAAGCGCTTACGCGGTGCCATTTATGGCAGACCCGTTTGGCCTGGTTTATGACAGCAAATCCCAATTGGTGCCAGTGGGCGATTGGACGGGCATCAAGGATAACTTTGGCTTTTTTGGTTTTGCCGCGGACGACCCACGAAGCATTTTCCTGTTGATGCTGTATCTTTCCATGGGTGGCAAGGTGGAAGACCCCCAGGGACGGATTATCCTGGAACAAGAACCGTTGACCCAAGCCTTGCAGTTGCTGAAGGATACCAGCGCGTCCAAGCATCTCAGCAACCTGGCGATCACCTTTCAATCCTCTGACCAGGTTTGGGGCGCATTTACTGAATGGAAGCTGAACACCGCCGTGGTGCCTGTTTCCAACGTGCTCACCCATGTGGCCGGCCGCGTGGAACAGCCCACGCCTGGCCTGGTTGCCCCGAGCATAACCATGACGAATGCCTGGATGTGGGCTTTGGGCAACCCCGACCCTGAGCGCAAACAATTGGCGGTCTCCCTGGCCGAGTACCTGGTTGACCCTGCTTTCCTGGCTGAGTGGAGCGAATTGCTTGGCCAGCTGCCCGCCCGCCCTTCCGCGTTAACCGCCTGGACTGGCATGGAAGACAAGCCCACCCTGGATAAGATTTCGCAGGTAGCCATTCTTTTTCCGCGTGAGGAAATCTTAAACGTGCTTGGGCCGATTTTGCGAAACGCGACCCTGTCAATCCTAAGGGATGGGGGGCAGCCCGAAGATACAGCCGCGCAGGCGATGGAGAGTGTTCCATGAAAGAATCCAAGGGACGGCTCAAATTGCCAGGGGTGGATCGTTTTTCAGGTTACCTGGTTTCATTGGGTGTCTGGGTGGTGTTGGTTTTGGCGCTTGTGGTGGTAGCCATCCTGGTGAATCCCTCCCTGCCGACTGCCCAGCTACAGGGCACGGGCACTCCCCTGCCGACCCAGCCAGCCCAGGGGGTGCCGACGCTGACGGCCACAGCCCAGGCTGCCGCGCTCCAGAGCATCCCCGTGGTCAACACCACAGGAATTGTCATCCTGGCCGGTCTGATTGTACTCATCATGTTTGCCGCGCTTACCCGCGAAGTGCTCTGGTATCGCAAACAACAGCCGCCGAAAGGCTGAGCCAACTACTTTGATTGTTCATACGCGTATCAAAAAACAGCACCCCGAGAGATGCTGTTTTTTTACAGTTTGGGGCTAGATGGTGTAATCCCCGTCGGGACCGTACTGCCAGGTGCCGTCTTCTTCGCGATGGATGTGTTCCCGCGGCTCGTTATCAAGGTCCAGCTGGGCTTCCACCACGGCCATGCGGAACATAAGGTCCACAAGGCTGTCGGCCACCGCGTCGGGCAGGTCGGCGTGTGAGAGGTCAGCCCGCGAGCCGGTATCCTCCAGGCGGCGGCGTATGACCTGGCCAGGCACGCCCACGACCACGGATTGAGCTGGGACAGAGCGGACGACCACAGCGTTTGCGCCAATGCGGCTGTGGCTGCCTATGGTGATATCTCCCAAAATCTTGGCGCCAGCCCCCACCACCACACCTTCTTCAAGGGTTGGATGACGTTTGACCTTTTCCAGGCTCACGCCACCGAGGGTGACACCATGGTAGAGGGTGACATCCTCGCCTACTTCCGCCGTCTCGCCGATAACCACGCCCATACCGTGGTCGATGAACAACCTGCGGCCGAGCTTTGCTCCCGGATGAATTTCGATACCAGTAAAAAACCGGCTGATTTGCGCTATGGCGCGTGCCAGCCATCGCAGCCGATGCGTCCATAACCAATGCGCCACCCGGTGGCACCACACGGCATGGACACCGGCATAAAGCAGAATTATTTCCGCGGCATTCCTCGCGGCTGGGTCGCGTGCCAGGGCTGTGCGCACGTCCTCCGCCATCAACTTGAAGGGAGCCAGACGGGCCTGCTGCGTGCTGGTACCCGTGGGAATGGGTACGGCACTATTACTGGCCAACATTGGGCACCTGCTTAAATTGGGCGAAAAGATCCGTGCTCAGATATCGCTCCGCGAAGCTGGGGATGATTACCACGATGTTTTTGCCCTTGTTCTCCGGCCGCCTGGCAAGCTGCAACGCGGCCCAGGTGGCAGCCCCGGAGGAAATGCCGACAGGCAGGCCCTCCACCGAGGCCATCTGGCGTGAAGTGGCGAACGCGTCTTCACCGGTCACCTGGATGACTTCGTCCAGTAGGCTGGTATTCAGCACGCTGGGGATAAAGCCAGCGCCAATTCCCTGGATGGGGTGCGGGCCTTTTTGCCCTCCGGAAAGCACAGGCGAGGCCGCGGGCTCCACCGCCACGATTTTGACCCCGGGATTGTACTGGCGCAAGCGCTCGCCGGTGCCGGTGATGGTGCCGCCTGTGCCCACACCTGCCACGAGGATATCCACCTTACCGGCGGTATCGCGCCAGATTTCCTCACCGGTGGTGCGGCGGTGGATTTCGGGGTTGGCCGGGTTGTTGAACTGGTCCGCCAGGTAGTAGCGGCTATCCTGCTTGAGCAATTCCTGGGTTTTGGCGATGGCACCTGCCATACCCTGGGCGGCCGGTGTGAGGATGAGCGTCGCGCCAAGGAGCTGCATCATCAGCCGGCGTTCCACGCTGGCGGATTCAGGCATGACGATGGTGCTCTTGTAACCCCGCGCGGTGGCAGTGAAGGCCAGGCCAATGCCGGTGTTGCCGCTGGTGGCTTCCAGGATGATGGAGTCCGGCGAGAGGAGCCCTTTTTGCTCCGCGGCGTCAACGATGGCCACCGCAATCCGGTCCTTAACGCTGTGGGTGGGGTTGAAATATTCAAGTTTGGCCAGGACGTTGGCGCCGTTTTCCGGCACCAGCCTGCTCAGGCGGTTGAGGGGCGTTTTGCCGGTAAGTTCGGTAATGTTGTTGTAAATGGTCATGAGTCCTCCAGTTTAATTATGAAATATTGACGTGATAAGTTCCATGCGAAGCATGTTGTGTTTGTGTATTTGAGCGGGGCGGTGCCGCGTGTCGCTTGTGTGTTGGGAAAAGCAGAAGCCAGGCGGACTATCGACCCCGCCTGGGACAGGGGCACTGGCTGCCCTGTATGCGTTGTTGGTGAATACCATTTCTGTTTTGCATACCATTGATTATATTCATTGGCTGATGCGCTTCAATCCAAAGCTTGGACGAAGAGATACTTCACAGGATTTTGCCCAATGGGTGGGTTTGGCTAAGATATAATTCACGCATCTTACCTGGAAAGCTGACCCCCATGATCTCTCGATTGAACCATGTCTTTGAACTGCTCCCAACTTACCATTTGGACGCGCTTGTGCTCAACCCCGGCCCGTCCCTGGCGTATTTGACCGGGTTGCAATTTCACCTGATGGAACGCCCAACGCTAGCCATATTCACAGCAGAAGGAAGGCTGGGGCTGGCGATGCCGGAGCTGGAAAAAGAGAAGTTGAAGGATGTTCCGGTGGCGGTGGAAGGTTATCTGTTTGGGGATGACCCGGCTACCTGGCCGGCTGTGTTTGCTGAGGCCTTTGGAGCGCTGCTCAAACCGGGCGCGCGGGTTGCCGTAGAACCCACGCGGTTGCGTTACCTGGAAATGAGCCATATGCGCTCTGAAAGTGGGACGTTTGAACTAGTGGATGGCAGTGAGCTGCTCGCTTCGATTCGGATGGTGAAGGACGCTGACGAACTGGACAGGATGCGTCACGCGGCCCGGATTGCCCAGCAGGCCCTGCTTGAAACGCTTCCAACGGTAAGGGTGGGGATGACCGAAAAGGAAATTGCCTCGGAGCTGGTCATCCAACTGTTTCGAGCCGGCTCAGATGTTGAGCTGCCTTTTCAACCCATCGTCAGCAGCGGTCCCAATTCCGCCAACCCGCACGCTTCGCCCTCGGAGCGGCGCCTTGCCCTGGGCGATCTGTTGCTGTTTGACTGGGGAGCGGCTTATGAAGGTTATTTTTCGGACATCACCCGCACCTTTACCGTGGGCAGGGTGGATGCCGAGTTGGAGCGCGTGGGCCGGCTGGTGGTGGCAGCCAATTCCCGTGGGCGCGAATTTGGCCGCGCTGGGCTTACCGCCGGCAGCCTGGACCAGGCTGTGCGGGAGATCATCGCGCAGGACGGCTATGGGCCTTACTTCACCCACCGGACAGGCCACGGCCTTGGGATGGAGGCGCATGAACCGCCTTACATCTTTGGGGGGAACCCAATTGAACTCCAGCCGGGCATGACCTTTACCATTGAGCCGGGGATTTACCTCCCCGGGCGGGGTGGAGTGCGCGTTGAGGACGACGTGGTAGTTTTGCCGGATGGCCTGGAAAGCCTGACCAATCTCCCGCGGGATGTTTTGCCACTCGAAGCTTTTTGGAAATAAACTAATGAACCCGCGGCGGGATTTACACCTGGTATCAGCCGCGCTGCTGACCTGGGGCCTGGGCGAGGGCCTTTTCCTGGTCTTCCAGACCATCTACCTGCTGCAGTTGGGGGCAAGTACCGCGCTGGTTGGGCTCCTGTTGGGGGCAAACGCGGTGATGATGATGCTGTCGCAAATCCCAGCGGGATACCTGGCCGATCGCTTTGGGCGGCGGCCGGTCATGTGGGTGAACTGGGGGATGGGGGTGGTCTCAACGCTGGTGATGGCGCTGGCGACCAGCCTGGGGGTTTTCGTGGCAGGCATGCTGTTCTATTCCCTAACCGCGGCTGTGATGGCCCCGATGAACAGTTACATCGTGCACGCGCGGGGGGACTGGTCGGTGGGCAAGGCGGTTAGTATGACCTCCGCGGCCTACAACGTTGGGGCTGTGTTGGGGCCGCTTTTGGGCGGGTTAATCGCGGACCGGTTTGGCATCCGCCAAAATTTCTTTATTGCCACCGCGATTTTCATGCTCTCCACCCTGATTGTGCTACTCATCCGACGCCAACCTGTTGAAGCTGCGCGCCATGAGTCCGCAATCACCAGCCTTTTGAAAAACAAACCATTCATGCTTGCGCTGGGTCTCATCCTGATGGTCATTTTTGTGCTTTACCTGCCCATCCCACTTACTTCTGTCTTCCTGCGGAGTGAGAGGGGGGTCTCCCTGGGGGCCATCGGGCGACTGGGGGCATTGCAGAGTGTGGGTAACGTGGTTTTCTTGCTGGTGCTGGGACACCTGCCTGCCCTGCCGGTGTTTGTAATTTCCCAGGTGGCGCTCTTCGCGTTTTCGCTGCTCTTGTGGCGGGGCTCGGGGCTGGGGCTTTATGGGGTTGGTTTCTTCTTGCTGGGTGGGTACCGGATTGGGCGCGCGATGACGCTTTCGCTGATTCGGCCGCTCGTTTCGGATGACCAGGTTGGGCTGGCGTTTGGCTTCGTTGAGACGGTCAACAGCCTTTCGGCCATCCTTGCCCCAGTGCTGGCCGGCTTGCTCTACGACCGCTCGCCCGCGTCCATCTACCCCATCAGCATGGCTTTGCTGGCCATTTCCGGCGTGATTACGCTCATCGTGCGCAGGTCCATCCCGCGCATCAAATCCCGCCTGACCCTTGAGAACACCAGCCAGCTGCCTGAGGTGTTTGAAGCCGAGCTGGAGACGCAACTGGCGCTGGAAGAAAGAAAATCGCCATGAAGTTGGCTGTTGCCCGGCTTGTGTTGGGTCCACTGGGGAATAACGTATATGTCCTTACGAATGAGGAAACCTCCCACGCGGTGGTAATTGACCCCTCATTTGAGGTTGAGAAACTGATGGCTTACCTGGCGCGACGCGCCTGGAAACCCACGCAGATTTGGCTCACGCACGCGCACTTTGACCACACCGCGGGGGCAGCCGCGATGAAACGCGCCTATCAGCCGGCCCTGCCAATCGCCATTCACCCTGCCTCGTTCGCCTGGGCGGTCGCTGAAGGCCGGGAAGTCAGTTTTAGTTATTCGGCTGAGCCCTTGCCTGGCATGGATATCCCCCTGGCCGACAGGCAGGTTTTGAGCATTGACCCTGGGGAGGCAACACCTGTCGCGGAGGTGCGCGAGGTGCCCGGCCACAACCCAGGTTCCGTCATTTTTTACGTCGAAACCCTGACGCTCGCCTTTGTGGGGGATGCCATCTTCCGCGGAAGCATTGGCCGGACGGATTTACCCGGGGGAGACTATCCCCGCCTGCTGCAAAGCATTCGCGAGCAAATCTTCAGCCTGCCTGATGAAACAATACTGCTCCCCGGCCATGGACCGGAGAGCAGTGTGGGGTTCGAAAAGAGAAACAACCCTTACTTGGCGTAACTGACCGCACGGGTCTCGCGGATGACGGTCACCCGGATTTGACCGGGGTATTGCATGGTTTCCTCAATCTCGGTGGCGATATCCTTGGCAATATTGTGGGCTTCGAGGTCATCAATTTCCTCGGGCTTCACGATGATGCGCACTTCGCGCCCAGCCTGGATGGCGAAGCTTTGTTCCACACCCTTGTGGGAGTTTGCGATGGTTTCCAGGGCCTTGAGCCGCTTGATGTACTGTTCCAGGTCCTCGCGCCGGGCACCGGGGCGGGCTCCGCTAATCGCGTCCGCGGCTTCGGCGATGACCGCTTCGAGGGAGGTTTGTTCCACCTCATGGTGATGTGAAGCGATGACGTTAACCACGGCCGCGCTCACATTGTGGCGCTTCGCGAATTCCGCGCCGATTAGGGCGTGCGTGCCCTCGGTGTTGTGGTCCATGGCTTTGCCCAGGTCGTGCAGCAAAGCGCCGGCTTTGGCCACTTCCACGTTGGCGCCCAACTCCGCGGCCAGCACGCTGGCAATCTTGGAGGTTTCCACGGCGTGCGCCAGCTGGTTTTGACCGTAAGAGGTGCGGTATTTCAGCCGGCCGAGCTTCTTGAGAATTTCGGGATGGAGGCCATGCACGCCCGCCTCGTACGCGGCTTCACTGCCGGCCTTGGCAATGTCCTCGTCCATTAACGCGCGTTCTTCCTCGAGGATTTTTTCGATGTACGCCGGGTGGATCCGGCCGTCCACGACCAGGCGGGTGAGAGTGCGGCGGGCAATCTCGCGCCGGACGGAGTCGAAGCAGGAGATTGTGACCGCTTCAGGGGTGTCATCCACAATCACGTCCACGCCCGCGGCCTGTTCAAAGGAGCGAATATTACGGCCATTGCGGCCAACGATGCGGCCTTTCATTTCTTCGTTGGGCAGGGTGACCACCGATGTTGTCACCTCGGCGACGCGGTCTGAGGCCACCCGTTGGATGGCATCCGCGATGAGCTCACGGGCTTTTTCGTTGCCTGTTTCGCGGGCTTCGGTTTCAATTTGGCGGATGATGCGGGCCATATCCGCCCGCGCCGTTTTCTCAACATCCTGCAGCAATTCATCGCGGGCTTCCTGGGCCGTCATGCCTGCCACGCGTTGCAATTCGGCCAGGCGGTCGGCGTAGAGGGTCTCAATTTCGTTGGCACGTCGGTCAACGCTGCTCTGCCTTTTGTTCAAGGCGGCTTCGCGCTGTTGCATTTGGTCAAAGCGGTGGTCCAGTTCTTCACGGCGCTTGACCAAACGGTCGTCCTCTTTGTTGAGTTCACTGCGGCGGTGGGCCAGTTCGATTTCCGCCTGCCGGGTGATTTTTAGGGCTTCGTCTTTAGCTTCCAAGAGGGACTGGCTGGCCTGCTCCTGGGCCTGGGATATCAGGTCTTTGGCTTCAAGCTCCAGTTTCTCCTGCTTGCGGCGTTCGATGGACCGGGCAATCAGCCAGGCCACCAGGACGCCAACCGCCAGCGCGGCAATCGCGATGATAACCGCGATACTGGCTTCCAAATAAAGTGTGTTGGGTCTCATTGTTTCAATTACTCCGTTTTTCCATTAGATGATGTGCTTGCTTATCGCTGCCAATCTCCGCCCAAAGCAGCCTGGTTGTTATTTGTATTTGGTCAAAAGAGAACCCGCGCCGCAGCAGAAAATCCCCCAGCTTTTTCCTGAATTGTTCCCAATCCAGGCCTGCGTAACGGCTGGCAACCCGCCGGCCGGCGTTGAGCGCGAGGGCGTCTTCATCCAGGTTCGCGGCGGTGAGCGCCTGCTCGAGGGTATCCTCGTGGATGCCCTTTTGACGCAGTTCCCTGCGCAGCAGGGAGGCGCTCCGCGGCCTGAAAGTGCTCCGGTTTTCAATCCAATCCGCGGAGAACTGGCCATCGTCGAGCAGTTTTTCCTCACGCAGGCGTGTCAGGATGTTCTCCCGAGTGCCATCAGCGAAGCCTTTTTGCTGCATGAAACGGTCCAGTTCCTGCGCGGAACGGGCCCTGAAACCCAGGTAACGCAACACGCGGGCATAAGCGATTTCGCGCTCGTCCTTGTCCAGCAGCCGGGTGATATCGTCCTCGCTGAGCTGTTGGTCAACAGACAGCCAGGCAGCGGTCAGCCGGTCCAATGAAAACGCATACTCGCCGTCCAACTCTATGTTGACACGGCGGCGGTTGCGTTTTTGCGCTTGAATCGCGGTTATCTTTTTCATCGTTATACAAAACAGCCAGAGTCGATTGACCCTGGCTGCTGCTTCCGATTACGCCACCATCGATTCCCGGCGAGGAAAAAGAGGTTATTTCAATTAGTTTTGGCCGAATCGTGTTCGTTTTATGTGCCTAGCAATCGGGGCGTACAGTTAACGAGCAGTCCATCCCAGAAAGCGTTTCCAAAATGCATGTGGGCAGGCATCACCACCATCATCACGCGTTCATCTGCCAAAAATAAGCCAGAAAACCTGGCGTAACACTTTCAAAGCAAGATCGATTTATCGATCTCAAAGCCAAGGTCACCCAACGCGGGTCGGGCGTTGGATGCGACTCATAAGCAAATCCTTATTGTTTAAGAAATTATACATTAAAAGAAGCAAGGTAAACACTTGATTTCGTATATCCTACAAGACGAAAGCTGTACCCGGGCTTTGCGCGTGGACTTAACATGCTAAAATTAGGCCATGGAAACCAAGGCGCCTGTCACGTCCATCCCGAAGGACACCCCCAGCCTCAAGGCACACCGCAGACAGCGGTTTTGGGGCATCACACTGCCTGTGGTTCTGGCAGCGCTGCTGGTGGTGGCTTGCGTGGTGTGGCTTAGCCTAGGTAGCCCGGGCGCGTCCGTGAACAACCCAGCGTTGAGCCAGGCGCTTTCGGTCCTGATAATCCTGCCGATGATGGCGGCCGCCCTAATCTTTTTTGTGCTTTTGGCCGGCCTGGTCTTTGGGCTTTCCCGGCTATATAAGGTGCTTCCAGGGGTGAGCGCGCAAGTGCTGGCGTTCTTCCACCAGGTTTTGGCTTACACCCGAACGGGAGCAAACATGGCGGCCCGCCCGGTGATTGCATTTCGCTCGAACATGAGCAGGGTTAACCAGGTCATCACCAGTTTTGACCAACGCATTCGAAGCAAAGGAAAATGACAATGAATCCAACCGCGAAGACACTGACATTGGTGGTCGGCACCCTCTTGGGAGCGCTGATTGGGTACAAGGTGGCAACGGATTTTATTAGCCAATCGGACAAGGAAGGCAAAAAGGCCCCACTGACCGCGGCCCAGGGCATGCAATTGGGAATTACCGCGCTGGGTGCCCTGAAGCAAATCACCTCCATCAGTAAGTCAAAATCCTAATTGAAAGGGTCGCGGGCCTCTTTTGTTTGAACTCATTTTCCTGGGCACCTCAGCGTCTGCCCCTTCGATTAAGCGTGGATTAGCCTCCCTCATCGTCAAGCACGAAGAATATCGTTTTTTGGTGGATTGTGGCGAGGGAACGCAGCGCCAAATCCTGAAATCTGGTGTTGGTTTTAAACGGCTCAATCACATCCTGCTGACGCACGGGCACCTGGACCATATCCTCGGCCTGGCCGGGCTGCTTTCCACTTTCATGCGCTGGGAAGCCATCGAAGAGATAAACATCTATGGCAGCCGCCACACGATGGAACGGGTGGACGACCTGATTAATGGCGTGGTGCTGCGTGGCACGCGCCCACCCATGCCGCTGAGCCTGCTGGATATTAAACCGGGCTTGATTTTTAGTGCGGAAAACTTCGACATCACTGCCTTTCCGGTCGATCACCGCGGCTCTTCCTCCCTTGGTTACCGGTTTGATGAGCGGTCACGCCGGCCCTTTTTGCCTGAAAAGGCTGAAGCGCTGCAAATCCCGCCCGGCCCCTGGCGCAAAGACCTGGTGGATGGCAAACCCATCACCCTGCTGGACGGGCGCGTAATCCTGCCGGACCAGGTGTTGGGCGAGGAAAAGCGGGGTGCCAGCCTGGTGGTGGTCGGGGATGTTGGCCGGCCAGAAAAACTGGTTGAACACATCCAGGGCGCAGATACACTCGTGATTGAATCCACCTACCTGCTGGAGGAGCAGGAGATGGCCGCCGAATTTGGGCATACCACCGCCGCGGCGGTGGCCGGCATCGCGCGCGAGGCCGGGGTGGGGCGGCTCATCCTGACGCATGTTTCGCGGCGTTATCGCGATGAAGACATCCTCGCTGAAGCGCGCGCGGTTTTCCCGAATTCCTTCCTGGCGCATGACTTTGACACATTCCTGGTTAAGCAGGTCGAATCGCCGTCCCTCTGAGCACACCGCGCCCTTAGCGAGCTGGGTGTTGAATTATGTTAGAATCGCCGATTAGTATGTCCCCTATGGATTTCATCCTGGCTTCCGGCTCTCCCCGGCGCAAGCAACTGCTGGCGCTATTTGGGATTTCCTTTTGCGTGCGCCCGTCCGATGTGGATGAATCACTCCAACCTGGGGAGGAACCTCTGGGTTACGTCCGCCGGCTGGCAGCCCAAA
>JAKOSR010000147.1 GCA_029777225.1 Chloroflexota bacterium
AAATCAGGGGAGTACAAGCTGGAAATAGTGACTCACTTAGCCCTCTCCGCTGGACGTTTGCGTGCCCACAGGGCAGTAAGGACCGCAAAGCGAGGGAGTGGAAGTTGCAGGCAACGAGCCAGCCTTGTCCTTCCAAACACACGGAGACTCTCACTAGAAGCGACCTCGTCGTATAATTCAAAACAGCCTGCTCATATTCACAACCCAGGGGTGCGGAAAGTCATGCCAAGATTCTATTATTCAGACACACTCACCAACTTTTTCTCAACAGACCCAGCCCTCATCCTCGGCAAGCTCGCCAAGGCGAACGAATTTGCCTTGGAACAAACCCAAAGAGGGGCCTGGGAGCAGGAAATCTCCATTCTCAAACAGGCGCTGCTGGGCTATACAGGCCAAATCTACTTCGAATACTCCATCCCGCGCATGGGTAAGCGGATTGATGTCGTCCTGCTCATAAGCTCGGTGATTTTCATCCTGGAATTCAAAGTCGGACAGGTTCGCTTCGAAGCCAATGCGCTGGACCAGGTGTGGGATTATGCGCTTGACCTGAAAAATTTCCACGAAACCAGCCACGACCCTGCCATAGCGCCAATTTTGGTTGCCACGGAAGCCAGTTCGGAATTCATCCTAGTCACCGAGTCCAACCATAACGATAAGGTGCTGCTCCCCATGCGGGTAGCCCCGGAACAGCTGCGTAAAGCGATTGCGACCACGCTCCAATACTACGACGGAGAACCCATCAACCCCCAGGTATGGGGGCAGGGCGGTTACCAACCCACGCCAACCATTATTGAAGCTGCCATCGCCCTGTATAGCGGCCATTCAGTGCAGGACATCTCAAGAAACGATGCGGGTGCAATCAACCTCAAGGAAACATCCGCTGTCATCCAGGAAATCATCCAAAAATCCAAAGCGCAAAATCAGAAATCCATCTGTTTTGTCACCGGGGTTCCCGGGGCCGGCAAGACGCTGGTCGGTCTGAACATCGCCACCCAAAACATCGACAAGGACAACGATCTCTACAGCGTATTCCTTTCCGGCAACGGCCCCCTGGTGCTCATCCTTCGCGAGGCGCTTGCCCGGGATAAGTGGCGCGCAGAACAGGCGAAAGGGAAAAAACTATCCAAGGGTGAGGCCAGGCGCGATGTCAAGCTGTTCATCCAAAACGTGCATAACTTCCGGGACGATTGCCTGGTGGACCTGGCCAAACCCCCGCTGGAACACGTGGCGCTCTTTGACGAAGCGCAGCGCGCCTGGAATCTTCAACAAACTGTCAATTTCATGCGTCGAAAAAAGAACATAGCCGGGTTCTGCCAGTCGGAGCCCGGTTTCCTCATCTCCTGCATGGACCGTCATCCCGATTGGGCCGTGGTGGTCTGCCTGGTGGGCAGCGGGCAGGAGATAAACACGGGCGAAGCTGGCATTGCCGAGTGGTTCAGGGCCTTGCAGTCTGACTTTCCGGATTGGCACATCTACGTTTCACCCCAGATAACCACCGCAGAGTTTGGCTCGGGGGATTTGCTCGGCAATCTGGCCAACCATCCCAACCTCCATTTCCAGGACGACCTGCACCTGGCGGTTTCCATCCGCTCCTTCCGGAGTGAAAACGTGTCCCTGTTGGTGAAACAAATCCTGGACCTGGATGCGCCAGCAGCCCGGCAAACCCTGTTACGTATTGGGGACAAGTATCCCATCGTCCTCACCCGGGACGTCTCCAAGGCCAAACAATGGTTGCAGCAACAGGCCCGTGGGAATGAGCGTTATGGTCTGCTGGTTTCGTCGCAAGCCATCCGGCTGAAACCATTGGCGGTCGACGTTCGGGCGACCATTGACCCCATCCACTGGTTCCTGGACGGGAAGGAGGACATACGCTCCTCCTATTACCTGGAAGATGTGGCCACCGAATTCCAGGTCCAGGGCTTGGAGCTGGACTGGGCCTGCATTATCTGGGATGGCGATTTTCGTCGGACGAAAAACGGCTGGATGTACAAATCTTTTGTTGGGTCCAAGTGGAATTCCATCAAAAAAGATGAGCGACAAGTCTATTTGAAAAACGCTTACCGCGTGCTACTCACCCGTGCAAGGCAGGGTATGGTCATTGTCGTTCCTGACGGCGACCCCGCCGACCCAACCCGTAAACCCGAGGTTTACGACCCAACCTACGCTTACCTCAAGAGCCTCGGCCTGCCTGAAATTTAGCCCCGCTCCCTTAATCCTCGTCCGGAAGGCAGACTTTGGCCACGATGTAGACATACCGCAGTGGCACCTGCCCGGTGTTGAGCACGTTGTGGGTCGTCTCAGGCGGGCAGTACACCAGCGTGCCAGCGCGCAGCGGCAGCTCCGCGCCTCCCGCCAGCAGAAACCTGCCTTCCCCCTCCAGCACCACCACACACTCCTCACGGCCTTCCGTGGTGTGCTCGCCCACCGTCTCCCCCGGGCCCAGTTCCACCGCCCCAGCCTTCATCGCGCTGGTCTCCGGTGGGCCTGAAAGCAGGCGGCGGTAAGGTGTGCCGTCAAAATCCAAATGAAAAACCAAGGGTAGCGGGTTCATAGGCTGCTCCTTCGCTCACGGTCAATCCAATCCTGTCACACTGGCAGGCCCGCGCGGTCTTCAGCAGACCTGCCAGCATGGAAACACGTCTTGTTATATGGTCTCGGTAACCTTGCTCAGCCCCCGGGGGTTATCTACATCCAACCCGCGCAAAGCCGCCAGCTGCCAGCCAATCACCTGCCCGGGCAGCACGTCCGTCAGCGGGGAGAGCCATTCCGGCACCCCCGCGGGGATGTTGAAGCTGATATCGGCCAAAGCGCGGGCTTTTTGGCTATCGGTGATGGCGGTTATGTCCGCCCCGGACTGGCGGAACCTGGCCATAATCTGCAACGTGGGCTCCAGCATTGCGCCGCTGTGCGCCACCACGAAGGTGGGGAAATCCTTGCGCAGGATGCCAATCGGCCCGTGTAAAAAGTCCGCGGAGGAATACGACAACATGGCCAGGCTGTTAAGCTCCATAATCTTGAGCGCCATTTCAAACGCGGTGGCGTAGTTGTAGCCGCGCCCGATGGTCAGGCCGGTTTGCATGAAGTGGTAGCGTTCCACGCTGCCAGCCATCGCCATAACGCCATCCAGCGTTTCCTTCATCCAGGCAGGCACCCGCGCGAGCGTGGCCCAGTCCTCGTCCCGCGGGGTCCAGTTGTCCTCCGGGGAGCCCAGCGCGCACGAAAGCATGGCCACCGCGGCTAGCGATGCCGTGTAGGTCTTGGTGGCCGCCACGGCCTTTTCGGGCCCCGCGCGCAAATCCACCACCAGGTCCGAAGCCTCGGCCAGGGGTGAAGCGGGGTCGTTGGTCAGCGAGATGGTGGGGCAGCCCTGGGCGCGGCCGGCCGCGAGCACCGAAACGATATCCGGCGACTGGCCGGACTGTGAAATGCCCACCACCAGCGCACCGTTCAGCCGCGGGGTTTGGCCGTAGATGGAGAAAACGGACGGCGCGGCCAGCATCACCGGCACATGGTTGCGGTTCTGCAGCAGGTATTGGGCAAAACGCGCGGCGTTATCCGAGGTGCCTCGCGCGGCAATCAGGATATAGTTAAAGCCCCCTTTAAAGGTCCGCAGGTCGCCCGGCAAGCTCCCCTGGCAGGCGTCCAACAGGCGCCGCACGGCTTCGGGTTGTTCAAAAATTTCGGTTTGCAGGTTTGAAGCGGTCATGGATTATTCCTCCTTGGGCATCGCGGGCGCGGGGGTCAGTACAGGCAAAGCCAACCCGCGGGGGACGTCGCGCACGCGGTTCATTAAAAGTGTCCCCAGCAGGGTAAAAGCGATTGAAGCGGCAAACATCAGCGGATAGCCGCGGGATTCCACCAGCCAGCCAGCCAAAACAGGCGCGAGCAACAACACGCTGCCGGTCAGGGTGCGGGCCATGCCCAGGTAGGTGGGCCGCAGGTCTTCCT
>JAKOSR010000002.1 GCA_029777225.1 Chloroflexota bacterium
ACAATGTCCAGTGATATGGCTCCCGTTCCAGAAGCGGCATACGCGACCCAAGCCATGTTGTCGATGCAGGTGGAGGAAATGGAAGCGGTCCTGGAAAGCAATGAATACGCCGTTAATTTCCAGGTCCCCTATCCGGTATCGATGCCGAGCAAAGATGAACCGACCCGCGTGAACATCACCTCGGTTGAACTGATGTACAAACTGGATTTGCTGGTCGTACCGAGGCTTTCACAAAACGCCTTTAGGAGACTAAAAATCCACAACAACACCCCGTTCACACTTCTGCCCGGCCAGGCCACGGTGTTTTTGGATGGGGATTACCTTGGAGAGACCCAGCTTAAGTTCCAGCCTGAGGGATCCCATTTTGACATCAATTACGGGATTGATGGACGCATCAAGGTCAAACGCGAACTCGCGCGCCAGGAAGTCAGCAAGAAGATTTTGCAAGAGCGCACGCTCAATGAATACGGCTATAAGATAACATTGGTCAATGACACCAATTCCATCCAGGAATGCCAGGTGATGGATGAAATCCCGCTCTCACGCAATGATGACATCAAAGTCCACCTTCTTGAGGCCAGTCCAAAACCTGACCATGCTGACGACTTGAACCGACTCACCTGGAACGTCTCCCTGCAGCCTAACGCCGAGGTGACGCTGCGTTATCGTTTCTCGGTTGAATACCCGCGGGACGCGCAGCTTAGCGGCCTCCCGGTTGACTAAATAAGAAAAGCAAAAGGTCGGGAATTTTCATTCCCGACCTTTTGCTTTTCAACACACATGTTAAAAAATATTGGAAAGGTCTGTGCCTGACTTGATGTGAATGCGAAGCGCGACCTTGTCGCGTTGCAGCAACGCGTCCAAATCGCCGAGAGCCTGGGCTTTCTGCAAGGTGCCAAAGCTCATACCCTCACCGGGGATTTCAACATCCTGCACGGGGTCCGCAGTCAGGATGAGGAATAATCCTCCTGCGAAGCCGCCTTTATGCAGTTGGCCAGTGGAGTGCAGGAAGCGCGGACCAAACCCCAGGGTGGTGGCCAGCTTCGTTTTTTGTAAAATGCGGGCGCGAAGGCTTTGCAGTTTCTGGGCAAATTGCTCAGTCCTGGCCAGGTAGGCACTCAGGACAATGTAGCCATGTTCAGGCAGCAGGTTTAAATATCGTGCCAAAACTTCTGGGCAACAGCCGGCACTCTCAAGCCCATCCATGGGCTTCCCGAAAATAGCGAAGGAATCATCCTCCCAAATCGGCTTGCCTTCTTTAAGGAAGCCCAGGGCCTGGTATTCACTGATTTTGTTCTTGGTGATGGTTTTGTTGTCCTGCACGTTCGGTTGGTCAAAAGCGTTCACCTGCAAAACGGCGCAGGCTATGGCAGTGGCGTATTCCCAGCGATAGAATTCCCTGCCCAGGTCGTAGGCCGTCTCCAATTTGAGTGTGATTACTGGAAATCCCTTTTCCTTGAGCGCGTTGACAAGCGCGGACCGGGAACCATCAGAGCTGAGGTAAACGAAAAAACGGTCCTGGCCATAATCAAGGCTTTCTAAAAGCGGCTCGGACTCAATCGGTAATATTCCCTTTCCTTCCTTGCCGCTGCTTTCGGCAATCAACTGTTCAAGCCATGGCACAAGCGGTTGACCAAGCTCATCAGTAATGAAGCTCAATTTATTCTTACCTGCGAGTGCCGCTTCGCCGAGCACAAGGCCCAACATCAGGTTGGGGTTGGCGCCATAAGGCATGCCTGGCCGGCCAACCTGGGCAGCCAGGTCCGCCTTGCGCAGTAACTTTTGAACACCAATGCCCATAAGCGCGGCAGGCACCAGGCCAAATTGCGTAAACACGGAGTATCTGCCACCAACATCCGGCGGGGCATTGAATACTTTGAGGAAATTCTTTTCCTTCGCGAGCTTCTCGAGGGAGGTGCTTGGGTCTGTTATCGCCACAAAATGGCGGCCAGCCTCATCGCCCAGCTCCACTTCAAGTTTTTGCCAGAAGTATTTGAACGCTGAAAGTGTTTCGCTCGTCCCACCCGACTTGCTGGAAACGATGAAGAGTGTTTCCTTAAGGGAGACGCTTTTTTCCCGCATGAGGATTTCATCCGGGTTGGTGGTATCGATAATTTGCAGGCTCAATCCGGAGTCCTCTGGGATATCGGGACCAAACGCCAGGCTCATCACCTCAGGAGCCAAAGAGGAGCCTCCCATGCCCAGGACGAACACGTGCTTGAGGCCAGCTTTCAGGCATTCATCCCGAAAGGCTTCCAGCCCTGGTACAAGCGCGGCCTGTTTTTCTGGTAGCGTCAGCCAGCCCAAGCGGTTGCGGATTTCTTCATGGGCCGCGAGGTTATAGGTCCACAGCGTCGGGTCGTGTTCAAACAGCCTGGTCACCATGACTTCCTCAGCCGCAAGCTTGAGCGTGGCGTGCACGCCTTCGCGCAGGCCGGCCAATTCGCCAGCAAAGCTTAGGCGTTTGCTTTCGATGGAATCAATCATGGTCTTGTAAGCCTGGGCAAACTTTTCCACGCCATCGCGTTCGAGCTCGGTGGTGACACTCTGCATGTCGATGCCAAAGCGTTCCAAATGGCGCAGAATCTCCGCACTTCGTTCCAGGTCATTTTCAATCACCACTTCTGTGCCAGTATGGTCCAGCAGTGCCTTGAGCGTGGCTGGAGGGACCGTGTTGACCGAATTTCGCGCTACCAGGTTCTCTACGTATACGACGTCTGAATAATTGGGATTCTTGGTGCCTGTCGAGGCCCAAAGTGGACGTTGCATGTGCGCGCCGTATTTGGCCAGGGCTTCGAAGCGCTCTGACTGGAAAACCCGCAAAAAGGCCTGATAGGCTTGTTGCGCGTACGCGATGGCCGTCTTGCCCATCAGGTCCTCCACAAGAGACGCGCCATTGGGTTCAGCTTGCCGGACTGATTCCAGGAGCTTGTCCACAGCCGTATCAATCCGAGAAATAAAGAACGAGGCCACAGAATGGATTCTATCCACGGGTTCATGTCTGTTAACGCGGTCTTCAAGACCCTGGATGAAGGCTTCCATCACTTGTTTGTAACGCTCGATAGAGAAAATCAGCGTGGCGTTGATGTTGATGCCCTCGCCAATCAGAGCCCGGATGGCTGGCAGCCCTTCCAGCGTGGCCGGCACCTTGACCATCAGGTTCTTCCTGCCAACGGATGCCCATAGCGCTTTGGCCTCCGCGATGGTTCTCTCCGTATCATGCGCCAGAAGGGGACTGACTTCAAGGCTGACGTAGCCATCGCCACCATCGCTCGCCTCGTAAAGCCCCTTGAACAGGTCAGCGGTTCGTTGGATATCTTCCTTGACCAATTCCAGGTAGATTTGTTCGCCACTCAAGCCGGCCCAGGCCATGGCCTGCAGGGAGTCGTCATAGGTGCTTGTCCCCACCATGGATTTTTCAAAGATGCTCGGGTTGGAGGTGAGACCAAAGATTTCTTTGTTTTGAATCATGGCCGCCAGTTCGCCGCTATCCAGCAGTCGACGGTCGACGTTGTCGTACCAAATCGATTGCCCGTTCGCAAATAACTTTTCCGAAAGGTTCATTCCTGACACTCCTATGGCTAAGCTTTCAACAATTTTTTCGCCTGGCGAACAACATTCTCAACGCTGAAACCAAATTCCCTCAGGACGGTCTCACCGGGGGCTGAGGCGCCAAAATGATCAAGCCCAATGGCCAGGCCATGGTTTCCAATCCACTTTTGCCATCCAGTGGTAACCCCCGCCTCAATGGAGATTCGCTTGGTCACCGTGGCGGGCAGCACCTTTTCCTGGTAGGCCTTGGATTGCTTTTCAAACAATTCCCAGCTGGGGAAGGAAACCACCCGGATGTTCTTACCACCTTTTTCGAGCGTTTGCGCGGCTTCCAGTGCAAGGCTCAGTTCAGAGCCTGTGGCAAGCAAAATAAGGTCCGGGTCGGCTTTTTGGCTTTGGTAGAGCACATACGCGCCTTTGGCCAGTCCCTGGGCGGAGCCGAGGGTGGAACGGTCCAATGTCGGAAGATTCTGGCGTGAAAGAATCAAGGCTGTAGGTTGGTCGCGGGTTTCGAGCGCCACTTTCCAGGCCTGCGCCACCTCGTTGGCATCCCCAGGTCGAATGGTGATGAGCCTTGGAATCAGGCGCAGGCTCATAGTTTGTTCCACCGGTTGGTGCGTGGGTCCATCCTCACCAACAGCGATGGAATCATGCGTCAGCACCCAGATGCTTCCCATCCCTGAAAGCGCTGAGACGCGCACCGCCGCCCGCAGGTAATCGGAGAAGACCAGGAAGGTGCCAGCGTATGGAATGAACCCGCCATGCACGTAAATACCGTTGGTAATGGCAGCCATGGAAAGTTCACGCACGCCAAAAT
>JAKOSR010000148.1 GCA_029777225.1 Chloroflexota bacterium
CATTACCAAACCCGGCACCCCGATAATTTCAGATACACAATTTTACCAGTAATCCACATGTGACCCCGGTAAGTCAGCAAAACTCGTGTCCCTATACACGGTCAGCATGGAATATCGATGTGGGGATTTTTTGGCCCGTTGGTTCACTGCTTTCCACTCGCCTCTTGCGTTCACACCACCCCACCACTCCACTATTGAGGCCAGTCATTTTAGTTCGCCCCAGGACTGTTCATATTCCCCTGGCGAACGGCTATAATAAAACCATGCTCACCAAGCGATGAATCACGCCCCTGCCGGTGAACACGTTGTTTACAACCTAAGATTTGCGTTCTTTTTACAATTTGTTGTCATCCACCACCCAAAGGAGACCCTATGAACGAAGTTCGCAAGAAACCCACCCTTCCTGGTCTGTTTAAGAAAGCGGCTGAAGGGAAGCCCATCACCTGGCTCACCTGTTACGACTACCCCACCGCCTATCTCCAGGAGCAAGCCGGTGTGGACATGATTCTGGTCGGCGACAGCCTGGGCATGACCATGCTGGGTTATGACAGCACGCTTCCGGTCACGATGGACGACATGATTCGCCATGCCGCCGCCGTGCGTCGCGGCGCGCCCAACACCTGGGTCATCGGTGACATGCCCTACATGAGCTACCAGCCCTCCATCGAATCCGCCATCCGCAACGCCGGTCGCTTTATGGCTGAAGCGGGCTGTGATGCCATCAAGCTCGAAGGTGGTGCGGCAGTTTGCGACCGCATTCGCGGAATCGTGGACGCAGGCATCCCGGCGGTTGGCCACCTTGGGCTCACGCCACAAAGCGTCAGCGCGCTGGGTGGCTTCAAGCTGCAAGGCAAAAGCGCCTCTGCAGCGAAAAAAATTGTGGAAGATGCCACCGCCCTGGAAGAAGCCGGCGCCACCATGATCCTGCTGGAATTGGTCCCGGACCGTGTCTGCCAGTTGATTACGGAGCGTGCCAAGAATAGCCTGATTATGTCGCTTGGCTCCGGACCGCATGCTCACGGACAATTGCTCATTTACCACGACGCTTTCGCGCTCTACCCGAAGTTCAAGCCGCGTATGGCCAAAGTCTTCGCAGATGCAGGCGCAGTAATCCGCCAGGGTTTGGAAGCTTACGTCCGGGAAGTGAGCGATAAAACCTTCCCGGCTGCTGAAAACTATTTTGGCATGTCGGACGAAGAATTTGACGAGCTCACCCGCTCACTCGAAGCGTAGGAAAGGAAAGCGATGACCGATCTCCGCCATCTTTTAACCATTCCCTATTTTGATTTGGACGCGATTAATGGCGTCTTGCTGGACCCCGACAGTGCGGTGATGAATGACTTTCTCGCCGTGGTCGCCAGGTATGGCACACCCGACGAAATCAACCAGAAGCACCGCGACTCGCGCCGCATGGAAAACCTCTTCAGCCTGGTGCGAGCGAAAGCTCCAGAATACATTTCCGACCTGGAATGGTTGCTGACTCAGCGCGACCAGGGGAGCTTTGTTTCAGTCGCTGATTACCGGCGCAAGGTGCTTGGACCAGCCGCTGACACCACTGCTTTCAAGGATGACAGCGCGGTGACGCTTGAAGTTTCGGCCCTGCAGTACTTCCCATGGGTGCGACCAATGATCGAACAAGCCATCGCCAACCAGACACTGGTTCCAGGCAGGTTCATCGCCGTGCGCAAGATGAAAGAGTCTGAGCTGGATGGCGACTTGCCCGCCATCGTCGCCGCATTAGATATCATCGGCGCTTCCTTCGTGGAAACCCTGGATACCAAAGGCACAGACGGCTCCAACCCCCACCTGGGTGGCCCCGCCACCATCACCGGCTACTTCGGGGGGATCGGCCAGCCGAACAACCACGCCCTGAAATGGCTGGATGAATTCCTGTACTACTACACAAATTACGGGGTGCAGCATGTCCTGAACTTCAATGCCGGCACCATCCTGCTCGGTTTCATGCTCTACAAGTTGGGTGTGGACATCCAGTTCAAAATTTCGGTCTATTTTGGCTCCGATAACCCCTACCACGCGCTCTGGATTATGATGATGGCCAAGCTCTTCAGCCGCGATGACGGCACCTCACCGCTGATTGGCTTCAACTGGTCCAATTCCATCAACAACCAGACCATGGAGCTTTCCGCGGAGTTTCGCAAGGCGCTCGGCTTTGAAAAGGTCATCCGGTTTGAACACCATATCACCGAAACTCAGAAAAGCATCGTCATCCAGCCGTACGACCGGCGCGGCGAGTTGCTTGAAATCGCTGACCATGTCGCCAACATCGCCGCCAAACACGAAGGCGGGGATTTGGAGGTTGACTCCAGGCGCGAACATCCTTCCGACATCCTGGACTACTTCCGGGATAAGTCCGAAGTGATTGCCAGCGGGGACTGGGACCACCTGCGCGTGAACTTCCTCGATAAGGTGGCCGCCAGTAACACCACCGCGTGGCAATTGACCCAAAAAGGGTTGAGCTTCGTAGCCGCCCGAAATCTGCACCGGTAACACCGGAGCCTGGCAAACAAAAGCGCGGGTCCTTTCACACTCGCGCTTTTTTGATTAAGTTGGATGGGTTATCCGATCTTGGTGCCGCATTCAGGACAGAACTTCGCGCCCTTGACCTCCGCGCCGCAATTGGGACAGAAGGTCGCTTTGGGAGCAACATTCTGCGGAGCGCCACAGCTGGGGCAGAACTTGGCCCCGTGGGTTTCTTCGCCACATTGCGGGCATTTGGTGGGTTCCGGTTGGGTCATCGCCGCGCCGCATTCCGGGCAGAACTTGGTTCCCGCGGGTGCGAGCGTGCCATCCGTTGGACAGCGAGCCATCTGGCCGGCCGCGCTTTGGGCGCTCTTGGCAGCCTGCTGCACGTTTTTGACCACTTCTCCCAACCCTAACGCGCTGGCAAAGCCTTTCAAGACAGAGCCGGTCTGTTCCCCACGCGCTTCGGCGATTTCGTCCTTGCGCGGGCTGTCTTCCTGGCAGTATCCGCTCTGGGTGTCAAAATCCGAAAGGCAAACGATGCGCAGGCAGGTCGGGCATTGCCTGAAGTTGACCTGGACTTGTTCCCAGGCTTTTTCGACCTGTGCTGGGGTCATTTTCATGGAATAGCGCGGATCTTCCCCGGTTAGCTTGTCGGCAACGACGTTGCCAAACAGTGGGACTTTCCGCAGGAAGCCGCCGGCGACCTGCTTGCCCAGGTCCTGGGCGGCGGTGGCGGCAACGTCGGGTTGGCTGCGATACTCCCGGTTGCAGGACTCACAATAAAAGACGCAGTAGGGACCGATGCCATCATTGCGGACATCATAATTCGGCATCCTGGAAAATTCGGACATAGCGACCTCCTTGAATAGCTTGATTATACAACGTGAGAGGCCTGGACGACCTGTTATGTTGAGTAGCCACTTGCTAATTAATAGGAAAAAGCGGGCGACCGGATTACAGTACCCTCCCTGGGTATTCGAGCCGGCTGTCTTGAAAACCGAAGTGCCTACTTACTTAAAGGGATACTTACTTAAAAGAAAAAAGCGGGCGACCGGACTATAGTACCCTCCTCGGGTATTCGAGCCGGCCATCTTCAAAGTAACAATATCAACAGTAAATAGAAAAAGCG
>JAKOSR010000023.1 GCA_029777225.1 Chloroflexota bacterium
CTGGCGTTGCGCCGCGTTGAGCACCCTTGCCCGGGGCGAATGTTGCCGCAGGGCCGCTTCTGCCAGGCTTAGGCGTGTTTTGCGGACCTCCACATGTCCCGCGGCCAGGTTTTGCAGGGTGTTGGTTTGCAGGTTCAGCTGCGCGCTGAGGTCCTGCAGCGTGATGGGTGTGGCCAGTTCGGCCGCCGCGGTTGGTGTGGGGGCGCGCAGGTCGGCGACAAAATCGGCAATGGTGAAATCGGTTTCGTGCCCGACCCCCGAAATGACCGGTACGCGCGAAGCGTAAATCGCGCGCGCGACGCCCTCATCGTTGAAGGCCCATAAGTCCTCGATTGAACCACCACCACGCGCCACGAGGATGACATCCACGTCTGGTAGCGTGTTCAGGGCTTTGAGCGCGGCAATGATGCCCGCGATGGCTTCAACGCCCTGCACCGCGGTGGCTGCCAGGGTGACACGCGCCAGCGGTAGCCGCCGGCCAAGGGTTTGAAGCATATCCTGCAGGGCCGCGCCGCTGGCCGAGGTAACAATGCCGATGTGGCATGGCAGTTGGGGCAGGGGTCGTTTGTGGCCAGGGTTAAACAGGCCTTCGGCCTCCAGGCGGGCTTTCAGGAGCAGGAATTCCTGGTAGAGCGCGCCTTCACCAGCCGGCCGGAGTGAGTCCAGGTAGAGCTGCACCTGGCCACTGGCCGCGAACAGGCTGACCGCGCCGTGGCCTTCCACGGCCATGCCATTGCGCAGTTCAAAGCGCAGCCGCATGGCGGCGGACCGCCACATGACACAGTGGATTTGCGCGTTTGCGTCTTTGAGCGTGAAATACACATGCCCTGAAGCGGCTGGTTTGAAGTTGGAGACCTCACCACGCGCCCAAATATCCCGCAGCACCTCGTCGCTATCCAGCACCTCGCGCAGGTAACTCGTTAGGGCCGTGACGGTCAGGATGGTGGGGGTGGTAAATTCAAAGTCGAACATGCTCACAAGTATAGCCGAATTGGATGCCCGTGGTAAGCCCGCCTGGCAGGCTGGGGGGCAGGAGCGCCTGGCCGAGGCGGGGTATAATACCTCCCTCAATACCCAACGGAACAGAGGATTATGATGAAATTGAAAACGCTCACTTTACTTTTGCTGGCTATGCTTTTGGCCGCCTGCGCCACGCCTGGCACCACCCCCACCACCGACCTGCAGGCTACGGTGGTTTCGATGCAGGTGCAGTTGACCGTGGCCGCCGGGGACCTGGCTCGGGCGGAAGCCGCGTTAGCCCAGCCTACCGCCACCTGCGCCACCTGCCCAACCTGCACCCCCGTGCCCAGCGCCACGCCGTTACCCCAGACCCCCACCCCGGTGCCCTCCCCGACCCCAACAGAGACGCCGCGCGGCAGCATTTCAGGTTCACTGGCTTACCCCTCGGAGTTCATTCCGGCCCAGCGCGTCATCGCTTTTAACATCGCCACCGGCGAATACTACTGGGTGAACACCGTGGATGGCCAGGGCACCTACATCCTCACCGACCTGCCCGCGGCCACTTACCACGTGGTGGCTTACCTGGTGGCGCTCCCACACGACTCAATGGCCGGAGGTTACTCCCAGGCCGTGCCCTGCGGACTGCTGGCCAGTTGCGTGGACCACAGCCTGATAGACATCCAACTCAAGGCCGGCGAAGCCCTGGCCGGCATCAACCCGACGGACTGGTACGCGGGGGACCCCGCCAGCGCGGGATGGCCGCTGGACCCGACCGTCGCACGTTAAGCGCATCCAGGCGCCCGGTAGCCAACCGCTCCGGGCGCTGTTTATGTAAACCCCGGACATTCTGGTAACAATGCCTCGCCAAGGCATGAGCTTGTTCTGCAATTCTTTGCGTTAGGTATGTGATTATGTTATCCTAAATACTGTTTCATCCATCCTTTATTAACGAGGTCTGACCATGTTAAAAACCTCCTTATTACCCCGCATCATCTTGATTTTAGGCGCGCTGGCCATGGCCGTGATGGCATGTTCCCTGGCTCCCACCACCACTCAACCCCCCAGTGAGTTGGAAGTGACATCCACCTACCCCACCAACAGCGTGGAGCAGGGGCGCAGCTTTGACGTGGTGGTCAACCTTTCCAACACCAGCCAATACAACGCGCATGTGACCGAAATCCGGCTGCCGGCCTCGTTCCTATCCAAGGTGAATTACCTTGGCTCGGAGCCGGCGCTCACGCTGACCAACAACGCCAGCGGGGATGGCATTTTGGCCATGGACCTGACTATCGCGCCCACGGGCCTGGAGCGCTTTATTTTCCGCTTTGAGGCCATCACAACGGGGTCGCTTTCCGGCCTGGGTGTAGTGGCGACGGATGACGGCAGCTACCAATTCAATATGCAGGCTTCCGTGGTGGGGGTGAACCCCAGCGAGTGGCAGCCCGGCACGGCTTCCACGGCTACGCCGGCATCGCTTGGCAAGGTGCCTTTCCAGGCGGTGGTGCAGATAAAGGCCCTGGTCAGCATTGACGGCGAGAATCAGGTGGGCTGGACGGGTTCGGGCACTATCATCACCACGGATGGGCTTATCCTGACCAACGCGCACGTGGTGCTCTCGGACCGCTTTTACCAGGTGCAGGACCTGATTGTGGCCCTGACCCTGGCGCAGGACTCGCCGCCGGTTGACACGTATTATGCCAGCATCGTGCAGGCCGACGCCGCGCTGGATATCGCCGTGATTAAGCCACGCACCGATATGCAGGGCAACCCGCTCAACTATGACACGCTCAACCTGCCGGCCGTGCCGATAGGCAACTCCGATAACCTGACGCTGGGTGATGAAATCGTTATCCTTGGCTACCCGGGCATTGGTGGCGACACCATCACGCTGACGCGGGGTGAGGTGAGTGGTTTCACGTCGGAGGGGGGCTACGGCAACCGGGCGTTCATTAAAACCAGCGCCACCATTGCCGGTGGCAACTCTGGCGGGCTGGCGGTAAACCAAAACGGGGAGCTGGTAGGCGTGCCCACCCAGGTTGGCTCTGGGGATTTGGAAGGCGCCATCGTGGACTGCCGCCCGTTGGCAGATACCAACCGCGACGGCTACGTGGATGACTACGATACCTGCGTGCCCACAGGTGGCTTCATCAACGCGTTGCGACCAGTCAACCTGGCGACCAGCATCATCCAGGCCGCCAAGGCAGGCCAGGTGGCCATCCAGGCCGATACCACCATGGGCGAAACGTATCAATCCACCGGCAAAGTCATCTTCGAGGACGATTTCTCTGACCCGAACTCCGGCTGGTCCACCTTTGAATCTGAGAACGGCCTGACGCGCTACGAAAACGGCGAACTGGTCATCCATGTGCTTTCCACGGACTACCTGGTCTGGTCGGATGTGGAATATGCCTACGACAATGTCAGCATGGAAGTGGACGCACGCGTGCTTAACCCCGTGGGCGATTCGGACTTTGGCTTCATCTGTGGAGAGAAGGACAACGATCACTTCACTGTTTTGGAAATCAGTGAGGATGGCTATTACACCATCTGGAAACAGAATGGCGAGGAATACGTCAGCCTGGTGGACTGGACTTATGCCGATACCATCGCGGCTGGGGGGCCGTTCAAGCTCTCTGCCACGTGTGGCACACAGGGGCTGGTGCTGGCCGTCAATGGGCTGTTGCTGGCTGAAATCCAGGACGCCACCTTTGTACCCGGCCTGGTTGGGCTGGTAGGTGGCACGTTTGGGAACACCGGCTTTAAAGTCGCTTTCGATAATTTTCAATTGCTGATACCCTGAGGAAATCCCATGCGCATGCAAACATTGACCATTCATCATCTTGTCAAGGGCGAAGACCTGAACCACCACCGCACGCTGTATGCAGGACGGGGGGCTGAGTGGCTGGTGGAAGCCGGCTTTATTGCCGCCTCCAACCTATTACCACCGGAGGAAGTGTTGTGCCTGAAAATCCATGGGATGCAGTTCCGCCGGCCGGTGCGCCCGGGCGAAGTGGTACGTTTTGATTCCAAGATTGTATTCACCGGGAAAACACGCCTGGTCGCCTACATCCGCGCGGAAACCAAGGGTGAGCTGACCGTGGACGGGTTCATCACCTTCGTGCACGTGGACTTGAGTGGAAAACCCCAGCCGCACGGATTGAGCATTGAGGCCGTCACACCCGAAGAAATTGACCTGCAGGAGCAAGCCAGCCGGCTGTAACCCTGGGTTATCCATCGCCAGGGCATATTGCCGCGGGATTGATTGGCCGAATCGCGCACAATTTTCTTTTGATTGACGGATGAGAATAGACACCTGGGCTGACAGAAAATTCGCGCAATCTCAGGATATAATCGCCAACATTCTCCCAGCATGTGTCATAACCCTCCCGGAATCTTATCCCCTGGAGGTGATTTTCAAGGCAAGTGTTTTTTTACTCTAATCACCAAATCAAATCCAAGCGCCCAGAAGGAGTTAACATGAAAAAAAAGAAGTTAAGTCTGGCAATCGCCTTGTTGTTGGTAATCACTTTGTTGCTTACCTCCGCGATCCCAGTCTTTGCTGACCCCGGCGAAACCGTGCGGGTCTGGGTGAAGTACAAGGATGGCAAGGCCACGGAAGTGCTCGGCGCGATTAACTCTGTCAAAAGCCAGGTACACTTCGATTTCCCCGAATTGGGCGCGTATGTCATCACGCTTCCACGTGCCGCGCTGAATGGCATCGTGAACAACCCCAACGTGCTGGATGTTGAGGAAGACGCCGAACGTTATCCCATCCTGGATAAACAAGCGGAAGTGACTGCTGAGTCCCTGGCGGTTTTGGACGCCACTGGTCAGACAGTGCCTTATGGCATCGACATGGTGCAGGCTCGCGATGTTTGGGATGCGAACCGGGATGGCGTTGTGGATAGCGGCGCGCCCACCGGTGCCACGCGCACCCTTTGCATTATTGACTCGGGTTACTACCAGGCGCATGAGGATCTCCACGACGCGCTTGGCGGCTATTCCCAGGTGGGCGGCAGTTGGTCGACAGATGGCTTTGGCCACGGGTCTCACGTCGGCGGAACCATTGCCGCTGAAAATAATGGCTGGGGCGTGGTTGGCGTCACACCCGGTACCGTGAACCTCTATATTGTCAAGTTCTTCAACGATGATGGGCTTGCCACATACGCCTCCAACCTGGTGGACGCGCTTACGCGCTGTCGCAACGCCGGGGCGAACGTGGTCAGCATGAGCCTGGGCGGCTCCCGTTCCGTGCGAACGGAAAAAACCGCTTTTGCCAACGCAGAAGCAGCTGGTGTTTTGAGCGTGGCCGCGGCCGGGAATGATGGCACCTCCGCGTATTCCTATCCGGCTTCTTATGACTCGGTCATCTCCGTGGCGGCGATTGATTCCAACAAGGCTGTCGCTGATTTCTCACAGTATAACAGCCAGGTTGAACTCGCCGCGCCTGGGGTGGGCGTGCTTTCCACCCTGCCATATATTGACACAAACAGCCTGACTGTAAACGGTACGTCTTACTCGGCCAGCTACATTGAAAATGCAGGACGGGGGACGGCCAGTGGCCAGCTGGTGAATGGGGGTCTGTGTGGCACAGCTGGCGCGTGGAGTGGCAAAGTGGTTCTGTGCGAGCGGGGCACCTATGATTTTTATACCAAGGTGATAGCCGTACAAAATGGGGGTGGTGTGGCTGCGGTTATTTACAACAACGTTCCGGGGAACTTCCTGGGCACATTGGGTGACGGGTACAGCTCTTCGATTATTGGCATCTCCCTCAGCCAGGAAGACGGTCAGGCTCTTGTGGCCAGCGCGTTGGGCCAAACCGCCACGGTTTCCAGCGCGGTGGTAAAGCCTGCCAGCGGTTACGAAGCCTGGGATGGCACGTCCATGGCCACTCCGCATGTCTCCGCGGTGGCCGCGTTGGTGTGGAGCGCCAATCCCTCATGGACGAATACTCAAATCAGGCAGGCGCTCACCGCTACGGCCCAGGACCTCGGCGCCGCCGGCCGGGATGTGTATTATGGCTATGGGTTGGTGCAGGCCAAGGCCGCTTTGGTTTACCTGGGTGGGGGCACGCCGGTCAACAATCCGCCGAGCGTCATTATTACCAACCCGGCGAACAATGCCAGCTTTGCCTTGAACACCTCCATTACCTTTACGGCAAGCGCCAGCGATACCGAGGATGGCAACTTGAGCGCGGCTGTGGTTTGGACTGAAGATACCACTCCATTAGGCACAGGAGCAAGCCTGACCAAGTCGGACCTGGCGGTTGGCACGCACGTCATCAAGGCAACGGTAACTGATTCAGTAGGGGCTACAGGCAGCGCGAGCGTGACCGTGACCATCACCCAACCTGTCACCAACCAGTTAGCGGTTAGCGTAAAGACTGACAAGACCAGTTATGTCAATAGTGAGAAAGTTGTAGTTACCGTTACTGTCAAGGACCAGAATGGAGCGGCAGTCTCCAGTGCGTCTGTAAGCGTCAAGATGACAGGCGCGAATGGCAGTACTTCCACCCTAACCGGCGTAACCAATACCTCCGGGGTGTTGAGCGTGAGCTTCAAGCTCAATACGCGCAAGACCGGAACCGGCACGTATACCGTTTTGGCCACGGCCACAAAGACGGGTTACCTGCCTGGCAGCGCGACGACGACATTCCAAGTCTCGTAAGATAATAGATTAAGAACGAGGCTGGCTGAGAGGCCAGCCTCGTTTGCCAAAGCCGCCCCAAGTGATGATGGGGTCGAATACCAGCGCAAACCAGACCCAGGAGGGAGCATGACCGATATCGAGCTGAGCCTGATTGTCATCGCGGGCACCGCGCTGCTGACGGGGATTATCTTCCTGCTAGTCGCGCGTGCTAA
>JAKOSR010000149.1 GCA_029777225.1 Chloroflexota bacterium
GCCTGGTTTACACGGTTTGGAAAGGCGGCCTGAGCGCTATGGATGGAAGTATGACGTTGGGGCAGTTGGTGGCGTTCATTAATTATCTCGTCGCCACCCTGGCGCCGCTCATGCAGATGTCCGTGGTGGCTGTCGCCTGGGCCAATGGCCTGGCTTCCGCCCGGCGTGTCAACGAGGTGTTGGACGCCGTCCCAGAGGTGATGGAGCCGGTGAATGGAATTATCCTATCGGCTTCCGACCGGCCAGGTGTTATATTTGAGCATGTCTCTTTTCACTACAACGGCTCAGAGAGTGGGTTGGTTCTCAAGGACATCTCCCTCGCGGCTGCTCCCGGGCAAACGATTGCCATCCTGGGCGCCACCGGTGCCGGCAAGAGCACGCTCGTCAATCTAATCCCACGCTTTTATGACGCCTCCGAGGGGAGCGTGTCGGTTGGCGGTGTGGATGTGCGCCAAGTGTGCGAGGATTCACTGCTTTCGAGGGTGAGCATCGTCCCACAGGAGACTGTCCTGTTCTCGGGGACCATCCGGGAGAACATCCGTTATGGGCGACCTTCAGCCACGGAAGAGGAAGTTGTCGCGGCCGCCAAGGCTGCCCAGGCGCACGATTTTATCCTTGCTTTCCCTGAAGGCTACGACAGCCGGGTGGAAGAACGGGGGTCCAACCTCTCCGGCGGGCAGAAACAACGGCTGGGTATCGCGCGCGCGATAGTCACCCAACCAGATATCCTCATCCTCGATGACAGCACCAGCGCGGTGGACGTGGAGACCGAGACCCTCATTCAATCCGCCCTGGCGGTAACCATGCGCGGACGAATTTCCTTCGTTGTGGCCCAGCGTATTAGCACAGTCCTCAACGCGGACAAAATCATCGTCCTCGACCGGGGTCAAATTGTGGCCGAAGGCACACACGCGGAGTTGATGCAATCCAGCCCCGTGTACCGCGAAATTTACGATTCCCAACTTGGAAGCGATGTCGGCCAGATGCCGGTCGAAGTCCAGCCTTCTTTGGCGGGGGGTGAAGAGTGACCGCCCAGACGTCCTCCCAAACCAGGGAAGCGCTTCGCACCTCGTTCTCCCGCCGTGGGCCTGGCAGACCCGCGCGATTTGAAACCGCGGTAAACCCACGCCAGGCGCTCAGCCGGTTGCTTGAATACCTCAAACCGTTCAAAGTAACCCTGGTCCTGGTTACCGTCTTCGTCGTCATTTATACCCTGTTAGGGTTGCTTGGACCTTACCTGATGGGCCGGGCGATTGACCAGTTCATCGGCGGAAAAAACCCAGCCGGCCTTCTGCGGACCGTCCTTTTCATGTTGGGGGCTTACCTGGCGAACAATCTTTTCCAGGCCGCGGCCAGCCTGATTATGGCCCGCGTTTCGCAGGATGCCCTGAAGCTCATTCGGCGGGACCTCTTCGAGCATCTTCAGCAGCTTTCCATCGGCTTTTTCGATACCCATCCGACTGGGGGCCTGATGAGCCGCCTGACCAACGATGTGGATGCCATAAACCAGGCGGTTTCCCAAAACGTGGTTTCGTTAATCGCCAGCTTGCTCACCATGCTTGGCATCATCGTCACGATGTTCCTGTTAAACGCGTGGCTTGCGTTGGGCACCCTGGTGGTCATCCCCATCATGCTCTGGTTCTCAAATTTTGTGGCCAAATACACGCGCAAGGGCTTCCAGAACCTGCAGTATCAATTGGGAGGGCTGAACGCTATCACTGAGGAAGCCTTTAGCGGGCAAAAGGTGATTAAGGCCTTTCGCCACAAGGACTCTGTCACCCTGGATTTTGACAAGCAAAACCAGGCTGTCTATAAGGCTGGCGTCTATGCCAACAGCTACGCGTTGTTATTGATGCCGCTTACGTTCGTTTTGGGCAACTTTTTCGTGGTGGTGATGGCCGGCCTGGGCGGGTGGTTGGCCTTACGGGGCCTGGTGACTGTGGGCCTCATTGCCACCTTCATCAATTATGGACAAAATTTTGTTTCCCCGCTACGCCAGATTTCTAACATTTTTAACTCCATCCAAGCAGCCCTGGCCGGTGCTGAGCGGGTGTTTGAAATCATCGACGCCAAGCCGGAAATCATGGATTCACCCCAGCCGGTGGAGTTCGAGACCATCCAGGGCGAGGTCGACTTCGAGCATGTAAGCTTTGGTTATGTTCCGGAGGTCACCGTCATCAAGGATATGACCCTCAAGGCAAAACCTGGACAGATGATTGCCCTGGTTGGGCCA
>JAKOSR010000150.1 GCA_029777225.1 Chloroflexota bacterium
AACAATCCCCCATTTTCCCCCTCTAGCAGCCCCCAACCCTGCTATGATGATTCATAGACAAGCACACGCTTCATCTATTCGTGCCAGCCTTTGTTTGTTGAATATTCCTATGGAAATGGTATTTATTTACTAAGGCTATCCCACTCACTCACGCCGGCACAAACTCAGGAATATAAAACCTTGTTTATGTGTCTTCCATAGACAGGCCATTGTGTCTTTCTTGAGGTGTTAGTAATACTGTAAGCATAATCGGGACTCGAGACCTCCGATCGCGCCGGTCTCACGAACGAGCGCGGAACGTGACCACAGGTTTCCGGACATAACTTGAGATCTACTCGCACTAGTCTCTGATCGCGCCGGTCTCCCGACCGAGCGCGGGATTTAACCGCGGGTCTCCTAAACATCATTATCTTCATCTTCAAGCGTTCCGATCTGCGCGGGATTTGGCCATTAGATCTCCAACAACTCTCTGCTCCCGCCGTTCTCCCGACCTCGCGCGGAATGTGACAGCAGCTCTCCTGGATGCATCAACATCACTTCGCGCCGCCTCCCGCCTGTTCGCGGAATGTGACCTTTTATCCCCCTCTCCTCTTCAACCCCAGATTAAGCCAACCAGCTCCCCCGCATCCCGTTGTATAATTCACCCTGAAATAACGCACGCAGGAGAGAAAGCATGCACACCCAATACTACGTCGGCTGCGACTTAGGCGGCACGAATATTAAAGCCGGGCTGGTGGATCTGTCCACTGGTCAAGTCATTGCGTCCAGGGACACGAAAACGCTCTCGTATCTCGGGCACGAGGCGGTTATCGGACGCATCGCGAACCTGATTACCGAAATGGTAGCCGAAGCGGGCTTTGAATGGTCCCAGATAGGCGGGGTGGGCCTCTCCGCCCCCGGCCGGCTGGATATCGAAAAAGGGCTTACCAGCTTTATTCCCAACCTGCCCGGGCATTGGATTAACGTGCCAATCAAAGCGCTGCTGGAGAGCCACCTGAAGGTACCCGTCTACATCATGAACGACGTGCGCGCGATTACCTACGGCGAATGGGCTTTTGGCGCGGGCAAGGGTGTGGACTGCATGCTCTGCCTTGCCATCGGCACGGGCATCGGCGGCGGGGTGGTGATGAATAATCAGCTCGTCCTGAACCAGGGCGGCACCGCCGGAGAGCTGGGGCATATCACTGTGGACTTCCACGGGCCCAAATGCGGCTGCGGTAATTATGGCTGCGTGGAGACTTTCGCTTCCGGGCCGGCAATCGCGGCGATGGGGTTGAAAGCGGTGGTACAAGGCCAGGCGACGAAAATTGGCGAGCTGGTGAATTATGACCTGAACAAAATCACCGCGCACGTCATCGCGACCGCCGCGGAAGCAGGCGACGCGGTGGCGCTCGATATCTGGAATACCGCCGGCGCGTATGTGGGCGTGGCGATTATGAACGCCGCGCTGGTCGTTGGGCCCAAGCGGGTGGTGGTGACGGGCGGCGTGGCGGCGGCTGGCGAACTGCTCCTGCGTCC
>JAKOSR010000151.1 GCA_029777225.1 Chloroflexota bacterium
GACGGTGAGCGTGGTCATCACCGCGGCGGTGGTCTCCGTGGCCGGCATGGTGGGCTGGCTTGGGCTCATCATCCCGCATATATCCCGGCGCCTGGTGGGCTCCGATGCCGCGGAATTTCTGCCTTTGAGCGTTTCGCTGGGCGCGACGTTCGCCATCCTGTGCGATGACCTGGCGCGAGTGGTCACGGCGGGTGAAATACCCCTGGGGGTGGTGACGTCGCTGATTGGCGCGGCCGTGTTCCTGGGCCTGATGGTCAGCCCGCGATTTAAGGCGCGTCGATGAGTACCAGCGCGTTACCTGTTGCCGCCTCCCCGATGCCGGGGGAAGCTATGCTGAGGGTGGAAGGGCTCGGCTTCCGGTACGAGGCCGGGCGGCCCGCCGCGCTGGAGGGCGTGTCTTTTGAGATTATGGCCGGCACCATCACGGCGATTTTGGGTCCCAATGGCGCCGGCAAGACCACGCTGCTGCACGTGTTGCTGGGCCTGCGCAAGGCGGCCAGCGGTCAAATTTGGCTGGCTGGCCGCAGCCTGGGGTCCTACACCCGCCGGGAACTGAGCCAGTGGATGGGGCTGGTGCCACAGTCGGAATACCTGCCATTCGATTACAGTGTTTTGGAGTACGTGGTGTTGGGACGCGCGCCCTACCTGGGGCTGCTGGACCTGCCAGGGGAGGAAGACGCGCGCGTCGCGCGGGAAGCGTTGGCGACGGTTGGCGTGGATGGCCTGGCCGCGCGGCCCATCCCAGAGCTGAGCGGAGGGGAATTGCAGTTGGTGCTCATCGCGCGGGCACTGGCGCAGCAGCCGCGGGTTTTGCTGTTGGACGAACCCTCCTCCCACCTGGACCTGAGCAATCGCAACGCCACGCTGCGCGTGATGAAACAATTGCGCAGGGCCGGCACGACCATCCTTTTCAGCACGCACGACCCCGACGCGGCAGCTCTGGCGGCGGATAACCTGGTATTGATGAAGCAGGGGCGCATCCTGCACGCGGGTCCGGTGGCGGAGACCTTCACCAGCGAAAAATTAAGCGAGACCTACGGGATGCGTATCGAGGTGCTACGTTCGGATGGCATGTACCTGGTGCGCGCGGCTGATGGCCTGCAGGAGCCCATTCAAAGCTCCGTGTGAAGCCGGCTTGCCTTGAGAATCAACCCGGGGCGTTCATCAGCGGGTGACCAGCGGCAGATACAGCTTGAGCTGTTGGGACGCGGGCGGGGTGGGGGTGGTAAGCACGATGTTGTAGAGGCCCACGTCGATGTTTGAAATGGAAATGATATTGCTGGCAATCGTCAGCACGTCTGTGAAGCCCAAATTGGCCCCTGAAGGATTGATATCACTATCGTGGTTGTCGTCCACACCCACGTCCTTGGGGGAAAAGCTGGCCAGCCCATTGGGCAAAACCGCGCGAATGCGATAATCGCCCTCGGTAGGGGCGATGAGGGTGTAATTCCCATTCGCGTTGGTGGTGGTGCTGTGTACCAATTGGGTTTTGGCGCTGTTCCAGAGTTGCACCATGATGCCCGGGACGCCCGGCTCGCTGGCGTCCTGGTTGCCATTTTGATTGATGTCATGCCAGACGAAATTGCCAAGGCTTTTTGGTGTGGGCGTGCGGGTGGGTGTCGGCGTTCGGTAAATGATGATTCCCACGTCGTACAGGGTGATGCTAATCACGTTGCTGGCGATGGTGAAGGTGTCCGTAAAGCCTAAATCTGCCCCGCTAGGGTTGATGTCACTGTCCTTGGTGTCGTCCGCGCCCTGGTCTTTGGGAGAAAAGCTGGCAAGCATGTTGGGGAGCACCGCGCGGACGCGGTAGTCGCCGTATTGCGGGGCGACCAGGGTATAGATGCCGTTCGCGTCGGTGACGTCCGAAGCAATCAGCTGGGTTTTGGATGGATTCCACAATTGGACGGTGATGCCGGAAAGGCCGGGCTCGCCAACGTTTTGGATGCCATTCCCGTTGAGGTCATCCCAGACGAAATTGCCAATCGAAACCGGCGTGGGGGTGCGGGTGGGGGTCGGAAAAACCAGGGTGAACTGGAAGGTGGGCAAAATTTGCGAACTGGCAGGGTCAGGCGGCTGGGAAATGAGCAGGGTGAAGATGGCCAGGATTAAGAAAATCATCAGCAGGGGGGGATGGGGACGGACTTTCACGGGCACCTCCTCGGTTTGAGCATTGGCTGGTAAGGAGGTAATTATCAACGAACCATCCTGGTCGTAAAATGTATGTACAATCTTGTTAGCTAAAAATGGTTGCGGGGCCAGTCTTGCGCGCTGGAAAATCTCTCGCCCACGGGGCTTGCCAGGCCGCATAAAAGGGGGCGGGAATGCTGAAATTCAAGGTAATTCACCCGTTTTAATCCTTGCATTGTGATATACTTCACACGCTTTATCCGCTTATGCGAATATAGGAATAAACATGACGCCATCTGCCCTTGAAAACGAAATCAACCTGCTGCACGAGCGCATCTGCGTCGCATTGGGGGACCCCAAGCGCATCCTCCTGCTGTACATGACCGCGGACGGTGGCAAAACGGTTAACGAGCTGACAGAGTTGCTGGGCGTGCCGCAATCCACGGTTTCCCGGCATTTGCGCGTTTTACGCGAGCGGGGCCTGGTGAACACAACCCGGGCCGGCACCTCAATCATCTACGCCATCAGTGATTCTCGCCTGGTTGAGGCGCTGGACCTGCTGCGGCAGGTACTTAATAAACAACTGTCAGACCAGGTCGATCTGACGGCAACATTTATTGTGAAATAATCACGGAGGTACTTCAATGAAGGTTTTGATTGTTGGGGGTGTGGCTGGTGGTGCCAGCACAGCAGCCCGGCTGCGCCGGGTGGATGAGAACGCGGAAATTATCCTGTTTGAACGTGGCCCTTATGTTTCATTCGCCAACTGCGGTTTGCCCTACCAACTGGGCGGCGTCATCCCGCAGCGCGAACAGCTGCTGGTCTCCAGCGCACAGGAACTGAAGGAAATGCTCAACGTGGAGGCCCGCGTCAACAACGAGGTCATCGCGATTGACCGCGCGGCTAAAAAGGTGACCGTCAAGGAACAGCCGGACGGGCGGGTCTACGAGGAAAGTTACGACAAGTTGCTGCTTTCCCCAGGTGCCGTACCGATTGTGCCACCCCTGCCGGGCGTGAACCTGCCGGGTGTATTTGTGCTGCATAACATCCCTGAGCTGGACGCGATTAAAGACTGGCTGGGCGCGCACCCCGTGAAGAACGTGGTGGTGGTAGGCGGCGGTTTCATCGGCCTGGAAGTGGCCGAAAACCTGGTCGAGAAGGGCTACCAGGTCGCGATTGTGGAAATGCTGAACCAGGTCATGGCCCCGGTCGATTACGACATAGCGGCCGACGTGCACGCGGACCTCAAACTGCACAACGTGGATCTGCACCTGGGCGATGGCCTCAAAGGCATCGAGCAGGTGGGTGATGGCCTGGCCGTGAACCTGACCAGCGGCGGTCAACTGGCCGCTGGCATGGTGGTTTTGGCCATTGGCGTGCGCCCGGATACCAAGCTGGCAAAAGAAGCCGGCCTGGAAGTCGGACCCCGCGGCCATATTGTCACGGATAACCACATGCGCACCTCAGACCCCGACATCTACGCAGTTGGCGACGCAGTGGAAGTGGTTTCCTTCATCACCGGCCAAAAGACCGCGCTGGCCCTGGCCGGCCCGGCCAGCAAGGAAGCGCGCGTGGCGGCGGATAATATCGCCGGGCGTGATGTGGCCTTCAACGGCGTGCAGGGCACTTCCGTGGTCAAGATTTTTGACCTGACCGTGGCCTCCACCGGCTTGAACAGCCGCCAGCTGGAACAGGCCAAACTGCCTTTCAACAGCGTCACCACCCACAATAACGACCACGCCTCCTACTATCCCGGCGCAGCCCCGCTGCACCTCAAGCTGCTGTTTGGCCCTGAGGGCCAAATCTACGGGGCGCAGGCGGTTGGCACGCGTGGTGTCGAAAAACGTGTGGACGTCATCGCCACGGCCATCCGTGGACACATGACTACCTACGACCTGGAAGAGCTGGAACTCTCCTACGCGCCGCCTTTCGGAGCCTCGCGCGATCCCGTGAACCAGGTTGGGTTCGCCGCCTCCAACGTTCTGCGCGGTGATGTGCAGGTGAAACACTGGGAAGATGTTGCCGGCTTGAACCCGGACGAGTGGTACTTCCTGGACGTACGCCGCCCGGAAGAACTGGCCATCGGCGAGATCCCCGGTGCGAAGAACATCCCGCTGCAACAGCTGCGCGAACACCTGGACGAGCTGCCCAGGGACCGTAAAATTTTAGTGAACTGCCAAAGTGGGCAGCGCTCTTACTTTGCCACCCGCTTGCTGCGTCAGAAAGGCTTTGATGCCTACAACCTGACCGGCGGCTACAAAACCTGGTCACATGCCAGCAACCATGAAAACAATCACAACCATCCCACGGAGCCCAAGCTGATGAACCCTGTTCTCACCCCCACCCAAACCCCCACCGCGGCCGCGCCGGCGCGCGAGTTGGTTGTTGATGCCTGCGGGCTGCAGTGCCCCGGTCCTATCCTCAAGCTGGCCAACCAGGTGAAGGAAATGCGGGATGGCGACGTGGTCACCGTCAAGGCCACCGACCTCGGCTTTGCCAGCGATGTGCAGGCCTGGTCAACGACCACCGGCAACACCCTGCTCGGCCTGGTGACCAACGATGGTCATATCGAAGCCCGCGTGCAAAAGGGGCTTGCCTCGGCTGAAGCCGCCAGCGCCCAACCTGGCGCGGTGACTGCCCCAGGCAAGGACCTGACCATGGTGGTCTTCTCAGGCGATTTGGACAAAGCCCTGGCCGCGTTCATCATTGCCAATGGTTTCGCCGCGATGGGCCAAAAGGCGACCCTGTTCTTTACCTTCTGGGGCCTGAACCTGCTGCGCAAAGACAACCCGCCCGCCGTGAAAAAGAACCTCGTTGAGCGGATGTTTGGCTGGATGATGCCACGTGGGGCCAGCAAACCCGGTTTGTCGCAGATGGGCATGCTCGGTGCCGGTACGGCGATGATTAAGGGCATTATGAAGAAGAAGAACGTCGATTCCCTGCCTGAGATGCTCAAGACTGCCCAGGCCAACGGCGTGAAGCTGCTGGCTTGCCAGATGTCCATGGACCTGATGGGCATTCGCCAGGAAGAGTTGATTGATGGTGTGGAGCTGGCCGGTGTGGCCACCATGGCTGCGGCTGCCACCGTATCCAACACGCATTATTTCATCTAAACCCAAATTAGTGCCGAACGAGCGGGCGGGAGTCAGTCCCGCCCGTTCATTTTTAACCCAGTTCTTCAAAAAGCCTTGAACACGCCACCTTTCAAGCGCTCATTTTCACCCAGGGCTGTGCGAGTTACGTGGCCGCGCACAGGCCGAATGCAAAACAGCCCGGAAAAAGGGCATCCTTTGTGGGGAAAGCTATACCATTTCTATACAGGTACGGCAGGCGGCGGGCGTAGAGTTAACTTGTCATTCACTCAACCTGGAGATGGAGGAACCGTGCCACGCGCAGCCCTTAAAACTATTATCACCCCGCTTTTATTCCTAATCACAATCAGCCTGGCCGGTTGCTCGGTGGGGCAGCAGGCTGAAACCACCGGCACTACCATTGGTTACGGCACGGTGTCGGAAATCACCCAAACGGTCACCGTGGAAGAGTCTGGCTCCATCAGCCCACGCCAGGTGGCGACGGTTTCCTGGGCCACCCAGGGCACCATTGGCAACATTCTGGTCCAGGTCGGCCAGGCAGTAAAAGCCGATGATATCCTCATGACGCTTGACCAGGCCAGCCTGCCTGAAAGCGTTCGCCTTTCCCAGCTCAAACTGGCCCAAATGACCTCCCCGGCTGCCATTGCCGAGGCGGAACAGGCGGTGTTGGACGCGCAAAGTAGCCTGACCACCGCCCAATACGCGCGGACCAACCTGGATTACAAGGACCAGGGCACCATCGACAACGCCTATTACGAATATGTTTTGGCCAAGGAAAAGTATGAAAAGGCCAAAACGGACTACGACAACTGGGCGGATGAAGACGCCAGCGACCATTACGAGACCGACCTGGCGCCTTATTACACCGCGATGTACAACGCCAAGACGGAAATGGATTCCAAGGAATACGTCTACGAACTGTACAATTCCAACTCCTCCGCGCAGACCATCGCGGAGTATGACAGCGCCGTGACGTTGGCCGAGAACAAGCTGGTGGAAGCTCAAAACTACCTGGCAGCCATCACTGGCAAGAGTGTGCCTGCGGACGCCACCGGCGACAAGCTGTTGACCTATTACCAGACCAAGCTCAGCGTTGACGCTGTTAACCTGCGTGCCCCTTTTGACGGCATCGTGGGCGCCATTTACGACGAGCCAGGCATCCTGGTTTCCAACAATCACGCCAGCCTGGTACTGGTTGACCGCTCAGAATTCACTACCACCATCACCGTGGATGAAAGTAGCGTCATCATGCTGGCTGAAGGGATGAAGGCTGCCATTAGCGTGGATGTTTTACCGGAAAAAGCCTTCACCGGCACCGTACGCATGATTGAGCCGGTCGGCAAGGTGAGCAACGGGGTTGTGTATTACGATGTGGAAGTGGTGCTGGACCAGGCGGACGCGCAAATTCCGTTGAACGCCACCACGCAGGTCAGCATCCAGGTTGGGGAACCGGTCACCAGCCTGGTAGTACCGGCCACGGCAGTGCAAAGCGATACCACCGGCGAATACGTGCAAACGGTGGATAACGGCGTGACCGCGCGCGTGGACGTGGTGAGCGGTACCATCCTCTCGGATGATACCGTCATCGTGACAGGCAACCTGACCCCCGGCCAGCAGGTGGTGCTCATCCTCTCCACCAGCACCAACACAAGCAGTAATGGCATGGGCGGCTTGTTTGGCCCCGGCATCACCACCGGTGGCGGTGGCGGGCCGTCTAACTCTGGCGGACAGGTTCCCTCCGATGGTGGCGCCCCGGCTCCCAATGGGAACTGACCCGGTGGATTGCCATGATTGAAACAGAGAATATCTCTAAAACCTATAGACTGGGCGATACCAAGGTCCGCGCGCTCCGCAAGGTCAACCTGCGCGTGGAAGATGGTGAAATGCTGGCCATCGTCGGCCCTTCTGGCTCGGGCAAGAGCACATTGCTGGCCATCCTGGGTTGCCTGGACGTGCCCACCAAGGGTGTTTATCGGATTGACGGCCAGGAAGTGATGCGTATGAATGAACGCCAGCTGGCCGCCATCCGCCGCAAGAAGATTGGCTTTGTCTTTCAGCAGTTCAATTTGCTCCCGCGCACCAGCGCGCTTGAAAACGTGATGCTGCCGCTTTATTACAGCGGCGTCAGCCACCGCGCGCGCCAGGCCAAGGCTATGGAAGCGCTCGAAAGGGTCGGCCTGGCGGAACGGGCCAAAAGCCATCCAAACCAACTCTCCGGCGGCGAACAGCAGCGGGTGGCGATTGCCCGCGCGCTGGTGAACGAGCCGGCCATTCTGCTGGCGGACGAACCGACCGGCAACCTGGATACACACAAGGGTGCGGAAATTGTGGCAATTTTTCAAAAATTGAACCGCGAGGAGGGCCAAACGGTCATCTACGTTACCCATGACCCCTTCATCGCACGGCACACCCGCCGGATTGTATCCATCCAGGACGGCCGGATTGTGCGTGATGAGCCAGTGGAACATCCGCTGGCAGCCGGCACCCCGCGCTCGGATGACATTCTTGGTGAAAGCCTGTCCACGACGGTTGAGGAAGACGAGGAGGCCGGCTCATGAACCCCTTTGAGAATTTTCGCATTGCCCTGCGGGCCATTTCCGCCAATAAACTGCGCTCCGGTCTCACCATCCTGGGCATCGTGATTGGCGTGGCCGCGGTGGTCGCTCTCATGGCCGTGGGGCAGGGCGCCACCAGTGGCATCACCGCAAGCGTGGAAGGCATGGGCACCAACCTCATCACGGTCTCCAGCGGTGGACGCTCTTTCCAACGTATGGCAGGTGGGAGCGCCACTTCGCTCCTGTACAGTGATTATGAGGCCATCCTTGCGACCGTGGGTAACGAGGCGGCTGTGACCCCTTATTATGCCGGCATGGCCTCGGTGAAAAATGGCGACCGGACCGCCAGCGCGACACTGACAGGGGTTCTGCCCAACTACACCCGCGTAAACGCCTATAGCCTGGCCAGCGGGCGCTTAATCACCGACCAGGACAACCTGCAAAAAAGCCGCGTGGTGGTTTTGGGCGCCACCTCTGCCGAGGACTTGTTTGCCGGCCTGAACCCGCTGGGGCGGGAAATCCAAATTAACGGCAAAAACTTCAGCGTGGTGGGGGTGTTGGAAGCCAAGGGCTCTTCCGGCCTTACGTACCAGGACGACATGGTCCTCATTCCGCTGCAGACCGCCTACGAGGTCGTCTTTGGCGCGCAGGCCAAGTCCCGCGGTAAGAACACGGTCAGCGGCATTGCGCTTTCGGCGGCCGACGCGGACCAGGTGGACCTGATTATGGCGAACGTGGAGTTCACCCTGCGGCGCGAACACAGCCTCACCCTGACCGAGGACCTGCCTTTTTCGGTGAGCAGCCAGAGCCAGATGCTGGCATCCCTCACCAACATCAGCGGCACACTCACCACGCTGCTGGGGGCGATTGCCGGGATTTCACTGCTGGTGGGCGGGATTGGCATTATGAACATCACCCTGGTCAGCGTGCGCGAAAGGACCCGCGAAATCGGCCTGCGCAAGGCGGTTGGGGCACCCAAAGGCGTCATCCTATTTCAATTCCTGACCGAAACCCTGACGCTTTCCATCCTCGGTGGCATTCTGGGGGTGTTGATTGGTTGGGGAATCGCGTGGGGTGTATCCTCCGCGGGGCTCATCACCACCAGTGTCTCGAGCGAAGTGGTCATTTTGTCGCTTGGCATGGCCACGGTGGTTGGCCTGATTTTCGGCATCTATCCGGCTTACCAGGCCGCCAGTTTACGGCCAATTGAAGCCCTTAAATATGAATAAACATATAAAGGAAAAAACATGAAAAAGAAAACCAATGTCACGCTCCTGCTCGCGGCAATTTTCCTAATTCTGCTGGCCGTACTAAGCGCCGGCTTGGCCGCGTATGAAAGCTTTGGCCTGAACCGCCCGTTCACGCCGCAGTCGGGCGAAAGACCCTCCGGCACGCCTGGAGACATGCCTCAATGGGAGGGGAACGCCCCTTTCGGCGGGGATGGACAAACCGCTCCAGGCCAGGGCGGCACCCTGTTGACACCTCCAGCTGACGGCCAGGGCCGTGGGCAATATGGCGGCCCCACCGGCTTTACGGGGGGCATGCCCAGCCGGGGTGGCTTTTATCTTCTGCGGTATGCCAACCTGGCCGTGGTCGCGCTTGGGCTTGTGCTGAGCGTGCTGGCAGCCATTTTCGTGCTCAAAGGAAAAAAATGGGCGGCTATCCTCGCGGTGGTTTGGGCTGGCGTCATGCTGGTGGTGAATGCCTTCAGCCTGTTCATGCGTGCCGGCACCCTGTCCCTGGCAGTTCGGGCGGTTTGCCTCGCGCTCAGCCTAGCCATGATTGTGTTGCTGCTGTTGAATAAGAGCCGCGCGATCTGGGCCGCTCCCAGGCAACCCGCGCTGCTGGATGACGACGACGATGATGAGGATGACGAGGAAGAGGAGGGCGCGGGCCCGGTGGTTGAAATCTTCCCGGTCGCGGGAGAGCCCGATAATGCAAGCCATCCGGCCGGTGCTGAGGATGACGATGACGACGAGGACGATTAACCCGGGCGGTTTCGCCTGGTAATTCATCACGGGCGGGGCCTCAACCAGGGCCCCGCCTGCTTTGCCTGGCAGGCATTCGCGAATGGGTGGCAACCGTGCTGTACCCCAGCGACCTGGCCTCGAGGTGTGGGACTTTGCCCCAAAACCCAGCTCGCACCTTGACGGGACCTCAATTTCGCTTTTATAATGGATAGATTTAATTTGGCTTCGAAAAAGGTGCAAAATGATCCTCCCAGGATTGATCGACGCGCATGTCCACCTCCGTGCTCCCGGTGGAGAGCACAAAGAAGATTTTCGTAGCGGCACCCGCGCGGCGCTGGCTGGCGGCTTTACCACCGTGTTGGCCATGCCCAACACAAGACCTCCGTTGGTGTCGGTTGACGCCTTTCGAATCGCCCAGAAATTGGCCAATTCCCAAAGTCTGTGCGATGTTTTTTTATACGCCGGGGCTTCCGCGGACCATATCGACGAACTTCCGCGGCTGGCCAACCGGGCGGTGGCCCTTAAAATCTATATGGATGACACCTACGGGCCGCTCAAGGTGCGTGGCCTTGGCACGTTGGAGCGCATCTTTGCCTCCTGGCCCGAAAATAAGCTTATCTGCCTGCACGCGGAGGAGGAATCGGTGGCCGTCGGGGTGGCACTGGCGGCGGTGACACGCAAAAACGTGCATTTCTGTCACATTTCCCGCCGCGAGGAAATCGAGATGATTGCCTTCGCCAAAAGCGAAGGCCTTCCGGTCACGTGCGAGGTGACCCCGCACCATCTCTTCCTCACCTACGAGGATGGCCAGCGCCTGGGACCCTATGGTGACATGCGCCCCCGCCTGCAAACCCAGGATGACGTTGACGCGCTTTGGGAGCACATCAACACCACCATCGACATCATCAGCAGCGATCACGCCCCGCATACGCGCGAGGAAAAAGGCCCCTGGCCCCACTTCAACGAGCAAACGCTTTGGGATAACCTCGAGTACGAACAATACAACATCACTGCCAGCACGGCTTTTAGTTATGACCGTTTTTGGCGACCTGTAGCGGAAGACGTGAAGCAGTCTGAACCCCCTGAGTACACCTTGCACAGGTCCACCCCGCCGGGCGTGCCTGGGCTGGAAAGCACGCTGCCGCTGATGCTGACTGCGGCTGCCCAAAAACGCCTGACTTATGAAAGGCTGGTGGAGTTGCTGTGCGCCAATCCGCGCCGCATTTTTAACCTGCCGGAGCAGCACGATACCTGGGTTGAAGTGGATGAGAAGCTCTCGTACACCTTCCCCCTCCATCCCTTGCAGACCAAGTGCGGCTGGTCCCCCTTTGAGGGCATGCGCCTCATCGGCGCAGTTCAGTCCGTCACCTTGCGGGGCAGAAAAGTTGTTAAAGACGGGTTGGTCCTGGAGCAGCCCGAATCCGATATTAATTAAATGATATTAACTGGAGCGTAATATGTTGACACCACTTTTTGACCTTGGGACTTATAAGCGTGAACCTCGATTCACCAACGGTTTTTACCAAAAGGACATCCTGTCCGTCAGCCAGTTCAGCAAGGCGGACCTGGATTACATCTTTGAGCGCGCCCAGGAAATGCTGGCCATGTGCGAGACCTGGGGTACCTGTGATTTGTTGAAAGGCTACACCCTGGCCTGCGTGTTTTACGAGCCCTCCACCCGCACCAGCTCCTCCTTCATCGCTGCGATGGAACGCCTCGGTGGCAAGGTCATCCCCATCACGGAAGGCATCCAATATTCCAGCGTGTCCAAGGGCGAAAGCCTGATCGACAGCATGATTACTCTGGAGCAGTACTGCGATGTGATTGTGCTGCGCCACCCTGAAATCGGCTCTTCGGCCACGGCCGCCAAGTACGTCAAGGCCCCGATTATCAATGCCGGCGACGGCGCGGGCGAGCACCCCACCCAGGCCTTGCTGGACCTCTTCACCATCCAGCGCGAGCTGGGCACCCTTGATGGCCTCAAGGTGGCGATGGTGGGCGACCTGCGCTATGGCCGCACCGTGCATTCCCTCACCCGTCTGCTCTCCCAGTACGACGTCTCCCTGCGCTTTGTCTCCCCGGACACCCTGCGCCTGCCCCTGGACCTGATGAACGAGTTGATTGACAAGGGCCTGAATGTGCGTGAGACCAACAAGGTCTCGGACGTCATCGAAAATGCGGATGTGCTCTACGTGACCCGCATCCAGAAGGAACGCTTTAGCGACCTGGCGCAATATGAGGAAGTCAAGAACTACTTCGTCATCAGCCCCGATTTGATGGCCCAGGCCAAGGAAAAGATGGTCGTGATGCACCCGCTGCCGCGCGTCGGGGAAATTGAATACAAGGTGGATAAGGACCCGCGCGCCGCGTACTTCCGCCAGGTGCAAAACGGCCTGTATGTCCGCATGGCCCTGTTGGCTGCCGTGCTCGGCCAGGCCTAAGCAACCCAAACCCGTCCGGCAGGGAACTTTCTACCAGAACCAAGCTAAGAGGAGGACTTCATGGACTTTGTGACCAAGTTGACCCGCGCGATTGAGAAGAACAATTCCCTGCTGTGCGTCGGGATGGACCCGTCGGAAAGCCTTTTGCCGGCCGGCCCGGACCTCTACAGCCGGCTGCTCACCTGGGGCACGGACCTGGTGGCCCGCACGGCTGACCTGGTGTGCTGCTACAAGCCCAACATGGCCTTCTTTGAACAGTTTGGCCCCAAGGGCGTGCGCGCTTTGGCTGACCTGCTTGCCACCCTGCCCGCGGACATCCCCATCCTGTTGGACGCCAAACGCGGCGATATCGGCTCCACGGCCGAGGCTTACGCTCGCGGCGCCTACGAGCATTTTCACGCGGACGCTGTCACCCTCTCCCCTTACCTGGGTGGCGACGCGATTAAACCCTTCGTCCAGGACCCCGAAAAAGCCGTCTTTATCCTCTGCCAGACCTCCAACCCCAGCGCCGTGGAAATCCAGAACCATGGCAACCCGCCGCTCTACATCCACGTGGCCCAGGTTTCAAGAGCCTGGGGTGCCAAAGGCCAGGTGGGCCTCGTGATTGGCGCCACCCAGCCGGAGGCGCTCGCCAAGGTGCGCGCCATCTCCCCCGACGCCTGGTTGCTCGCGCCGGGCGTCGGCGCGCAGGGGGGCAATCTCCAGCAGGCTTTGGAACTCGGCCTGCGCCCGGATGGGTTGGGCATGATTATCCCCGTCTCGCGCGCCGTGCTGCAGGCGCCGGATCCGCGCGCCGCGGCCATGGCTCTGCGCGACGAAATCAACCAGGTCCGCGCGCGGGTGGTGGCCGCTGCCAGCCAGCCCAAGGGAAAGCCTGAAAGCGCGGCCCGGCTGGGCAGCCCGACAACCGGTAACACCCACGAGGCGCTGATTGACGGCCTGTTCGACACAGGCTGCATGCGTTTTGGCAACTTCACCCTGGCCAGCGGCAAGCAATCCCCGGTTTACCTTGACCTGCGCCGGCTGGTCTCCTTCCCTGCCGTGTTGGACATGGCCGTGGAGGCCTACATCGACGAACTGACCGGCCTGACCTACGACTTTATTGCCGGCGTACCTTACGCCGCCCTGCCGATGGCCTCCGTGGCCGCCCACAAACTCAAGCAGCCGATGGTTTACCCGCGCAAGGAAGCCAAGGACCACGGCACCGCCAGGCTGGTTGAGGGTGTGTTTGAAGCCGGGCAGAGCGCGGTGCTGATTGAGGACGTCATCACCAGCGGTGGCAGCCTGCTCACCTCCGTCCAGGCGCTGGCCTCCGTGGGCCTGGTGGTGCGGGACGCGGTGGTGCTGGTTGACCGTGAACAGGGCGGGTTGGCTGCCATGGCTCAGGCAGGCCTGCAGGTACGCGCTGTGCTCAAGTTTACCGACATCCTGGCGCACTTGCGCCAGACCGGCCGCATAGACGAAGCCACCTACGCTTTGGTGGCGGAATATTTACGAAACCAGGCCTGATGAACCCAGACCTGCGTACCCAATTCTTGGGGATGGCGCTGGCTAATCCGCTCGTGCTTGCTTCGGGCGTGTTGGGCACGTCCGCCAGCCTGATGGAGCGCGTCGCCCGGGAAGGCGCCGGGGCGGTCACCAGCAAAAGCGCTGGGCCTGAACCGCGCGCCGGCCATCCCAACCCTGTGGCACTGGCCTGGCAGGGTGGCGTGCTGAACGCCATCGGCCTCACCAACCCCGGGGCAAGGGAGGAGGTTGGCGTGCTGCGCGAAGCCGGGCGCCGTTTGCGCGCCATGGACGTGCCGCTTTTTGCTTCCATATTCGCGCCGCGGGTGGAGGATTTTGCCGAAACTGCCAAAACCATCGCCGAGGCGGAGCCCGACCTTATCGAAATCAACATTTCCTGCCCGAACGTAGCCAGCGAATTTGGCACACCCTTTTCGGCCAGTGAGGAAAGCGCCGCGGAGGTCACCCGGGCGGTGAGGCAGGC